>JAYWBB010000113.1:0-32278 GCA_043781855.1 Nevskia sp. | reverse complement strand
AGTTCGCCAACCCCGGCGACCTTGGCCGGGATCGCGTTCATCAGCACGCTCGACGGATACGCAGCCTTGCCGCCGGGCACGTAGAGGCCGACGCGGTCCATCGGCGTGACGCGCTGGCCTAAGCGGTTGCCGTGTTCGTCGGCGAATTCCCAGGCTTCGATTTTCTGGCGTTCGGCGTAGGTGCGGATGCGCGCGGCGGCGGCTTCGAGCGCGGCGCGCAGATCGGCGGGCAGCGTGCGCCAGGCGGCTTCGCGATCGGCTTTGGACACTTCCAGTTCGTGCGCAGAGCGCACGCTACGGCGATCGAAACGGTTCGTGTATTCGACGAGTGCGTCGTCGCCCCGCGTACGGACTTCCGCGATGATGCCGGCGACCGTCGCGGTCACCTGCGCATCGGCTTCGGGCGCGCGGTCGAGCAGCGCGGCGAGCTGTGCGTCGAAGTCCGTCGCGCGCGCGTCGAGACGCCCGATCTTCAATTCCGGCTCAGACATGCGCGACCGCCTCGTTGAAGCGGTCGAGCAGTGCGCGGATCGCCGCATGCTTCATCTTCATCGCCGCCTTGTTGACGACCAGCCGCGCGCTCGACTCGAAGATGATTTCGATCTCGATCAAGCCGTTCGCGCGCAGTGTGTTGCCGGTCGCGACGAGGTCGACGATGACATCGGCGAGGCCGACCAGTGGCGCCAGTTCCATCGAGCCGTAGAGCTTGATGATCTCGACCTGCTCGCCGCGCGCGGCATAGTGCCGGCGCGTGACCTCGGGATACTTGGTCGCGACGCGCAGGCGCCGGCCCGCAGCAAGGCGTTGTCCCCGTGCGAGCGGCGAATCCTTTTTCGTCGCGATCGACAGCCGGCACACAGCGATACCGAGATCGACCGGCTCGTACAGCGCGCCGCCACCGTGTTCGAGCAGGATGTCCTTGCCGACGATGCCGAGATCGGCGGCGCCGTATTCGACATAGGTCGGCACGTCGGTCGGGCGGATTTCGAGCAGCTCGACGTTTTCGTCCTGCGTGGGAATCCGCAGCAGCCGGCCGGAATCGCCGCGCGGCGCGATGCCGACCTGGTTGAGCAGCGGCAGGCAGTCTTCGAGAATTCGGCCCTTGGACAGGGCCAGCGTCAGAGCGGTCATGCGGTCGGCGGTTTCATTCGTGATGGGCGATTTTACTCGTATATGGTCAGGCATTCTGCTCGCCGGCAATCGGCAAGGCTTGCTTCCCGGCAAGGTCGCGTCGCAAGCTGGCTGCCTCGCGCGGAGGTCGCCATGAAGCTCGTCATCGGCAACAAGAACTATTCCTCGTGGTCGCAGCGCGCCTGGCTCGCGATGCGCGTGGCCGGCATCCCGTTCGAGGAGGTCATGATTCCGCTGTATCAGGCCGACTCAAAAACGCGGCAACTCGCCTATTCGCCGGCCGCCAAAGTGCCGACCCTGATCGATGGCGCCTTGACGGTCTGGGATTCGCTCGCGATTTGCGAATACCTCGCCGAGAAATTTCCGGATCGCGAACTCTGGCCGAAAGACGCCGCCGCCCGAGCGCATGCGCGCAGCGTCACTGCCGAAATGCACTCGGGCTTCGGCGCGCTGCGCTCGAACATGCCGATGAACTGCCGTGGCTCGTTTCCGGGTCAGGGCCACCTGCCGGATGCGCTCGACGATGCCGCGCGGGTCGCCGCGATCTGGAGCGATTGCCGCTCGCGCTATCGTGCCGGCGGACCGTTCCTGTTCGGCAAGTTCGGCATCGCGGACGCGTTCTACGCGCCGGTCGTTGCACGCTTCATCACCTATGGCGTGGTTCTGCCGGAGGTCTGCGGCGAGTACATCGCGACGATGCGCGCGCTGCCCGCGATGCAGGAATGGTATGCCGCCGGCGCGCTCGAACCCGAGCGCATCGATGCCTGCGAAATCTACGCCACGCCCTGAGACGAAACCGCGGCGATGCGCTACCAGGTGAGCATCGGCATCCGCAGCTACGTGTTCGCCGACCTGCGCGAGTTGCTGGCGAAGGCCTCGCCGATGCGCGCCGGCGACGCGCTCGCGGGCATCGCGGCGGCGAGCGACGAAGCGCGCATGGCGGCGCGCATGGCGCTCGCCGATCTGCCACTAACCACGTTTCAGGACGAACTGCTGATCCCGTACGAAAGCGACGAAGTCACGCGCCTGATCGTCGATACGCATGACGTGGCCGCGTTCGCGCCGGTGCGGGACTTGAGCGTCGGCAGCTTTCGCGACTGGCTGCTGTCGGATACAGCCGATACCGAAACACTGTCGCGCCTCGCGCCGGGTCTGATGCCGGAAATGGCGGCGGCGGCGGCCAAGCTCATGCGCAATCAGGACCTGATTCTCGTGGCGCGGAAATGCCGCGTCGTCACCGCGTTTCGCGACACTATCGGCCTGCCGGGACGGCTCTCGATACGCTTGCAGCCGAACCACCCGACCGACGATGCGCGCGGCATTGCCGCGAGCCTGCTCGACGGTCTGATGTATGGCAGCGGCGATGCCTGCATCGGCATCAATCCCTCGACCGATGAACCGGCGAAGTTGCGTCGGCTTTGGGACCTGTGTGACGAACTGATCCATCGCTTCGAAATTCCGACGCAGTCCTGCGTGCTCGCACATCTCACGCGCCAGATCGATGCGATCGCGCAGGGTGCACCGGTCGATCTGGTATTCCAGTCGGTCGGCGGTACTCAAGCGCTCAATCGCAGCTTCGGCATCGACCTCGCGCTGCTGCGCGAGGCGCACGAGGCCGGGCGGTCACTGAAACGCGGCACGGTCGGCGACAACGTCATGTATTTCGAGACCGGGCAGGGCAGCGCCCTTTCTGCGAACGCGCATCATGGTGTCGACCAGCAGACCTGCGAGGCACGCGCCTATGCTGTGTGTCGCGTGTATCGACCGCTGCTGGTCAACAGCGTGGTTGGCTTCATCGGCCCGGAATATCTGCGCGACGGCAAGCAGATCATCCGCGCCGGTCTCGAGGACCACTTCTGCGGCAAGCTCATGGGCCTGCCGATGGGGGTCGACGTCTGTTACACGAACCACGCCGACGCCGACCAGGACGATATGGATACGCTGCTGACGCTGCTCGGCGTAGCCGGCGTGAACTACGTGATGGGCGTGCCGGGCGCCGACGACATCATGCTCGGCTACCAGAGCACGAGCTTTCACGATGCCCTCTACCTGCGCGCCACGCTCGGCCTCAAGCATGCACCGGAGTTCGCCGACTGGCTGGAGAAGATGCTGCTTGTCGATGCGAACGGAAAGCTGCGCGATGCCCGCGCGGTTCCGGCGCTGGCGGCGCTCACGCAATTTGCCGATGGCGCCGCATGAGCCTGCCAGTTTCTTCGCCCGCAACTGCGACGAGCACCGATCCCTGGATCGAACTGCGTCGCTTTACTGCCGCACGCATCGCGCTCGGACGCAGCGGCGCGAGCCTGCCGACGCGCGAGGTGCTGGCCTTCGGCCTCGCCCACGCGCGGGCACGCGATGCCGTCCATGCGGCACTGGATATCGAGGCGCTGACCACCGCGCTCGGCTCTGCCGGCAAAAACGCGTTACATGTTCGCAGCCAGGCCGAAGATCGCGCGGCGTATCTCTCGCGTCCCGACTGGGGACGCCAATTGCACCCGGATTCCGCGGCTTTGCTGGCCGCGAAGAAAACCTCGCCGGCCGCCGATCTTGTCATTGTCATCAGCGATGGCCTCTCTGCGATTGCTGCACAGCGACACGCAGCGCCGTTGCTGGCCGCGCTGCTGCTGCGTCTCGACGGCCTGCGCCTGGCGCCGCTGGTGATCGCGACACAGGCGCGCGTCGCGCTGGCCGACGAGATCGGCGAGTTGCTCGGCGCGGTGCTCGCGATCAGCCTGATCGGCGAACGGCCCGGGCTTTCTTCCGCCGATAGTCTCGGCGCCTATCTGACCTTTGGTCCGCGTACCGGCCGCAACGACGCCGAGCGCAACTGCATCTCGAACCTGCGGCCCGATGGCTTGTCGCTGGACGAAGGCGCGGCGCAGATCACGGCGCTCGTGAGAGCTGCACTGGCCGCCGGTTGCAGCGGCATTCCTCTGCGTTTCGATCCGGTCGCCGTCTTGCCGCAACGCTGACCAAAGATCGAGCGCGCCGCGCTCACCGCCCGCAATCGATCAGCCGACCTCAGGGTTTCTTCGCCGCGCCGCCTTTTTCGCGCAGGTAGATCGACTTCTGCTTGCCGTCGACGCCGCGCTTGTCGATCTCGAACAGGCCGATTGCCGGCAGCAGTTCGCTGAGTTTCCTGAAACCGTAGTTGCGCGGATCGAAATCCGGCGCCTGCTTGGTGATGAGGCTGCCGACCGCGCCGAGCCCGGCCCAGCCGTCGTCGTCAGCCGAGGCTTCGAGCGCATCGCGGATCAGGCGCACGAGCTTCTTGTCCTGCTTCAACGCCTTGTTGTCGCGCGGCGGCGTTGCCGGCTCATCGGCAGAGGGAGCCCGCAGCACTTCGACGTCGATGAACTTGTCGCAGGCCGAGACAAAAGCCTTTGGCGTCTTCTTCTCGCCGAAGCCGTAAACTGCAAGGCCGGCCTGGCGGATGCGCATCGCCAGGCCGGTGAAATCGCTGTCGCTGGAGACGATGCAGAAGCCGTCGAAGCGGCCGCTGAACAACAAGTCCATCGCGTCGATGATCAGCGCACCATCGGTCGAGTTCTTGCCGGTGGTGTAGCCGAACTGCTGCATCGGCTGGATGGCGTGCGCCGCGAGCTGGTCCTTCCAGCCGCGCAGGTTCGGCTGCGTCCAGTCGCCGTAGATGCGCTTGACGCTGGCGATGCCGTATTTCGCGATCTCGGCGAGCAGGGCTTCCGCGAGCGAAGGCTGGGCGTTGTCGGCGTCGATCAGGACGGCAAGGCGGGCTTGCTTCGACTCGCTTTCCATCGGGCTTCTCCGTCAGGCCGGCAAGCCTTAGCTTACTGGTTTACGCGCCGAATCTTCGCACCGAGCGCACCGAGTTTTTCCTCGATTTTTTCGTAGCCGCGGTCGATGTGATACACGCGGTCGATCCGGGTCGTGCCCTCGGCGGCGATCGCGGCGAGCACGAGTGCGGCGGAGGCGCGCAGGTCGGTGGCCATGACCGGCGCGCCGGTCAGTTTCTCGCGGCCGGTGACGATCGCGGTGTTGCCCTCGATGCGGATATCTGCACCCAGGCGCAGCAACTCCTGCGCGTGCATGAAGCGGTTCTCGAAAATGGTTTCGCGGATCGTGCCGACACCTTCGGCATAGCAGTCCAGCGCCATGAACTGCGCCTGCATGTCGGTCGGAAAACCGGGATGCGCCATGGTGTGCAGGTTGACGGAGACCGGCCGCTGGTGGCGCATGTCAACATCGATCCAGTCGCGGCCGGTGGCGACCTTGGCGCCGGCCTGCTGGAGCTTGACGATGACTGCGTCGAGTGCGTTTGGATCGGCCTTGGTGAGACGCACGCGGCCACGGCTGATCGCGGCGGCAACGAGAAAAGTGCCGCCTTCGATGCGGTCCGGAATCACGCGATGTTCCGCGCCATGCAGGGCATCGACACCCTGGATCACGATGGTGCCGGTGCCGGCGCCGCTGATCTTCGCGCCCATCGCCGTGAGGCAGTGCGCGAGGTCGACGATTTCCGGCTCGCGCGCTGCGTTCTCGAGAATTGTCTCACCCATGGCGAGCGTCGCCGCCATCAGCAGGTTCTCCGTGCCGGTGACGGTGACGGTGTCGAAATAGATTCGCGCGCCCTTGAGGCGCTTCGCCCGCGCCTTGATGAAACCGCCTTCGAGTTCGATCTCGGCGCCCATCGCTTTCAGGCCCATCAGGTGCAGGTCGACGGGACGCGCGCCGATCGCGCAGCCGCCCGGCAAGCTGACCTGCGCCTCACCGCGCTTCGCGAGCAGCGGGCCGAGTACGAGGATCGAGGCACGCATGGTCTTGACCAGCTCGTAGGGCGCGACACAGGTGGTGATGCCGGTCGCATTGGCGACACAGCTTCCCGGACCCGCGCTGCCGACCGTCACGCCCATCTGCGCGAGCAGCTTCTTGGTCGTGACGATGTCGTGCAGGTTCGGCACGTTGCTTAAGCTCAGCGTGTCGTCGATCAGCAAGCTGGCGCAGAGGATCGGCAGCGCGGCGTTCTTGGCGCCGGAGGCATGCACTTCACCCGCGAGCGGGCCATTGCCTTCGATTACGAATTTGTCCATTGACTATCTAAAGTTGATGCGCAGGAGCGCGACGTATTCAGTGTCGCCGACGTTCCAGCGCTTGCCGCGCCCGTTATCGTGGTTTTTCTGTGCAGACGAATCAGCCGGCACGCGTCTTCAAGGCCAGCGCGTGAATCTCGCGGCCCATCTTGCCGCCGAGCGCAGCGTAGACCGCCTGATGCTGCTTGACCATGTTCAGGCCGGCGAAGCCGGTCCAGGCGACATCGGCCTCGAAATGCTGGCCGTCGTCGCCGCGCACGATGACTTCCGCGCCCGGCAGGCCGGCGGCGATCAACGTCTGGATTTCTTCCTTGGTCATTAGCGCCTCAGTTTGTAACCGGTGATGAGCATCCACAGGCAGATGGCCGACATGATGCCGAAGACGCCCAGGCCCCAGAGCAGGCTCAGCCAGATCGAGACATCGGAGTGGCCGAAAAAGCCGTAGCGGAAGCCGTCGATCATGTAGAAGAACGGGTTGAAATGCGAAGCCGTGAACCACAGCGGCGGCAGCGCATGCACCGAGTAGAACACGCCGGACAGGAAGCTCAGTGGCGTGATGATGAAGTTGCCGAAGGCCGCGAGGTGGTCGAACTTCGTCGAGACGATGCCGGCGATGATGCCGAGGACGGCGAGGCTGCCGCCTGCGAGCAGGAACATCGCCAGCAGCGCCAGGGGCTGGTGCAGCGGCAGGTGCACGAACGGCAGCGAAACGACGAGCATCACGGTCGCGACCATCGCCGCGCGGATCAGTGCCGCGACGATGTAAGCCGCGAAGAATTCCCAGGGCCCGAGCGGCGCCATCAGCAGGAACACGAGGTTGCCCATGATCTTGCTCTGGGCCAGGCTTGACGAGGAATTCGCGAAGGCGTTCTGGATCACCGTCATCATCACCAGGCCCGGCAGCAGGAACTGCGTGTAGCTGACGCCGGGATAGACCGGCGCGCGGCCGTCCATCGCCTGGGCAAATACCAACAGGTAGAGGAGTGCCGTGACCACCGGCGCCGTCACGGTCTGGCCGAGCACCGACCAGAAGCGCATGACTTCTTTCTTCAGCAGCGTAACGAAGCCGCGGCGGTTAGCGTTCATCACTCGCTCCGCTGCCCAGCGCGATCGGCGAGTGGCCATTGCTCAGTTCGACCGACGCGCCGTCGCGCGTCAATTCAACGAAGATGTCTTCGAGATCGGGCTCGCGCGTATGGACGTCTTCGATGCCGATGCCGGCCGTGCGCAGCGCCGCGAACACGCTGCCGATCGGGTGCCGCTCGCGCTCCAGCTTCAGTTCGATGCTGCCGTTCTTCTCGCTGGTGACCAGCGGCCGCAGAGCCTCGGGAAGAAGGCCGCCATCGGCGAGCTTGATGCGCAGGAAGCGGAACGGATGACGATTCAGCAACTGCTCGGTGGTCTCGATCACGCGTACGCGGCCGTGATCGACGATCGCGATGCGCTCGCACATCTCCTGGGCTTCCTCCAGGTAATGCGTGGTCAGCACCACGGTCGTGCCTTTGGCATGCAGGTCGCGCATGAAGCTCCACAGCGTGCGGCGCAGTTCCACGTCGACGCCGGCGGTCGGTTCGTCGAGGATCACGACCGGCGGCTTGTGCACCAGGGCCTGCGCGATCAGCACGCGCCGCTTCATGCCGCCGGACAGCGCGCGCATCGAGACACTGCGCTTGTTGTTGAGATCGAGCCGGATCAGCATCTCGTCGATCCAGGGCCACACTTCCTTGCCGCAGCCGTAATAGCCGGCCTGGATGCGCAGCATGTCGACGACCTTGAAGAACGGATCGAACACCAGCTCCTGCGGCACTACGCCGAGCAGGCGGCGCGCGACGCGCCAGTCGTGCACGGTGTCGTGGCCGAGCACCGACACGCTGCCTTCGTCGGCGCGGATCAGCCCGGCGATGATGCTGATCAGCGTCGACTTGCCGGCGCCGTTCGGACCGAGCAGGCCAAAAAATTCGCCGGGGCGGATATCGAAGCTGATGCCGTCGAGCGCCTGCACGGCGCCATAGGATTTACGGACGCCGCAGATGGCGAGGGCGACCGGGGGGGGATTGTTCATCGGTGCGACGATTATATCGTTCGTTGCGTTGACAGGCCCTAGACTAATGACGCGCCGCAGCCTGCGGCCCTGCGCCGGACCGCACGGAGGTCGTCGTGAGCTACGAGTTCAACCCCGAATCATCGCGTTTCGAAGTTCCGAACCCGCATCGCGTCGAAAACCTGTTCCTGGCCGCAGCAAGCGCGGTCTGCCTGATCTGCGCCGTACTCGCGCTGCTGGCTGGCCGCCATGTGATCGAGGCCGGTGGCGGCGCCTGGGCCGCCGCACCCATTGGTATCGCGGCGGGTTTGCTGGTGTTCGGTCTGGTGTTCGGCGTGCGCATGCTGCGCCAGTTGCGTTTCTTCTTCGGCCGCAACCAGCCCAGCGGTCTCGCGCCGCAGTTGCCGAAGGACGCCGAAGGCACGAGTGCGGATGGCGACGCGCTGCGCGAAACGATCCGCCAGAACGCGATCAATTACTCGGTGCCGACCGGCGCGATCGACAATCTCCTGTATTCGCTGGTGCGCGATCTGGTGTTCTCGCCGGCGCGCACGCAGTACCTTGCCCGCGCCGAGTTCCACAATGCGATCGGGCTCACATTCCTGCTGCTTTGCTTCGCGGTGTCGACGCTGAGCGTCGGTTCGCCGGTCGTGCGCGGCTGGCTCGGCCTTCTGTATTTCGTGCTGGTCAATGCGCTGGTGCTGCTGCCGCTGCGGCAGGGCGCGCTGGGCGGACGCTCGCTGTCGATCCGCGCGATCGTCGCCTTCATCATCGCCGCGATGATCGGCCCGGTGCTGCTGACGCAGGCCATCGGCAGCGCCGGCCAGCCGTTGAACGGCGCCGTGCAGTTCCTGCCGGTGACGGCGGCGATCCTGCTCAGCGCGCTGGCCGCAGCGGCGCTGCTGCTGAAGGCGGCGGTCGCGCAGGTGGTGCGGCCGAACCAGATCGCGATGGCGCAGCGCCTGCACACCCTGTCGATGAATGCGCCGCCGGCGCAGATCTTCCTGGAGTTCGACCGTGAGATGCAGCTTGGTTGGACCGAGACCGTCCCGAACCGCGTCTATCTTCGTCAGCTGCCGAAGCTCGGTGGCGGGCCGGCCGGCAGTTTCGAGGGCCACGCGATCGAGGAGACGCAGCCGCTGCCCAATGACCTCCAGCCGCTGACCTTTGGGCGCTGCCTCGCGCTGGACGCCTATCGCTGGCTGCTGGCGCTCGATGTCTTCGCGCTGCTGGCGACCCTCATCGGCGCCGCAATGCTGCTGTATTCGGCCAGCGTGCCGCGCGCCTGGGGTGCACTCGCGATCGGCGCCTCACTCCTGCTGATCGCACGCTTCGCATTTGACGGCAGCAACGCGCTCTGGCGGCGCTTCGAGTTCACTTCACGCATCTACTGGCTGGAGACGCACGGCAACTTCCAGCGTGCGCAGACCTCGATCGGCGCGTTGCTGCAGGATCGCGTGAAGACGCAGAAGGAAATCGTCAACGTCGAGGACATGAGCCTGCGCCTCTGGGTGGCCGAGATCGACTCGGTTTCGTTCGGGCCGGATACCGAGCGCTCGCTGCTGTCGATTCGCGGCCTGCCCGACGAGGCCGAGCGGCTGTCGACGCATCTCGCTGCATTCGGCAGCCGGCAGGCGTCGATCGTGGCGCCGGGTTCCGAAACCGACTTGCAGCGCCTGGCGCTGTTGAATCGCATCAACTCGGCGCCGCCCGGCGCGGCGAGTCTCGGCGCCAACGTGCAGCAGGCGCTGGGCGTCGCGACCGCCGGTGTCGCGAAGTTCTGCACGCAATGCGGAACCAAGGCGGAAGGACCGGTGCTGTTCTGTGGCCAGTGCGGCGCGCGCCTGCCGGCTGCGGTTTCGTGATCGGGCCGCGCTCATGAGCACGGCACTGGTCTGGTTCCGCCGCGACTTCCGCGTCGCCGACAACCCGGCGCTGAGTCGGGCGCTCGAACAGCACCAGCGCGTACTGCCGGTTTACATCCATGCGCCGGATGAAGAGGCGCCATGGCAGCCGGGCGCCGCGAGCCGCTGGTGGCTGCATCACTCGCTGGTCGCACTTTCGAAGTCGCTCGCAGAGCTTGGCGCGCCACTGCTGATCCGGCAGGGCGAATCGCTCGGCGAACTCCAGTCGTTGATCGCGGCCACCGGTGCCGAGGCGGTCTACTGGAATCGTCTGTACGAGCCGGCGATCATTGCGCGCGACGCGCGCATCAAGCAGGTGCTGCGCGACGACGGGCTGAGCGCCGAGAGCCGCAGCGGCGCATTGCTGGTCGAGCCCTGGGAAGTGAAGACCGGCAGCGGTGAGCCTTATCGGGTGTTCACGCCGTTCTGGCGCAATGCCGTGGCGCAGCGAACGCGCCAACCCTTGCCCGCGCCCCTATCGATCACCGGCGTGGTACCGATGCCGAAGAGCCTGCCGATCGCCGCACTCGGACTGCTGCCGACCATCGCCTGGGATGGCGGTTTTCGCGAAACCTGGACGCCGGGAGAAACCGGCGCCTGGGCGCAAACGGAGCGCTTCTGCGACCACGGCATCGAGCACTACCACACGCGCCGAGACTTCCCCGCCGAGTCCGCGAACTCCACGCTGTCGCCGCATCTGCACTTCGGCGAGATCGGCCCGGTGCAGCTGGTCGCGCGCTTGCAGCGGCTGACCGCCGAAAATCACCACGCCGGCCTCGTCGCCAGCATCGAGCACTTCATCCGCGAACTGGGCTGGCGCGAGTTCGCGCATCACCTGCTGTTCCATTTTCCCGACACGACCGAGCAGCCGCTCAATCCGAAATTCGCCGCGTTTCCGTGGCGCGATTGCGACGACTACCAGCGCGATCTGCGCGCCTGGCAACGAGGCCGCACGGGCGTGCCGATCGTCGATGCCGGCCTGCGGCAGATCTGGCACACGGGCGTGATGCACAACCGCGTGCGCATGATCGCCGCGAGCCTGCTGACCAAGAATCTGCTGATTCCCTGGCAGGAGGGCGCGCGCTGGTTCTGGGACACGCTGGTCGACGCCAGCCTCGCCAACAACACGCTCGGCTGGCAGTGGGTCGCCGGCTGCGGTGCCGATGCCGCGCCCTACTTCCGCATCTTCAGCCCGGTGCTGCAAAGCGGGAAGTTCGACGGGCAGGGTCTCTATCTGCGGCGCTGGGTGCCGGAGCTGGCAAAGCTGCCGGACGCCGCGCTGCACGCGCCATGGGAGGCAGACCCGGCGCTGCTGCGGGCGGCGAAATGCAGCCTCGGGCGTGACTACCCGCAGCCGATCGTCGACCTGCCCGAATCGCGCGAGCGGGCGCTGGCGGCTTATGCGCGCATCAAGACCTGATCGCGCTGTCCCGCGCTGCGCCGCGCCGCGCCCGATATAATGCGCGGCGTCCTGGCCGGTTCGCCGGGATTCGCCAACCGAATCCGATTTCTCTCTACCGTTGGGCCTGGAGATCGCTGTGAGCAAGAATCACGACACCGCTTTTTTGACCAGCTTCCTTGGCGTGCTCGCCATTCTCGTGGGCATCACATTCGGAATCATGGTGATGGCCGGCCTGATGAGCAGCGACAAAAGTACGAACAGCGAAGCGACCTTGAAGAAAGTCGACGAACGCACCGCGCCGCTGGGCAAGGTCGTGACCGATCCGGCCGCGCTGGTGAAAGTCGCCGCCGTCGCCAAGCACGAGCCGCTCGGCGCCGAACAGGTCTATGCCACCATTTGCAGCGCCTGCCATATGGGCGGCCTGCTCGGCGCACCGAAAACGGGCGACAAGGCAGCCTGGTCTGCACGCAAATCGGCCGCCGGTGGCTTCGATGGTCTCGTTGCCTCGGCGATCAAGGGCAAGAATTCGATGCCGCCGCGGGGCGGCAATGCCGATCTCAGCGATGACGAGATCAAGGCCACGGTTGATTTCATGCTGAAGAAGGCTGGCGCCTGAAACGACCTGATGTAGGGAAAGAGCGCGGCCAGGGCCGCGCTTTTTTTATGTGCATTTGATGCTCCGGCTGGTCTTTTCGTCTCGAATTCCTATACCCGGGAAGCGTTCAATGAGCGCTACGGGAAATGGCGTCTGCATGCTTTTGGCACAGACTGTGCTTTCTTCGATCCGCTGGCCGTTTCAGCACAAATCCATATCAAGGGGCGTCATGAAAAAATATCTGGGACTGTTGGCCTCCGTCGGGCTGGTCGCGATTCCGCAGCTCACGAAAGCAGACGGGCCGTCCGCTACGCCGTCAATTACTACGCCGTTAATCACACTGAGCAATGTCTTGGTGAATTCGGGCATTACCGCGAACGGCTATGTTGATGCGTCCTACGACTACCTCGATTCCGATGGCGTTTTCATCAGCCGCACGCCGAGCCGCGTATTCGACACCTCAAAGAGCGCCTTCGCGCTTCATCAGGTCGGTCTGATCGCCGGGTATCTGCCCACTGAAGGCTTTGGCGCGTTTCTGAATCTGACACTGGCCCAGGACGCCGGCCTGATTCATTCCAACGGCGGCGGCACCGACAGCAACTTCGACATCACCCAGGCGTTCGTGCAGTACGCGACTGGCGCGCTGACCGTGATCGGCGGAAAGTACGTTACCGCGTCCGGTGCAGAGGTCATCAACTCAACCGCCAACAGCAACGCCTCGCGTTCCATCCTGTTTGGCTACGCCATCCCGTTCACCCACACCGGCGTGCGCGCCGCCTATAAAGTCAGCGACGCCTTGAGCGTCTTCGGGGGTGTCAACAACGGCTGGGATCAAGTCACCGACCTTAACCAGCAGAAGACTGCCGAAGTTGGTGCGTCATTCACGCCAAGCAAGGTGGTCAATGTGGCAGCGGTTGTCTACTCCGGTAATGAGCCTGGAGCCGGCGGAACCACCAATGGCAACCGCACCTTGGTCGACGTTGTCGCCACATTGAATGTGACTGACGCACTTTCGTTCGTGCTGAACGGCGACTACGCGCGGCAGTCGAACGCCATTGCTCAGGGTGTCAAGGCGACATGGTACGGCGGCGCCGGCTATGCCAACTACAAGTTCAGTGATCAGTGGCGCTCCTCGTTGCGTTTTGAATATTTCGACGACAAGGAAGGGTACCGGACGGGCGTCCCGCAGAAATGGAAGGAAGCTACCGCCACGGTCGTCTATTCACCGGCTGCCTCGCTGGATTTGTTGGCGGAAGTGCGCGACGACTGGACAACCAACCACGCGATTCTCAGGCATGGCTCGCCCGCAAGCTCGCAGTTTTCTGCGACCATCAAGGCCATTTTCAAATTCGGAACGCCGGCACCGAGTTCCTGAGCAGCACGCCTTCCAAGATTGATGCCGTCGAACGAGGGCCGCCGCGTGCGGCCCTTTTTCGTTGGCGGTGCAAGGGCGCTAAAGTGCAGCTATGTCGAAAATAGTCCAGATCGTTTGCCGATCGGTCGCCGTCATCCTGGCGCTGACGGCACTGCCGGTTTACGCTGGCTATTCCAGTGCGCAGCTCGACGTTGCCAGCGACCGGCTGTTTCGCGGCCTCACGCAGAACAACGGGCTGTCGTATTCGGCGCGCGGCGATTACGCCTTCGACAACCACGTATATCTCGGCGTGAGTGCGGCGAACAATCGCAGCGCCGGCGACGCCGAGTTCGACCTCTACGCCGGCTGGTCGCGTTCGCTGCTGTTCCGCGAGATCGTCGCCTACAGCGTCGATGCTGGAGTCTCCGCGAATCTCTACACCGGCGATGTCCACGGACCTCGCGCGCAGAATCTCGACTATGCCGAAGCCTATGCCGGCCTCACCGTCGGACCGGCTTCGTTCAAGGCGTATTACGCGCCGGATTACTACAACTTCGGCGCGCCCGGTTACCGCTTCAACGGCACGCTGAAACTGCCGCTGACCGTCAAGCTCGTGCTGATCGGTACGCTGGCCTGGAACGACGGCGACGGCGTGCGGCGGCTGACCGAGGCGCGTACGGAGGATCATCGCGGCCACGCCTATCTCGATTATTCCGCGACGCTCAGACAGGCGCTGCCGAAAGGGTTCGCGGTTTACCTGCAAGCCGGCGGGACCAGTCTCGACATCGATGGCCGGCGCTTCCCGCGTGTGCTGATCGGCTTGAACAAACGCTTCGACTTTTAGCCCGCGTTATCGAGCTGCCGGTAGCGCAGCGCCTCGGCGACATGCGCGACCGCGATCGCGTCGACACCCGCGAGATCGGCAATCGTGCGCGCGACTTTCAGCACACGGTGATAGGCGCGGGCGGACAGGGCCAACCGGGTCATCGCCGTTTCGAACAGCTTCCGCGTCGCCTCGTCCAGCGGCCCGTCGCGTTCCAGTTCCTTCGGCCCCAACTGCGCATTCGGCTTGCCGGCGCGCACTTGCTGCCGGGTGCGGGCGCGCACGACGCGCTCGCGGACGGTGTCGCTGGTTTCGGTTTCCGGCGCTTCGGCGCGGGCCAGCGTTGCCGCCTCGAGTCGGGGCACGAAAACCTGGAGATCGATGCGATCGAGCAGCGGCCCGGACAGCCGGCTACGGTAGCGCGAAACCTGATCCGGCGTGCAGCGGCAGCGCCCGAGGCTGTCGCCGAGATAACCGCAGGGGCAGGGATTCATCGCGGCGATCAACTGGAAGCGCGCCGGAAAATCGACCTGCCGCGCCGCTCGCGAAATCGTGATGCGGCCGTTTTCCAGCGGCTCGCGCAGCACTTCGAGCACGGCGCGCTCGAACTCCGGAAGCTCATCGAGAAACAGCACGCCGTGATGGGCCAGCGTGATTTCGCCGGGGCGGGGATTACCGCCACCACCGACCAGCGCCACCGCCGACGCCGTGTGATGCGGGGCGCGGTATGGCCGCCGGCCCCAGAGCGCCGTGTCGAAGCCGCCGTGGCCAACCGAGGCGACGGCGGCAACTTCGATCGCCTCTGCGGCCGACAGCGGCGGCAGTAACCCGGACAGCCGCGCCGCGAGCATGCTCTTGCCACTGCCGGGCGGGCCGGCCATCAGCAATGAATGACCGCCGGCAGCGGCGATCTCCAGCGCACGCTTGGCCTGGAACTGCCCGCGGACCTCGGCGAGATCCGGCCCCGCCACACCGGTTTCGATCAATGCCGCGCGCGGCGCGGGCTTCAGTCCATTTTCGTGCAGGCTGGTGCAGAGCGCACCAAGATGAAGCGCACCGTAGATTTCGGTCGACGCGGCAAGGCCGGCTTCGGCCGTATTGGCCTGCGGCACCAACAGGCCGCGCCCGGTCCTGGCGCATTGCAGGGCCGCCGGCAGCGCGCCACGCACTGCGCGAATCTCGCCGGTCAGCGACAATTCGCCAATTACTTCGAGCCGGTTGAGGATTTCTGTCGGAATCTGTTCGGACGCCGCAAGAATGCCCAGCGCGATCGGCAGATCGAAGCGGCCGCCTTCTTTCGGCAGGTCGGCCGGCGCGAGATTGACCGTGATGCGCCGGTTGGGAAACTGATAGCCGCTGTTGACGATCGCGGCGCGGACGCGATCACGCGATTCGCGCACCGCCGCTTCCGGCAGGCCGACGATCGCCAGCTGCGGCAGGCCTGGCGCGAGATGCACTTCGACCGTGACCAGATCGGCCAGCAGGCCGTTTTGCGCACGGCTGTACACCGTCGACAGCGCCACGGCGCGGTTACTCGGCGGCAGCCAGCTTCTTCTCGAGCGTCTTCATGCGTTTCTCGATCGCCGAGAGCTTGGCCTGCGTGCGCGACAAAAGCTCGGCCTGGGTATCGAAGCGCTCGCGGCTGACCAGTTCGAGCCGATCCAGATTCGCGCGCAGCACGGCGCGAAAATTGTCTTCGAGTTCCGCGCCCAGGCCTTTCAGGCCGGGCGGAATCACGCGCGCAAGTCGCGCGGCCAGTTCTTCGAGATTCTTTGGATCGAGCATTCCGGTGCTCCGTTATCGAGTTCCCAGCGCAGAGTCTACCTGTGGCGCGGCGCGATGCGGCGCCTGCGGCTGCCAGCCGAGCGTGGCAAGCAGCACGAAGAAGCCGAGCAGATAGGCGACGACAACATGCCAGCCACGCCAGAGCCAGGCGCCGATCGAGCGCGCCTGCGGAAACAACCCAGAGAGCGCCACCCCAGCGGACGAACCAAACCAGATCATCGAGCCGCCGAAGCCGACGGCATAGGCGAGAACACCCCAGTCGTAGCCGCCTTGATCGAGCGCCAGTTTGGTCAGCGGAATGTTGTCGAACACCGCCGAGACGAAGCCGAGCACGAGCGCGGTGGTCCACGACGCCGGCGGCAGTTCCTCGACCGGCATCAGCGAGGCCGCGAGTACCAGCGACAGCAGGAACAGGCTGCCCTTGAGCGCCGAAGTGGCGGCTCGCCACTCGGTCTTTACGAACAAGGCAGCGAGCCCGATGACGATCCAGACGCCGACGGCCGGGAAGTCGAGCAGCACATTGGCGACGATGGCGCCGAGCAGGACCGCGACGACCACGACGACTCGCCGCCATGCGATGCCAAGCCCGCGCGGCGCATCGCGCGTGATGGGCTGATGCGCATGCTGCTGACGCGCCGCAACGACGCTGAGCAGCAGCAGCGCCGGCACCGCCGCGACGTAGGCGTGCAGGACATCCGCAGCGTCGACGCCATCGATCCACATCATCGTCGTGGTCGTGTCGCCGACCACGCTGCCGGCGCCGCCGGCATTGCTCGCGGCGACGATCGCGGCGAGATAGCCGATGTCGAGCCGGTCGCGGAAAACGTGCTTCGCAACCGTGCCGCCGATCATCGCAGCGGCGATGTTGTCGAGAAACGCCGACAGCACGAACACCATCACCAGCAGCACGAAACCGCCTTTCCAGTCGTCCGGCAGCCAGCGCGGCAGGATCGCCGGCACGCCGGACTGCTCGAAGTGTCGCGCCAGGATCGCAAAGCCGATCAAGAGGCCGAACAGGTTGATCAGGATGACTGCCTCGTGACGCAGGTGGCCGGGCAGGTCGAAGGCCGACCCGAACGCCAGGAACTTCAGCAGGACGATCGCGCCGAGCCCGCTCACGGCGACTTCCAGCGTGCGCTCGTGCAGCAGTGCGACGCCGAACAGGGTCAGCGCGAACAGCAGGAATTCCGTTCGCAGGCCGAACAGCTGCGGCGCGTCGTCCGCAAACGCGCCGTGAGCCACGAGGCATGCCATCGCGGCGAGACCAACGAAAGCAATCGCGCGTTGGCGCATCATTCGGAATCTGCAGGGAGCGAACACCGCACTTTACGGACCGCGACTGCATGCGCTCAAGGAAACGATGGAGGAAAGCTGGCGGGCCTGCTTCTGGCATGCTCCGTGCTTTCCCGAGACTGCCGCCGAGACGAACATCGTGTCTGCGGCGCCAGGGCGGTTCGCCGCCGACGTTCAACGAGGAGTTGCTTGCATGAAACTGATCACAGCCATCATCAAGCCTTTCAAGCTTGACGAGGTGCGTGAAGCCCTGTCGGAGATCGGCGTTGCCGGCATCACCGTCACCGAGGTCAAGGGTTTCGGACGCCAGAAGGGACATACCGAGCTGTACCGAGGCGCCGAGTACGTCGTCGACTTCCTGCCGAAGGTCAAGATCGAAGTCGCGATCGACGACGACAAGCTCGAGTCGGCGATCGAGGCGATCACGAAATCCGCGCACACCGGCAAGATCGGCGACGGCAAGGTGTTCGTGACCACGCTCGACCAGGCTGTCCGCATCCGTACCGGCGAGACCGGCCGCGACGCACTCTAAGCGTCAATAAATTTTGGAATTCTGGGGGTTCCCGATGACTTCTCTTGGCAAGCTTTCTCGCGTGCTATGTTTTTCCGTTTTGTCTGCGTGTGTTGGTAATGCTTTTGCGCAGGCCCCAGCGCTCGGCGACAAGCCGACCGCCGCCGCCGTTGAGGCGACGACCTCGCCGGCCGCAGCGGTGCCTGCAACTGCCGATCCCGCTGCCGAAGCCGCCGCTCCGGCCGAAGCCGCTGCGCCCGCTGCGGTCCCGCATTGCGGCGACAAGGGTTTCGACTGCAACAAGGGCGACGTTGCCTGGATGCTGATCTCCACCGCCATTGTGCTGATGATGACGCTGCCGGGCCTGGCGCTGTTCTACGGCGGCCTCGTGCGATCCAAGAACTTCCTGTCGGTGATGACACAGATGTTCGCGATCTTCAGCATCATCTCGGTGCTCTGGGTCGTTTACGGCTACAGCGTTGCGTTCACGGCCGGCAGTCCGTTCTACGGCACGCTCGACAAGCTGTTCATGGCCGGCGTCGATCCATCGACGGTCGCCGCGACCTTCAGCAAGGGCCAGTATCTGCCCGAGTACGTCTATGTGATGTTCCAGCTGACCTTCGCCGCGATCACGGTCGCGCTGATCGCCGGTGGCTATGCCGAGCGCATGAAGTTCTCGGCGGTGATCCTGTTCTCGATCCTCTGGTTCACATTCTCCTACCTGCCGATCGCGCACATGGTCTGGTACTGGGATGGCCCCGACGCCTACGGCAGCAAGGAGGCAGGCGATATTGCCCAGGCCCATGCCGGCTTCCTGTTCCAGAAAGGCGCGATCGACTTCGCCGGCGGCACGGTAGTCCACATCAACGCCGGTATTGCCGCGCTGATGTGCGCGATTTTCCTTGGCAAGCGCAGCGGCTACGGCAAGGTGCAGATGGCGCCGCATTCGCTTGCGATGACCATGATCGGCGGCGCCCTGCTGTGGGTGGGCTGGTTCGGCTTCAACGCCGGCTCCAACCTCGAGGCCACCGGGACCGCCGGTCTGGCCTTCTTCAACACGCTGTTCGGCACCGCCGTCGCTGCCGTCGCCTGGTTCTTTGCGGAATGGCTGCTCAAGGGCAAGCCGAGCCTGCTCGGCATCGTTTCCGGTGCGGTTGCCGGCCTCGTCGCGATCACGCCGGCTGCGGGCTATGTCGGTCCGAAGGGCGCATTGATCATCTGCGCGGTTGCCGGTGTCGTCTGCCTGCTGGCGGTGACCAAGCTCAAGTCCGCGTTCGGTTACGACGACGCGCTCGACGCCTTTGGCGTGCACTGCATCGGCGGCATCATCGGCGCGCTCGGCACCGGCATCTTCGTCAACCCGAGCTGGGGTGGCACCGGCATTTACGACTACGTTGCCAACAAGGTCGGCGATTTCGACGCCAGTGCGCAGTTCATCTCGCAGGTCTGGGCGGTCGGCACGTCGCTGGTCTGGTCCGGTCTGGTGTCGGCTGTCATCCTGACGCTGCTCAAGTTCACGATCGGTCTGCGTGTGACCGAGGAGGAGGAGTCGGAAGGTCTCGATATCTCCGAGCACGGCGAGAAGGCCTACAACCCCTGATCCTTCGCGGCGGGTAGCCGCCTTCACTCCGGCGGGCCTCGAACAGGCCCGCCTTTTTTTTGGGGTCGGTTTGCTACACTCGGAACAACCCGGGGGAGAGAACGAACGAATGAAAATGCTCATCGCCATCATCAAGCCGTTTCGACTCGACGCCGTGCGCGAGGCGCTCGCCGAAGCCGGCGTCCAGGGCATGACGGTTACGGAAGTCCGGGGCTTTGGCCGGCAGAAGGGTCATACCGAGCTGTATCGCGGCGCCGAGTACACGGTCGATCTGCTGCCCAAGATCAAACTCGAAGTGGCGCTGACGCCGGATCAGGTCGACCGCGCGGTCGAGGCCATCGCCAGAGCCGCGAAGACCGGCCAGATCGGCGACGGCAAAATCTTCGTCTATGAACTCAATCAAACGGTGCGCATCCGCACCGGCGAGTCGGGCGTCGACGCGGTCTGAGCGTGATCGGCGTGCGTTCGTCGGCGTCCACCGTACGCGCAGCCGCTTCGCGCCCTGGGGCGGCGCAACCGTAATACACTCGATCGACCTCGTACCGGAACGCGCCATGGCCTTCTCGACGCCTCGCCTTGCCTTCCTTCTCCTGTTCTTCGCGGCCGCGTCGGTGCACGCCGATGGCAAGGTATTCCGCTGGACCGACGCTCAAGGCCATGTGCACTACGGCGATCAGCCGTCGGCAACTGCGCAGGAAGTGAATCCGAAAGCACCGGTAGCAGGCGCCGCCGTGCCGGTGGCAACCGCTGCACCCGATCGTGCCGAGGAATGTCAGCGCAAGAAGGATCAGCTCGTGACCTATCGCGGGGCGGCCAAGATCACGGAAACCGACTCGCTCGGCGAAACCCGCGAATTCGACGACAGCCAGCGGCAGAAGCTGATCGAAAAGACCGAAAAAGCCGTGCATGACGCCTGCGGCGGCGGTTGAGGAAACTCTGGGGAAAGTTGCTGGACCGCAGGCGCGGGCGAGTCTCGACCCGATTTTTTCCGAGCGGCGTTGCCTCACGCAGGAATCGACCGCACGATCCGCTCTGACCCAGCCTCACCGACCTAACGCTGCAACGCTTTCTTGACGAAATTTGGCATTGCAAACGCGGCGTGATGGGTTTCGGCGTTGTAGAACTGCGTATCGAGCGCGGCGATCATCGCCGAATCGAGTCGTGCCGCGAGCGCTCCGGCAGTCTTCTGCGCGATCGAACCCGACCACCAGCCGCTCGGATAGATGGGCTGCGGAAAATGCAGAAGGCAAGTGGCCGCGAAGCCGGCCTCGCGCATGAATTTGTGCATCTCGGTAATCAGTTCCAGATGCAGCAGCGGCGACTCCGACTGCTGTACCAACAGCCCGCCCGGGCGCAGCGCTTTGACGCAGTCGAGGTAGAACTTCCGTCCGAACAGGCCCTCGGCCGGGCCGACCGGGTCGGTCGAGTCGATGATGATCAGATCGAGGCTGGCCGGCGCGACGCTCTTCATCCAGGCGATGCCGTCGCCGAAGAAGAGGGTGGCGCGCGGGTCGCCGTTGGCGACGCAAAGCTCGGGGAAATATTGCTCGGCGAGGCGCGTCACGCGCTCATCGATCTCGACCTGTGTGGCGTGCTGCACTTCCGCGTGTTTCAACACCTCGCGCAGCGTGCCGCAGTCGCCGCCGCCGACGATGACCACGTCGCGCGGATCGGGGTGCGAGTTCAGCGCCGGGTGCGACATCATCTCGTGGTAGAGGAAGTTGTCGCGCGTCGAGACCATGGTGCAACCGTCGATGGTCATCAGATAGCCGAAGCTTTCCGTGCGATAGATTTCGATCTTCTGGAACGGCGTCTGCTCGGCGTGTACGCGCTCGCCGAGTTTCAGCGAAAATGCCGTCCCCGTCTGCTCGACGGCCTCGGTGAACCAGCTGTTGTCCAGTGCCATGTCGTACTCCGGAAAAGTGCGCGGAGTATAAGCGTTGAGGTCCGTGAATTGAGTGACTCGATGAAGCCTGTCCGCTGGACCTCTGCCGACGCGGTCGACCTGTACAACATCGACCACTGGGGTGAGGGCTATTTCAACGTGAGCCCCGAAGGCCACGTCATCGTCCGCCCGCATGGTCCTGGGTCGAAGGTCGCGATCGACCTGCACGCGCTCGCCCGGAAGCTGCCGCGCGAGGGGCTGGAATTACCGGTACTGGTACGTTTCACCGACATCCTGCACGACCGTGTCGACGTGCTGACGAGCGCGTTCGCCGCGGTCATCGAGGAAATGGACTACGCCGGCCAATACACGGCGGTGTATCCGATCAAGGTCAACCAGCAGGAAAGTGTGGTGAAGGCGATCGTTGCGCACGGCGGCGAGCGCGTCGGGCTCGAAGCCGGCTCGAAGCCCGAACTTGCGGCGGTGCTTGGCCTCGCGCCGGCCGGCAGCATCATCGTCTGCAACGGCTACAAGGATCGCGGCTACATTCGCCGCGCGCTGATCGGCGCGAAGCTGGGCCACAGGGTTTACATCGTCGTCGAGAAACTCTCGGAATTGCCGCTGGTGCTCGAAGAATCCAGAGCACTCGAGGTGGCGCCGGTCATCGGCCTGCGCGTACGTCTTTCAGCTGTATCGGAGAGCACGCAGCAGAACACCGGCGGCGAGAAATCCAAGTTCGGACTGACCTCGCCGCAGGTCTGTGAGGCCGTCGAGATGATGCGCGCCGCCGGCCGCCTCGACGCCATCCGCATGGTGCATTTCCATCTCGGCTCGCAGGTCGCGAACGTGCAGGACGTCGCGCGCGGCATGCGCGAGGCGGCGCGGTTTTACGTCGAGCTGCGGCAGCTCGGCGCGCCGGTCGACACGGTCGATGTCGGCGGCGGGCTCGGTGTGGACTACGAAGGCACGCGCTCGCGCAGCACCTGTTCGATGAACTACTCGGTGCGCGAGTACGCGCGCAACATCGTCCGCACGCTGGCCGAGGTCTGCGCGAGCGCGGATCAGCCGCAGCCGAATCTCATCTCCGAGTCCGGGCGCGCACTGACCGCGCATCATGCGGTGCTGATCACCTCGGTGGTCGATTCGGAAATGGTGCCGGATGCCGCCCTCGAGGCGCCGGCTGACGATGCGCCGCCAGCGCTGCACGCGCTTTACGCACTGCTCGATCACGCCGGGACGACCAAAAACAACGGCGGCCCGATCGAGTGCCTGCACGACGCCGCAAATTATCTCGGCGAGGCCCAGGCACAGTACACGCTCGGCGGTCTGGCCCTGCGCGATCGCGCGTATGCCGAACGCGCCTACTACGCGGTAGCGCGCGCCGTGCTGCCGCAGCTCGATCCGACGATTCGCGTGCAGCGCGAAGCGATCGACGAGTTGCGCGAGAAACTCTCGGCGAAGTATTTCTGCAACTTCTCGGTGTTCCAGTCGGTGCCGGATGCCTGGGCGATCGACCAGGTGTTTCCGATCCTGCCGATCCACCGCCTCGACGAGCGTCCGTCGCTTCGCGGCCGGCTCTGTGATCTGACCTGCGACTCCGACGGCCGGCTCGATCTCTACGTCGATCGCGAAGGCGTCGTCTCGACGCTGGCGCTGCACGAGTTGAAAGCGAACGAGCCCTACCTGCTCGCAATCTTCATGGTCGGCGCCTACCAGGAAATTCTCGGCGACATGCACAACCTGTTCGGCGACACCAATGCCGTCAACGTCGTGGTCAGAGGCGATGACTGGGTGCTCGAAGGTGCGGAGCATGGCGACCGCACCGACGAACTGCTGCGCTACGTCCATCTAGCGCCCGAGGAACTCGCGCAAAGCTATCGCCGCAAATTCGCCGCGATCGAACTGCCCGCTGCGACGAAGGCAGCACTGCTTGCCGAGCTGGAAGCGGGCTTGAGCGGCTACACCTATCTTTCCTAGATCACCGTGATCGACCGCGACCATGCGCGCCTCATGGCGCAATACAACCAATGGATGAACGAGAAGCTCTATGCCGCCAGCGCGCAGCTGACCGATGCAGAGCGTAAGCAAGATCGCGGTGCTTTTTTTGAATCGCTGCACGGCACGCTGAATCATCTGCTGTATGGCGATCTGGCATGGCTTTGCCGATTTACCGGAAGAGCGCTCGACGGCCTCGATCCGAACGCCAGGCTTTAGCATGATTTCCCAACCTTGCGCGCGCGCCGCGTCGCACTGGACCGGGAGCTGATCGACTGGGTCGAGGCCATCACACCGGACTGGCTCGCGGCCGATTTGACCTACTACAGCAGGGCGTCCAACGCCTCGTTCACGCGCCCGGCGTGGACGCTGGTCGTGCATCTGTTCAACCACCAGACGCCTCACCGCGGGCAGGCGACGACACTGCTGACCCAGGCTGGCGTCGATATCGGCGTGACCGACCTGCCGGCGTTGCCGCTGTTCGGCTAGCGCTGGTTCACACTCGTTGCCGGACGAACGACTCCACTCGTAGTGGAGACTTCTGGCGGAGACTGGAATCGAATGTTTCGAAAGCCAATGCCCCGAACCCGATTCTGCGCCTTGATCCGTTTCGACTCAGGTTCTCCCGCGTGCCCGCGCGATGGCTTCCCTGACCTGCGCCGGCGCGGTACCGCCCCAGTGATTGCGTGCGTTGACCGAGCCGTCGAGCGTCAGCACGGTGTAGACGTCGTTGTCGATCAGCGACGAAAAGCCGCGCAATTCGTCGAGCGGCAGTTCCGAGAGATCGCAGCCTTTCGCGACCGCGTGCGCGACGGCGCTGCCGACCGCGTGGTGGGCATCACGAAACGGCAAGCCGCGCTTGACCAGGTAGTCGGCGAGATCGGTCGCGGTCGAGCAGCCCTTGAACGCGGCGGCGCGGCAGATTTTCGCATCGACCGCGAGATTGGGCAGCATCGCCGCGAACACCCGCAGGCATGCGCTTACGGTGTCGTGCGCATCGAACAGCGGCGGCTTGTCTTCCTGATTGTCGCGGTTATAGGCGAGCGGCTGGCCCTTCATCAGGACGAGCAGCGCGTTGAGATCGCCGATGACGCGGCCGGTCTTGCCGCGCACGAGTTCGGGTACGTCCGGGTTCTTCTTCTGCGGCATGATCGAGCTGCCGGTGGTGAAGCGGTCCGGCAACGCGACGAAACCGAACTGGGGGCTGCACCAGAGGATCACCTCCTCGCTCCAGCGCGACAGATGCACCATCGTCAGCGAGCAGGCGGCAACGAATTCGATCGCGAAGTCGCGATCGCTGACCGCGTCGAGCGAGTTCTCGGACACCGCGTCGAAACCGAGTTCAGCGGCGACGAAATGACGGTCGATCGGATAGACCGTGCCGGCGAGTGCGGCCGAGCCCAGCGGCAGCACGTTCACGCGCTTGCGCGTATCGAGCAGGCGCGAGCGATCGCGCAGGATCTGTTCGCGCCAGGCGAGCATGTGATGACCGAATACCACCGGCTGTGCGATCTGCATGTGCGTGAAGCCGGGCATGATCGTGTCGGCCTGCGCTTCCGCCAGATCGAGCAGCACGACAGCGAGCGCATCAATCAGCCCAACCAGTTCGTCGATCGCGTCGCGCACATACAGGCGCAGATCGGTCGCGACCTGATCGTTGCGGCTGCGTGCGGTGTGCAGCTTCTTGCCGGCCTCACCGATCAGCGCCGTCAGTTGCGCCTCGATGTTCATGTGCACATCTTCCAGCGCCACGCGCCACTCGAAGTGACCCGCCTCGATGTCGGCGTGGATCGCGACGAGCCCGTCGTTGATTGCCTGCGCCTCGACCGCGTTCAGCACGCCGATTTTCGCAAGCATGCGCGCATGCGCCCGGCTGCCCGCGATGTCCTGCCGCCAGAGACGGCGATCGAAGCTGACCGATTCCGAGAATGCCTCGACCAGCGCGTCGGTGCCTTCGGCGAAACGGCCGCCCCAGAGTTTCGCACTGGGTTTTGCGTGGGGTTCCGCGCCAGCTTGGGTGCTCGGCGGAGTGCCGGAAGCGGCGGCATGCGGATCGGCGGCGGTCATCGGCGGCGAAGTGCGGAGCGGTGGGAGAGTCGGAGCGGAGGCGAAACGCGTCGCGGTAGTGTATGACGGCTCGGCAAAGTCAGACAGTTCCGTTAGTCTCGTGCCCATGAAGCGTTACGAGGTCGCGGCCAAGTCCGAAACTAATCTGATCCCGGAATTCTGCCGGGGGACGGCGCTGATCACGTTGGCCTATGTCATGGAGTTGATCGCAGTGATTCTGACGCTGGCCAGTACGAGTGGTCGAGTCGATGCACAGCACAAGCTGTTTCTGCTGTCCTTGTACATGCAGTGGCTGGGCGTTTGTGGCGCCGCAGTCCTGTGTTTGGCGCGGCGCTGGCTGACCTTGAGCCGTGCCGGCGCCATTTTTTTCGTCTGCTGGGTGCTGCTGATGCTGATCGTCTTGATCGTCAGCTGGAGCGCGTGGATGGTGGAAAGCCGCTGGCAACTCGGGTTGCTGGCCGATGCCTCTCAGTGGACCTGGGTGCTGCGCAATCTCTGCATCGGCGCGATCGTGTCGCTGCTGCTCCTGCGTTATCTCTGGGAGCGGCATCAGTGGCTGGAGGAATCCCGTGCCGAATCCGAGGCGCGCTATCTCGCGCTGCAGGCGCGCATCCGTCCGCACTTCCTGTTCAACGCACTGAACTCGCTGGCCGAGTTGATCAGCACGAAACCCGAAACTGCCGAGGAAATGGTCGTCGATCTCGCCGACCTTTTCCGTGTCAGTCTCGATTCCCGGCAGCGTCTGATCCCGCTGCTCGAGGAGATCGAGATCGTCAAAGGCTATCTGCGCATCGAGGAAATCCGGCTCGGCGACAAACTCCTGGTGAACTGGGAGATCGCCGACTCGGTGCTCGCGGCACAGCTGCCGCGGCTCACCCTGCAGCCGCTGGTCGAGAACGGTGTGCTGCATGGGGTATCCCGGCTGCGGGCGCGCGGCATGCTGCATGTCATCGCGCGGCGCGAAGGCGAATTTCTGGTCATCGATGTCGAGAACCCGATTCCGCCGGAAGAAGCGCCGAAGCGCGTCGGCACCGGCACCGCCATCACCAACATCGCGCAGCGCATCAAGCTGATCTACGGCGATCGCGCCAAACTTATTCTCGGCGAGGACAGCGACGAGTTCGGACCGCTGTTCCGCGCCCGTCTGCGCTTGCCGTTTGTCTTACACAGCGGCGCCGAAATCATGGCGCCCATTGCTCAGGAGGATGAACTATGAGAGTCGTGATCGTCGATGACGAGCCGCTGGCGCGCGAACGCCTTCGCCGCCTGATCGCAGAATTTCCGGGCTACGAAGTGGTCGGTGAAGCCGGCGACGGCGAGGCGGCGATCGAGATGATCCGGGACGAGGAGCCTGACGTCGTGCTGCTCGACGTGCGCATGGGCATGGTCGATGGCTTGCAGGTCGCCCGCGCGATCAATGAAGACGACATGCCGCCCGCAATCATCTTCATTACCGCGTACCCGGAGCACGCGCTGAGCGCCTTCGATGCGCAAGCGGACGCCTATCTGCTGAAGCCCGTGCGCAAGGAAAAACTGCGCGAAGCCCTGCAGCGCGTGCGCAAGCTCTCGCGCGCGCAAAAACCCACGATCGCCAATCCGGGCGAGAAACCGAAGCGCGAGTTCGTGCTCGCGACGACGCGTGAAGGCCTCGTGCGCGTGCCGGCCGAAGACATCGTCTACTTCCTCGCCGACCAGAAATACACCACCGTCTGCCATCTGCATGGCGAGGTCCTGATCGAGGAATCGCTGAAGACCCTCGAAGACGACTTCGCGCCCTGGTTCCTGCGCGTGCATCGCAAGGCGCTCGTCGCCACGCGCTTCATCGCCGGTCTGGAGCGCGGCAAGGGCGACGAGTCGCAGCACTGGATGAAGGTGCGACACGCCACCGCCCTGCTGCCGGTGAGCCGGCGCCGGCTCGCGGAGGTGCGGCGGTTTCTGACCGATGACGGCAGTGGTGGCGAGGAATGATGCTGCACGCGGGAGTGTTCGCCCGAGGGGCGCGTGACGGGAAAGCCGGCCTCGCGCGAAAGAACGCCGAGACGCAGGGAAAATCGACCGCCGGGCAAATTTGAAAAAGGCAGGTCGCGGCTCGCGTCGCTCCTGCAACCCAGGTCGCTCCGGGAGGGGCGTACGCTGGCTCATCACCCGAGGCGCCTGCCCAGAAACTTTCCGTAATGGAACTGACGAGTTATTTTTGCTGTTCTCTGCGGCTTTGCGTTCCCCGCGTGAGATCATTTTTTCCTCATCTCATTTGCGACCCTGCATGAATCTCCGCATCGCCACCCGTGAAAGCCCGCTCGCCCTGTGGCAGGCGGAACACGTGCGCAGCCTGCTCGAACGCGTGCATGCGGGCCTCGCGGTGAGGCTCGTGCCGATGACCACGCAGGGCGATCAGCTGCTCGATCGCAGCCTCGCGACGGTCGGCGGCAAGGGGCTGTTCGTCAAGGAACTGGAGACGGCGCTGCTCGATGGCCGCGCCGACATCGCCGTGCATTCGATGAAGGACGTGCCGGCACATCTGCCGGAGGGCCTGACGCTTGCCGCGTATCTCCCCGGCGAGGACCCGCGCGATGCCTTCGTCTCGAATCGGTACGCGAATCTCGACGCGCTGCCGCAGGGCGCGGTTGTGGGAACCGCGAGCCTGCGCCGGCAGGCGCAGTTGCGCGGGCTTCGGCCCGATCTCGCGATCCGCGAGTTGCGCGGCAATGTCGGCACGCGCCTGCGCAAGCTCGACGACGGACAATTCGACGCGATCCTGCTTGCGCACGCCGGGCTCGCGCGGCTGGGTCTTGCGGCGCGCATTCGCGAAAGCTTCGCGGTGATGCGCTTCATCCCGGCCTGCGCACAGGGTGTCATCGGCATCGAGTGCCGCGCGGGCGATGCCGCAACGCAGGCGCTGCTGGCGCCGCTGCACGACGCGCGCTCCGCGATCCGGCTTGCGGCGGAGCGGGGCCTCAATGCCCGTCTCGGCGGTGCCTGCACGGTGCCGGTAGCCGGGCATGCGGTCGTCGACGGCAACCACCTCGGCTTGACCGCGCTGGTCGCCGCGCCCGATGGCAGTCGCTGCGTGCGCGACGCGATCGATGGCCCGGCAGTCGACGCCGCAGCGCTCGGTGTCGCACTGGCCGAGCGTCTGCTGGCGAACGGCGCGCGCGCGATTCTCGCAGCGCTTGGCGTTCATGCCTGAGGCGCAAGCCCCAGCAGGGCTCGACGGCCTGGCCGTGCTCGTCACGCGGCCGGCGGCTCAAGCTGAGGCGCTGTGCCGAATGATCGACGCGGCGGGTGGTATGGCGCTGCGCTTGCCGCTGCTGGCGATCGCTCCGGTGCCCGATCCATCGGCCGCTGCGCGGCGGCTGGAATCCGGGCGCAACGCCGATCGCTGGATTTTCAGCAGCACGAACGCGGTCCAGGAAACAGCGGCGCTCGTCGCGCCTCCCTGGCCGCCGGCTGCTGCCGTCGGCTCGGTCACCGCGGCGACCTTGCAGGCGCTCGGTCACTCCGACGTATTGACGCCGCCGCAGCGCGATGGCGCGAACGCCTTGCTGGCGCACCCTGCGTTTGCCGACATCGGAAATCAGCGCCTGGTATTGATCGCCGGCGAAAACCCGCTGCCGGAACTCGAAACGGAACTGCGTCGGCGCGGCGCGCAGGTCGAGGTCGTTGCGGTCTATCGTCGCGTTGCGGTCGCGCATGCACCGGCAGCGGTTGCCGACGCGGTAAAGCGCGCCGATATCGCCGTCGTTCCCGGTGTCGAAGCGCTCACGCAGTTGCTGCGACTCACGCCGCCGGCAGCGCGCGCAAGGCTGCTGCATTTGCAACTGGCCGTGCCGTCGCCACGTGTGGTAGAAAAAGCGCTTGAACTGGGGTTCACGCGAACGCCCTTGCTGCCGCAGCGGGTCACCGACGCGGCCTATCTTGATGTCCTGCGGTTGTATTGCAAGCGGCGCCTATTGATCGCTCATGACTGAATACGAAGTTCCTGCCCGTCCGGCGATTTCGCGTCGCCGGGCGTGGACAGTGATCCTGTCGCTGCTGTTCCTCGCCATTGCCGGCGCGCTGGCCTTCGGCGGCTGGCGCCTGTGGCAGGCGCGCGAGCAGACCGAGGACACCGTCGCGGCGCAGGACACGCTGCTGCGGCGGCTCAGCCGGCAGCTCAGCGATGCGCAGGCGGAAATCCAGCAGGTTCGCGATCGTCAGACCGACATGATCGAGACGCTCAAGCGCAATGTCGACGACCTTGCCAAGCTGCAGGGCCGCAGCGATGACGCCGAGAGCACGGTCGCGCGAATCAACGCGACGCTGCAGGGTGGGCGCGGCCGGGCGCAGCTGGTCGCGGTCGAGCAACTGCTGTTGATCGCGAACGAGCGGGCGCAGCTCGCGCACGATCCGCACGGCGCGCTCGATGCACTGACGTTGGCGCAGGATCGTCTCGGCGCGCTGGCCGAGCCCAAGCTGTTCAGCATCCGGCAGGCCCTCGCCGATGAACGCAACGCCCTGCTCGCGCTGCCCCAGGTCGATGTCGCGGCGTCGGCGCTGTCGCTGTCGGGCTTGATCCAGAACGCGGCGCGGCTGCCGCAGCGCTCGCGGGCGCCCCTGCACGTCAATACCGTCGACGCCGAGCCTCCGCGCGATGTTCGCCCCGATGGCGGCTGGCTGGCGCGCGGTTGGGCCTCCCTGCGCGAGGTGGCCGGCGCCGTGTTCATCCTGCGGCGCACCGACAAGCCGGTGGATCGCCTGCTGCCGGCGGAGCAGGAAGGACTGGTCGGCCAGTTGCTGCTTCTGAAACTGGAGACGGCGCGCGCGGCGCTGCTGTCCGAAAATACTCCGGCGCTGCGCGGCGCGGTCGGCGACACACTCGCTTTTCTCGCCGACTACTACCGCACAGACGATCCCGGCGTGCTGGCGATGCAGGCCGAACTTGAGCAACTGCGCGGCCTCCAACTGGCGCCGCCGCTGCCCGACCTGAGCCGCAGCCTCGGCCTGCTGCGCGCCTATCTCGACGCCAACCCGCGCTGACCGTGATCCTGATATTTGTCTTTCTGCTCCTCGTCTTTGCCGGTGGCCTCGGCGCCATTCTGCTGCTGCGGCCGGACGCCGGTTACGTGTTGATCAACTACGGGCCCTGGGTGGTCGAGACCTCGCTCGCCGTGCTCGTGTTCGGCGTTGCGCTCTGGTTCCTGTTCGTTTACCTGCTGCTGAAGCTGTTCGGTTTCGCGATCAATCTGCCGGGCACGCTGCGCGAAGCCATCGACCGGCGGCGCAGCGACCGCGCACAGCATTCCTTCGAGAACGGTCTGCTGGCGCTGTTCGAGGGCAACTGGGCGCGCGCCGAGGCGGAGCTGGTGAAGCGTGCCGGCGATCATCACGCGCCGCATCTGAGCTACCTCGCGGCGGCACGCGCCGCACAGCGTCTGGCCGCCCCCGAGCGGCGCGATCACTATCTGCGTCTGGCTACGCTGAACAGTCCCGAACACGAGTTTGCGACGTTGCTGTCGCAGGCGGACCTGCAACGCAAGCGCGGCGAGTTCGAAGCGACCAGGATCACCGCGCTGCGGCTGCGCGAAACCAACGCCGCGCATCCCTATGCGATCGAACTGCTCGCCGAAAGTCACGCCGCGCTCGGCGAATGGGCAGCGCTGCGCCAGCTGCTGATCGATACCGGGACGCTCGGCGCCATCGTGGCAACGCGGCGCGACCAACTGATGAGTCGCGCACTGCGCGAGCTGATGCAACAGGCCGTCGCCAATGCCGCGCTGCCGACGCTCAAGGGTCTTTGGGACAGCGCCGGGCCGCTGCGCGACGATGTCGAAGTGCGTCGAGCCTATGCCCGCGGTCTGGCTCGGCTCAACGCCGACGCCGATGCGCTCGCGTTGATCGCGCAGGCGCTGGAAAAAGACTGGGATGGTGAGTTGGCCCTGCTCTATGCGGATCTTCACGCGGGTGATCCGATCGCGCAGCTGGCAACCGTCGAACAATGGCTGGGACTGTACGGCGAGAAGCCGGAACTGCTGCAGGTCGCCGGCCATGTTTGTCTTGCGAACCGCCTCTGGGGGAAAGCCCGCAGTTATCTTGAGGCGGTGATCGCGCAATCGCCCACGCCGAAGGCCTATCTGGACCTCGCAAGGCTCTGTGCCGATACGCAGCAGCCAGAAGAAGCAGCACGATTCAACCGGCTCGGACTGGAACTGGCCGTAGCGCCGCCATAATCCGCCGGTCCGCATCTTGCGTACCACTAGAGTACCGTTCGTCAGCCGAAAGGCCATACTCCTCTGGCCGCGCGGGCGGAAGCACTGACAGTAGTGTTCATACTATTGACAATAATCTAGTTGGCTACCCAAGGGCTTTGCGGATGATGATGAAACGGTTTATTACCCTGCTTTCACTGGCCGGGCTTCTGGCACTGTCGGCCTGCGGAAAGTCTGGTGCAGGTTCCGGCGCAACCACCCCCAGCGGTACCAACAGCTACTCGCAGCAGACTATTTCCACTTTTGCGCCGGCCTCGGGCCCCGTCGGCACCGTGGTGTCGCTGTCCGGCTCCGGCTTCACCGGCTCCAGCGTTGCCTGGGTCGGCAATGCGCGCAATGCACCGCTGGAGGTAGTCAGCGATCAGTTGGCCCGGGTCACAGTACCGGTTGATGCGACCAGCGGAGCCATCACCATCCTCAATCCCCAGCACACCGCCTTTACGACTTCGCAGTTCGCGGTGGCTACAGGCGGCAGCACGACCGGAAACACCACCGGCGGTACAACGGGTGGCACCACCGGCGGCACAACAGGCGGTGGCACCACCGGCGGCACAACAGGCGGTGGCACTACCGGTGGCACG
>JAYWBB010000112.1:0-83833 GCA_043781855.1 Nevskia sp. | reverse complement strand
AGCTACCAGTGGCAGCGCAACGGCGTCAACATCAGTGGCGCGACCGCGGCGAGCTACACGACGGCCGCGACGAGCAGCGCCGACAACGGCGCCAGCTTTACGGTAACGGTCAGCAATGCCGCCGGTAGCGTTCCCAGCAATGCGGCGACGCTGACGATCACTACGCAGGCCACCGGCAGCGTCGATGTGCCGATGTATCACAACGACGCCATGCGCACCGGGCAGAATCTCCAGGAGACGACGCTGACCTTGGCCAACGTCAAGTCCGCCACCTTCGGCAAAATCAATTTTCTACCGGCCGACGGCAAGGTCGATGCGCAGCCCTTGTATCTGTCCGGCCTGACCATCGGCGGCGCGACGCACAACGTGCTGTATATCGTCAGCGAGCACGACAGCGCCTACGCCTACGATGCCGATACCGGCGCCCTGCTCTGGCATCAGCGCGCGAGCATCGTCCCGAACGGCGAAGTTCCCGGCGATGGAATGGGCTGCGTCGAGGTGCTGCCGGAGATCGGCAAAACCTCGACGCCAGCCATCGATCGCGCGAGCGGGACGATCTACCTGGTGGCGATGTCGCGGGACACCGGCGGCACCTATCACCAGCGCCTGCACGCACTGAGCCTCACCACCGGCGCCGAGAAAACCGGCAGCCCGGTGAACATCCAGGCGACGTATCCCGGCAGCTACTTCGAGGGCAACAGTAACGCCCACCTGTTCCTGAATTTCCTGCCGGCGCAACACAAGGAGCGCATGGCGCCGGTGCTGGTCAACGGCGTCGTTTACACGAGCTGGTCCTCGCATTGCGATGTCAACGAATACACCGGCTGGGTGATCGGCTATAACGCCAGCAGCCTGGCCCAGACCAGCGTGCTCGCCATTACGCCGAATTCGGGATTCATCGGCGGCGCGCTGTGGTCCTCCAACGGCGCGCCGGCGGTCGATGCCCAGGGCAACCTGTTCGTGTTCACCGGCAATGGCCTGTTCGATACCACGCTCGATGCCAACGGCTTCCCGAGCCGGCAGGATTACGGCAACGCTTTCCTGAAATTGACGCCGACCGCCAGCACGATCGGCGTCGCCGACTACTTCACGATGTACAACACGGCCAGCGAAACCGCCGCTGATCTCGACCTCGGGTCCGGCGGGGCGATCGTGCTGCCCGATCTCCTCGATGCCAGCGGCGTCACCCGACATCTTTCCGTCGGCGCCGGCAAGGACGGGATCATCTATCTTGCCGATCGCGACAACATGGGCAAGATCAATACTACGACCTCGGACAACCGGAATATCTACCAGGTGTTGTCGGCCTCGATCTCCGCCAGTGGCGAATACGGCACGCCGGCCTATTTCAACAAAACGGTTTACTTCGGCGCTGTCGGCGACAACATCAAGGCCTTCACGATCAGCAATGCTCGGCTCGTCGCCACCCCGAGCTCGAAGACGGCAACGACCTTCGGCATCACCGGGGCCACGCCGTCCATTTCCGCGAACGGCACCACGAATGCCATTCTCTGGGCCCACGAGAACAACACCGTCGCCGTGCTGCACGCCTACGACGCGAGCAATCTCGCCACCGAGTTGTACAACAGCAGCCAGGCCGCCAATAACCGCGACCAGTTCGACTCCAGCAACAAGTTCATCGTGCCGACCATCGCCAACGGCAAGGTGTTCGTCGGCACCAACACCGGCGTCGCCGTGTTTGGCTTGCTGCCTTGAGCGTGAACCCGGTTTCCCCTCTGAGGGGGCTTTAGTCCCGCGTCGCCTGCTCGATGCCGTCGATGGCGGTCTGGCACATCAGCGCGATCTCTTCGTCGGTCACCACGTAAGGCGGCATCAGGTAGACGACGTTGCCGAGCGGCCGCAGCAGCACGCCCTGTTCGAGGCCGTAGCGATAGACGCGCAGGCCGCGGCGCTCGGCGGCCGGGTAGGGCTCCCTCAAACGCGGATTCTTCGCGAGTTCGACCGCGAGGATCATGCCCTGCTGACGAACATCGGCCACGCGCTTGTGGCCCGCGAGTTCGATCATCGACGTCCACATCAGCGCCGCACTGCGCCGGTTGCGCGCGTGCCAGTCCTGCTGCTCGAAAATCTCCAGTGTCGCGAGCGCCGCCGCGCAGGCCAGCGGGTTGCCGGTGTAGCTGTGTGAGTGCAGGAAGGCTTTCCGACTCGCGTAATCGTCGTAGAACGCTTCGTAAACCGTGTCGTTGGTCATGACCACGGCGAGCGGCAGCGTACCGCCGGTGAGACCTTTCGAAAGACAAAGAAAATCCGGCGAGACGCCGGCCCAGTCCTCGGCAAACAGGCGCCCGGTGCGCCCGAAGCCGACGGCAATCTCGTCGGCAATCAGATGCACGCCATGCCGCGTGCAGGCTTCGCGCAGCAGCTTCAGGTAGATCGGGTGATACATGCGCATGCCGCCGGCGCACTGCACCAGCGGTTCGAGAATCACCGCCGCAGTCTCCTGCGCGTGGCGTTCGAGCGCTTCTTCCATATCGCGGAAGCGGCGTCGCGTGTAGTCCTCCCAGGCTTCGCCGGGCGGGCGGTAAAAACAATCGGGCGCCTCGACCACTATTGGCTGCATCAGCAGCGGCGCATAGGCATCGCGATACATACCTTCGCCGCTGACGCCAAGCGCGCCGAGCGTTTCACCGTGATAGCCATTGCTCAGCGCGATGAACTTCGTCTTCGCCGGTTTGCCCGTGTTGCGCCAGTAATGCGCACTCATTTTCAGGCTGACCTCGACCGCGCTGCTGCCGTTGTCGGCATAGAAGCAGCGCGTGAGTCCCTTCGGTGCCATCGCGCAGAGCTTCTCCGACAGCCGCACCACCGGCTCATGCGTGAAGCCGCCGAGCATGACGTGATCGAGCGAGTCGAGCTGGAGTTTCAGCGCCGCGACGATATGCGGATGCCGATGCCCGAACAGGTTCGTCCACCAGGAACTGACCGCATCGAGATAACGCTTGCCCTCGAAGTCGGTCAGCCACGCGCCTTCGGCTTTCTGGATCGGCACGAGCGGCAGCCACTCGTGATCCTTCATCTGTGTGCAAGGGTGCCAGACGTGCGCGAGCGAGCGCGCTGTGAGTTCAGCGTTCTTCATCAGGATGAATGCGCCTATTTGTAAGCCACGCCAGCGCTCGCAGGGCCACCCAGCGGAATCACCTCGGTTCGGCTGAAGCCGGCCTCGCGACACCAGCCGGAGAAATCAGCAGCCGTGAAGTCGAAGGCATCCCCGAACTCGATCAGCATGTTCAGCGACATCATCAACCCGAAGGCGTTCTCGCGCCTCGCGTCGTCGATCAGATTCTCGACGACGATAAAGGCCCCACCCGGTGGCAGTGCAGCGTAGGCGGCGCGGATCAGGTGCATTTTCTTCTCCAGATTCCAGTCGTGGAGGATCATGCCCATCGTGATCACGTCGGCTTTCGGCAAAGGCTCCGCGAAGAAATCGAGAGGCACCGCCGAGACCCGATCGGAAAGTCCGGCCGCTGCGATCCTGCGCGCCGCGATCGCCGTGGCGCCCGGCAGGTCCGCCGATGTGCATTGAAGCTGAGGATGCTTCCTCGCCACGAACATCGACAGCTGGCCGGTGGCGCCGCCGACATCGCAGAGCGTGCGGTAGCGGGAGAAGTCGAACTTCTCCGCCAGCGCCTGGAAGTTGCCGGCAGAGATTCCGGCCATGGCGTCCATGAACTGTTCCAGCCGCTCGGGCTTGCTGTACAGCTCCGCGAAGACAGAATTGCCGGAGTGCTTGATCTCGTTTTGCGGGCTGCCCGTTCGCAGCGCTTCGGGGAGATCGCTCCAGAACCGGTAGAGCCGGGCGCTGGCCATTTCCAGGAAGCCGCCGATGAACTGCGGGCTTTTGCGATCGAGAAACGCCGCAGTTTCCTCGGTGCAGCGATAGCGCGCCTCGGGGCCATTGCCGTCCCGTTCGAGAAAGCGTAGCGCGACCAGGGTATCGAAGAAATCGGGATTCGCCCGCGGATGCAGGCCCAGCGAGTTCTGCAATTCGCGCCCGGTCATGGCCCCGGCGCCCAGCGCCGTGAAAAGCCCCAGCTCCGTCGCCGAAAGCAGAACCTTGGACGGCCAGAACGCCATGCCGACTTCCATGATTCTCGCAGGGGATAGAGGTTCCATGTCGTGCGCTCCTGGGCGGTCTCGAATTCGGGAACGGGATTGATTCGGGGCTGCGGTCTGGCGATAGTATGGCGCAGGCCCCACCCGAAGGATGAAACGATATGACCGCCACCGAGACCGTGCAAGGCTTCATCGCCACCTGGAAAGTACCGAACGGCCTCGTCGCCGCGCTCGATAAGCACTTCACGCCGGATTGCCTGTACGAAAACATCGGCCTCTCGAAAACCAGAGGCCCGGCGGAAGCACTCGCCTTCTTCGCCGAATTCGCCAGGAAGATTCCCTTCGTCACCATCGAAGTGGACATGCTGGCGATTGCCGCGCAAGGCGACGCCGTGCTGACCGAGCGCGTCGATCATCTGAAAGGCGCCGACGGCAAGACCCTCGTCTCCATCCCGCTGATGGGCATTTTCAAGGTGCGCAACGGCAAGATCTACGAGTGGCGCGATTACTTCGATACGGTCCCGTTCAGCCGCTGATTCGTCGCCGGTGTCCTGGGTGCAAGGCATGGTGTCCACCACAGCCCGGGTACCTGCTGCAATTGAAATCGGGGAACATCGCCGTGATCGCCGCCGCTCCCAGCTTCAAGCAGAACGCGCATGGAGTGATCGAGCAGTTGCCCGACAACGCCGACTGTAAGGATTTCGCTTGCGAGGCATCGATCGTTCGGATATCGAGGAAGGTGCCTGATCGCTTCCGCGATCTTTGAAAAATATTCGAACACGGCCCCTTTGATTTCCTTTGATTTTACGATGAAGCTGCTATCCCGCCCTACTGAGCTACTTGGCTTCATCGTTACGTAGAGAAGGGTCGCCGTTGAGTGGCGAGTTCGACCTGTATGGAACCTTGCCCGCCGGAACATGCTGAGCGGCTGGGTCAAGGTGAAGGTCTTGATCGTCAAAAAAGATGTGTGCCCGAAAAGCCTTCAATACCTTAGCTTTCTCGACGCCGCCGAGGAAAAATATTTCGTTCACGTACACGCCCCAATGACGAAGCGTCTTAATAACCCGCATTTCTGCCGGTGCATTCCTAGCTGTGACAATAGCGATACGAACTGGAGAGAATTCGACGCTGAATGGCAATCGCTTCTGTAGGCGGGAGAGCTTCTCTAAAAGAGTAGCGTAAGGGCCCTCTGGGATCGGCACATCTTGCTGGCTGTCTTCATTTGAGTGGAAGCTATCTAGGCCCTTGGTCTTGAATACAAGCTCACTGCTGTCATCAAACAACACGGCGTCGCCATCAAATGCGATGCGGACTTGATCCTCTGGCAGTGTCGTCAAATCACCAGGAGGTCTCTTGAGAATGGCGGCAGCGCAGTTTCCTTCGTCGATGACGCGTTGAGCGTCTCCGATATTGGTTGTTAAAAAGAGATCGACATCGAAGGCGTCTAGATAGTTAACTACGGACTCGCCTCCAGTAAACGCGTGCCGGCTAATTGCTAGGCTGCGAGATCGAATATTATTGAAAACGCGGACACCAGTCTCTGGACTGTTGCGTGACATGACAATGACCTCGACCAGAGGACTAGACGTTTCCTTTGTCTCCAGGTTGTTTAGAGCGAGTAGTGCTTTCACCAGTGGCATTCCCGTGCCATCTTCAAGAGGGTCGTTTTCACGAGCAAGCATGTAGGCCCGATACTCTGAGACAGCCTTTTGTTTGTCGTCAACAAATGTGCGCCTGAAAACTTCATCGGCTTCCGTTAAATCAAATAGCGCTGTTGAGGAAATTCCAACCACTAGCGTTTGTGACAGATTGAGAGACATAGCAAATACCCTAAGTGACGTAGCGTGCACTCCCCGCACAATTCCCTGTCCTTCAACCCCAACCCGTCCGTGCGCAAAGCGCACGCTACCAAATCGGATTACAAGCCCTTCACCAACACCAGCGACTTCCGCTGATAGTTGTAAATCCGCTGCTTCTGCATCGGTAGTTCTTCGATAGCTCCCTGCACGAAGCCATGCTCGATGAACCAGTGCGGCGTGTGCGTGGTCAGCGCGAACAGCTTCTTCACACCGAGCTTTTTGGCGCTTTCCTCGGCGCGCTTGAGCAGGGCGTCGGCGCGGCCTTCGCTGCGGTAGTCGGGGTGGACGGCCACACATGAGAATTCGGCCATCGCGTTCTGCGGGAACGGGAACAGGGCGCTGCAGGCGATCACCGTACCGTCGCGGACCATCACGTCGAACAGGGTGATTTCGAGTTCCAGCTGCTCGCGCGATCTCGGCACCAGCACGCCGGCGTCTTCGAGCGGCTTGATGAGTGCCAGGATGCCGCCGACGTCCTCGATCGTCGCCTCGCGCACGGACTCGTAGTTCTCGTCGGAATAGAACATCAGTCCGCAGCCATCGCGTGTGTAGAGTTCGCGCAGCAAGGCGCCATTGGCGTCGGCGCCGATCAGGTGTACGCGGGCGACACCGCCGCGGCCAGCGGCGAGGGCGGAGGTGAGCAGTGCACGGTCTTCGGCGGACAGCGGATTGTTCTGCGAGGCATCAGCGAGCAGGCGCTCCGCTTCGCCGAGCGGAAGCTGGCCGGCGTCGCCGGTTTCTGCGGCGAGCTTCCAGGTGTCCGGGTCGGAGTCAAGCACGAAGATCAGCTTGTCGGCCTTGAGGCCGATCGCGACGGCCTGCGCCACTTCACCCGCGCGCAGGTTGAAGATCTCGCCGGTCGGGGAGTAGCCGATCGGGCTGAGCAGCGCGATGCGGCCGTTTTCCAGCACTTCGCGGATGGTCGGGATGTCGATGCGACGGACTTCGCCGGTGAGTTCATGATCCGTCCCGTCGCGCACGCCGACCGGCTTCGCGGTGACCCAGTTGCCGCCAGCCACTTTCAGCCGCGCGCCGCCCATTGGCGTGCTCGCGAGGCCCGTGCTCAGGCGCGCTTCGATGCTCATGCGCAGGGACCCGATGGCGGATTTCACGCAGTCCATCGTCGCCATGTCGGTGATGCGCAGGTCGCCGGCGAAGCGTGATTCGATCTGGCGCGCCGCCAGTTGCGCTTCTATCTGCGGCCGCACGCCGTGCACCAGCACCAGCTTGACGCCGAGGCTGTGCAGCAGAGCGATGTCGTAGATCAGGCGGTCGAAATCGGGCCGCAGGGCGGCCTCGCCACCGAAGGCGACGACGAACACGCGACCGTTGTGCGCGTGGACATAGGGGGCTGCGCCGCGCAGCGCGGCAACGAAATCGACGGGTTCCATGGGCGGATTATAGAGTCGCGCGGCGGCCCGGCAGGGGCATTAAAGACCGAAGGCCGCTTGCGCGGCCTCCGGTTCCAGCATTACATCGGCGCGGCCATCAGGCGATGGCGAAGCCCTCGTAGCCCTTCGCCTTCACGTCCTCACAAATCTGCCGATAGGCGCCCACGCCGCCGATGTACGACAGCAGACGCGGCTGCTTGCCTTCGATGTTGCTGCCCATGTACCAGGACTTGGTCTTGGCAACGAGCGTCATGCTGGCGACCTCGTCGTGATGCGCGAGCCACTTCGCTTCCGTCTCGGCCGTCGGCTCGATCGTCGCGAGGTGATGCTCGCGAACGTACTGGATGCAGTCGGCGATCCAGTCCACCTGCTGCTGCAGGCAGGTCGGCACGTTGCAGAACGCGGCAGCCGGCGCGAACGGAGCCATGGTCGTGAACATGTTCGGGTAGCCGTGCACCTGCAGGCCCATGGTCGTGCGGATGTTCTTCGACCACTCGTCCTTGAGCCGCAAGCCGTCGCGGCCGCGGATGTCGACGCGGGTCAGCGCGCCGGTACCGGCGTCGAAGCCAGTCGCGAAAATCAGGATGTCGAGTTCGTGCTCGCCGCTCCTGGTCTTCAGGCCCTTCTCGGTGAGGCACTCGATCGGATCGGCCTTCAAGTCGATCAGCTCGACGTTGTCGCGGTTGTAAGCCTCCAAATACCCGGTTTCGAGCGGCACGCGGCGGGTGCCGAAGCCGTGGTCGTTCGGGATCAGCTTGGCGGCCATCTTTGGGTCCTCGATGCGGGCGCGCATGCGCTCGCGGACGAACTTCGACACTTCCTCGTTGATGCCGGCATCGAAGAACACTTCCTTGAAGCCGCCGATCCAGAAGCTCAGTGAGCCGTCTTTCCAGAGCGTTTCCATGGTTTTCTGCCGCTCTTCCGGTGACAGGTCGACGAAGTTGCTCTCTTGCAGGTCGTAGTCGAATCCGGCGAACGTGCGCTGCACGCGCTGCTTCAGCGCCGGGTATTGCGCGCGGAACTCGGCGCGGTCGGCGTCGCCGTACTTCGGGTTGCGCATCGGGATCGCATAGTTCGCCGTGCGCTGGAATACCGTCAACTGCTTGACCTGGCTGGCGATGGTCTGGATCACCTGCATGCCCGTCGCGCCGGTGCCGATGACGCCGACGCGTTTTCCGGTCAGCTCGATACCCGCCTTCGGCCAGCGCGCGGTGTGGACGATCTGGCCCTTGAACTTCTCGTGACCGGGGAACGGCGGCACCAGCGGTGCGGAAATGCCGCCGGCGCACATGACCAGAAACTGCGTGCTGAGCGTCTCGCCCGATTCGGTGACAACGGTCCAGCGCTTCGCCGTCTCATCGTAAGTAGCCGACGCGACACGGGCCTTGAACGTGATGTCCTTGCGCAGATCGCACTTGTCCGCGACGAAATTCAGATAGCGCTCGGTTTCTTCCTGGGCCGGGAAGCGCTCGCTCCAGTTCCATTCCTTGAGGATTTCATCGGAGAACCAGTACTGGTAGACATGCGATGCGGAATCGACGCGCGCGCCCGGGTAGCGGTTCCAGTACCAGGTGCCGCCGACGCCCTCACCGGCCTCGAACAGCCGCACCTTCAGGCCTTTTTCGCGCAGCCGATAAAGCTGATACATGCCGGCGATTCCGGCGCCCACGACAACCGCGTCGACCTGCTGCGTTGGTGACTGCATCTGACCCATGACGATCTCTCCTCCATCTCGTGAAGCTGTGATTATCTCGTGAAGCGGCAATGGCCGTGACCTGCCTGCACTTTAGTGCGCTGGCCCGGTTCCGCCAAGGAGTGCAAACCCTCATGGCCGCAGGCCCTCAGCGCCATCGAGCGCGGCGCTGTGCCCCGACTTCGTCCCGCGTTGATCTGTCGCCCCTCACGGCGCCGGCAGGGAGCATGGGCGGCATATAATCCGCATTATGACGACTCTACTCGATTACCACGCGCTGACTGCGCTCCTGGCGCGCACCGGCTACGGCGACGATGCAGCGGCATTCCACGGCAGCCTCTGCGGGGCGCTGTGCCGGCAGAAGCCGGAGGATGTCGACCCGGTGAAGCTGCTCGACGAGGACGATGCCGCGCCCGACGCGCAGGCCCAGGCCGAACTGAGAACGCTGCGCGACGAAGCCATCGCCGCGCTGACCGACCTGCAATCGGCCTTCATGCCGGTGCTGCCGGACGACCATTCGCTGCTGGCCGAGCGCGCCCGGGCGCTCGGCGCCTGGTGCGAGGGCTTTCTCTACGGCCTCGCCGGGCGCATCAAGCTGAATCTGCGCGAGTGCTCCGAGGAAGTCCGCGAGATCGTCAAGGACCTCACGCAGTTCACGCGCACTTCGCTCGATGCCGGCGGTGACGACGAGGTCGAGGAAGAGGCGTATGCCGAACTCGTCGAATACATCCGCGTCGGTGCGCAGCTGGTCTATATGGAATTGCATCCGCGCTCCGGCGCGACCAGCGATTCGCCGACGATCCATTAGATTCATTGAATTGACCCCAATCGACATGCCCGCACCGACTGCCACCGAAGTCTCCGAATATGCCGCCCGCCGCGCCCGCCTGATCGAGGCCATCGGCCCTGATGGCGTGGCGATCGTGCCCTCGGCGCGTGAAGTCATTCGCAACCGCGACAGCCATTACCGCTTCCGCCAGGACTCGGATTTCCTCTACCTGACCGGATTTCACGAGCCGGACTCGCTGCTCGTGCTCGCGCCCGGCCGCAAGGAGGGTTCCTGCGTACTCTTCGTCCGGCCGCGCGATCCAGCGCGCGAAATCTGGGATGGACGCCGCGCCGGGCCCGAAGGCGCGGTCAGTGCCTACAGTGCCGATCAGGGCTTCGTCGTCGAGGAATTCGAGAGGCAGATGACCGGCCTGCTCGCGGGTCGGGAGCGCGTGTACTTCACGCTCGGCGAGCATCCGCACTGGGACGCAAAGCTCGCCGCCTGCGTGCGCGAAATCCGCGAGGTTTCGCGGCGCGGTGCGGCAGCGCCGACTGAATTCGTCGCGCTCGAAACCACGCTGCACGAGCAGCGGCTGATCAAGACGGAAGCCGAATTGAAACTCCTGCGCCATGCCTGCAAGGTGAGCGCCGCGGCGCATGTGCGGGCGATGCGCGCGACCAGGCCGGGCGGCTGGGAATGGCAGGTGGCTGCCGAAATCCATCACGAGTTCGAGCGCAACGAGATGGAATGTGGCTACGGCTCGATCGTCGGTGGCGGCGACAACGCCTGCATCCTTCATTACAAGGAAAACGAAGCACAGCTGCGCGACGGCGATCTGCTGCTGATTGATGCCGGCGGCGAGTACCGCGGCTACACGGCCGACATCACGCGCACGTTTCCGGTGGGCGGCAAGTACAGCGGCGCGCAGAAGGCAGTCTATGAGGTCGTGCTGGCGGCGCAGTTGGCGGCGATCGCGGAACTGAAAGCCGGCAATTCCTCGGCGCGTCCGCATGAAGTGGCAACGCGTGTGCTGACCGAGGGCATGGTCGCGCTCGGGCTGCTGAAGGGCGATGTCGACGAGTTGATCAAGACCGACAAGCAGAAACAGTTCTACATGCACGGCACCGGCCACTGGCTCGGGCTCGACGTGCACGACGTCGGCCGCTACAAGCTCGAAGGCAAGCCGCGTCCGTTCAAGGCCGGCATGGTGATGACGGTCGAGCCGGGTCTGTACATCGCGCCGGGCACGCCGGGCGTCGACCCGCGCTTTCACGGCATCGGCATCCGCATCGAGGACGACGTGCTGATCGGCGCGAGCGGCCCTGAGGTGCTGACGCGCGATGTGCCGAAGGCCGTCGCCGAAGTCGAAGCGGTCATGCGCGGGTGAGGTGCGCTTGAGCGACGGCGCCGACAGCGCAGCGCCCAGCGACCGGCGGTGTCCGAACTGCGCGACCTCGCACCAGGGCAACTACTGTCCGCATTGCGGCCAGGACGCGCACTTGCACGTGCCGACGGTCCGCAAATTTCTCAACGAGTTCATCGAGAAATATTTCGGCGTCGAGGGCCGGTTGCCGCTGACGCTGCGGCTGCTGTTCTTCCATCCGGGCGCGATGACCGTCGACTATCTCGAAGGCCGGCGCCAGCGCTACATCTCGCCGCTGCGGCTGTATCTGGCGATCAGCGTGCTGTTCTTTCTCGGGTTGATGCTGGTGCCAGGCATCAGCGTGAAAATCGGCGCGGCCGGGGTAGAGATCAATACCGAATCGGTCCGCGAGTCGCGTATCGATGCCACGACCGGCTTCCCGTTCATCGACGATCGCATCGCGACGTTTTCACGCCTGCCACCGGCGGCGCGAGACCATGTACTCAGGGGCGGCATGGTCAGCAATGCGCCCAAGGCGATGCTGCTGCTGGTGCCGTTGTTCGCGGCACTGCTGATGCTGCTCTATCGCCACCGCCACTACGGCGAGCACCTTCTGCTGGCGCTGCATTTCCACAGCTTCGCGTTCCTGCTGCTGCTGCCGGGTCTCGTGCCCTGGCCGCAGCCGTTGCATGACTGGATCAACAACGCGATCAATCTCGTGCTTGGCGTCTACATGTTCCTGATGCTGCGCCGGGTTTACGGCGGCGGCAGGATCGCGACGCTGCTGCGGCTGGTCGCGATCGTCGCGGCGTATGTCCTCGCGATTGCCGGCGCGGCGCTCGCCACTGTCGTGCTCGCGGTTGCCAATTGAGACGATGAACGAACTCGCGCCCCAGGCAGTCCCGGCGTCGCAGGATCAAGCTATCGCGCCGTCGGTCTGCGCCGACTGCGCGGCACCGGTCGCCGGAAAATATTGCGCGAACTGCGGTCAGGAAACCTTGATTGAAACGCCGACGGTGCGCCACTTCGCCGAGGAATTCGTTGATCAATTCGTCGCGCTGGAAGGCAAGCTCGGCCGCACGCTGCGGGTGCTGCTGACGCGACCGGGTCAATTGACACTGGATTACGTCGAGGGTCGTCGCCAGCGTTACGTGCGGCCGCTGAAGCTCTATTTGAGCATCAGCTTCCTGTTCTTCGCACTGCTCGGCCTGCTGCCGGCGGAGAACAATCCGTTCTTGCTCAAGGGGGCCGACGTCGACGGGCAGCCTCCGAAAGTCCTGATTGCCGACGAGGACGACAAGGCTGCGGCGGCTGCGAAAAAGAAGGACGAGCCCGCAGCGGGCAGCTTCGAGGCGAAGATCGAAGAAAGAGCGATGTCGTTTTCCAGGCTCAGCTCGGCCGAACAGAGTCGGGTGTTGCGGCAGAAGCTGGCCGATGACGCACCTTACGCGATGTTTTTCCTGTTGCCTTACTTCGCACTGCTGCTGAGGTGGTTTTACCGGAAGCAGCGTTTGCGCTACGGCGTGCATCTGCTGTTTTCCCTGCATCTTCATTGCTTGTTGTTCATCGTGCTGTCGCTCGGGTTTCTGCCGCTGCCGTTATTGTTGCGTCGCGGCTTCGAACTGGCGATCACCGCCTATGTCTTTATCGCCCTGCGCCGGGTTTACGGCGGCACGCCGGCAAGGACGCTGTGGCGCATGTTCTGGCTCTGGACGTTCTACATCCTTGCGGTGGGTGTCTCGGCGGCGTCGGGCGTGCTGTCGGTTCTGCTCGGCGTCGATGCGGCATGAGCGACTTCGATATCGCCATCGTCGGCGGTGGCCTGGTCGGGACCAGTCTGGCGGCCGCGCTGTCGCACACGAAACTGCGCGTGGTGCTGATCGAAGCGGCTGCGCCGCCTTCAGGGACATACAGCTGGGACGAACGCTGCATCGCGCTCAACGACGCCAGCCGCCGCATTTTTTCTGCCATCGGTCTCTGGGACGTCTTGCGCGCAGAAGCCGAGCCGATCGTGGCAACGCATATCTCCGAGCGCGGCCGCTTCGGCACGACGCGCTTCAGTGCCGCCGAGGCCGGACTCGATGCACTGGGCTACAACGTGCCGCTGCGAGCGATCGGTGCGGTGCTGACGCAGGCGCTGGCGACCGCGCCGAATCTCTCGCTGATGCAGCCGGCGCGGCTTGCTGGCGTGACGCTCGCGGACGATCACGCCGTCCTCGAGATCGACGCGGCGGGATCGCTGCGGACGCTGAACGCGAAGCTGGTCGTCGCTGCCGACGGCGCGCATTCGGTGCTGCGCAATCTGCTCGGCATCGCGGCGCAGACGCGCGATTACGCGCAGCATGCCATTGTCTCGGCCGTGCGCCTGTCGCGTCCGCACAAAGGCGTCGCCTACGAGCGCTTCACACCGGACGGGCCGCTGGCGCTGATCCCGAAGCCCGACGCCGCCGCCTCGCTGGTCTGGACGGTGCCGAGCGAACGCGCCGAAACCATGCTGGGCTGTTCTGACCACGACTATCTCGCCGAAGCGCAGGACACGTTCGGGGGCCGCCTTGGCCGCTTCACGGCACTCGGCGCGCGGCGCGGCTATCCCCTGTCGCGGATCATGAGCGTTCAGCTTGCTGCGGCACGCACCGTGCTCATCGGCAACGCCGCACAGAGCCTGCATCCGGTGGCGGCGCAGGGTTTCAATCTTGGCCTGCGCGATGTCGCGGCACTCGCGCAGGCCGTTGCGACGCTCGACGATCCGGGCGCGGCAAAGCCACTGGCCGACTACGAACAGCGCCGCGCACACGATCGCAGCCGCGTCAGCGCCGTCACCGATTTTATGGTGCGCACGTTCTCGAACCGCATTCCGGGGCTGGCGCAGGCGCGGCACTGGGGCCTGATCGCCGTCGATCTCGCACCCCCGCTGCGCAACGCGATGCTGCGGCAACATCTCGGGCAGCTCGGCCTGCCGCGCGATGATTTTGCCGCGCGCGTGGAAGCGCGGTCTAGTCCGCGGGAATGAACACGTCCGGCGCCATTGTCTACGACGCGGCGATAGTCGGTGGTGGACCTGTCGGCCTCGCCACAGCGCTGGCCCTGCAGCAGGCCGGCTTTCGCGTCGCGCTGATCGAACGCGGCGCCGAGCCCGCGCCGTATCGACCGGAAATCCACGACGCGCGCGTCTACGCCATCGCGCCCGAATCGGCGCGCTTCCTGGATCGCCTCGGCGTCTGGCCAGCCATCGCAGCCACCCGGATCAGCCCTTATTCGGCCATGCGGGTCTGGGCGCGCGAACCGGCGCAGGCGCTGGCCTTCGACGCCGCCGATGCCGGCGCGGCGCAGCTCGGCTGGATCGTCGAGCATGGCTTGATTCTCGCCTGCGCATGGTCGCGGCTCGAAGCGGTGGACTGTTGGCTGCACGCGCCGATCGAAGCGATCCTGCTGCCGCAGGCCGATGGCGAAATCGGCGAACTGCATCTTGAAGGCGCCGTGGTGCGCGCCCGGCTGATCGTCGCCGCGGATGGCGCCGACTCGCAGTTGCGTGAACTGGCCGGCATCGAAACGATCGCATGGAGCTATCCGCAGCGCGCGCTGATCTGCCATATCCGGACCGAACGCGAACACGGCGAAACCGCGTACCAACGCTTCCTGCCGAGCGGCCCGCTGGCCTTGCTGCCGCTGGCCGATGGCGGCTGCTCGATCGTCTGGTCGGCGGATACGGCACTGGCCGACGAGCTGATGGCACTCGACGACGCGGCGTTTCGCGCACGCCTCGGTGCAGCGAGTCAGGGCGTGCTCGGCGAGATTCTCGCAGCGACACCGCGCAGCGCAGTGCCGCTGCGGCTGCTGCACGCGCGCGAGTACGTCCGCCCGGGACTGGTCCTGATCGGTGATGCCGCGCACGCAATCCATCCGCTGGCCGGGCAGGGCGTCAACCTCGGCTTTGCCGATGCCGCGCAACTCTCGACCACCCTCGTTGCGGCGCGTGCTGCGGGTCGCGATGGGACCTCGTTGCGGACGCTCGCGCGCTACGCCCGGGCGCGCAAGGCGGCAAACCTCGAAATGCTGGCGCTGACGGACACGCTGTATCGCAGCTTCCGCATCCGCCTGCCAGGCATCCGGACCGCGCTGGGCCTGGGCCTGGAAGGCGTGGATCGCCTCGGTCCGCTGAAGGAACTGCTGATGCGGCAGGCGGCGAGCGCCTGAGTCTGCCGCCGGTTCTCGCAACCGCCGGCAGGGAACGTTATAGTTGGCCCAGCAATGAACCCCTTGCGAGAGTCCGTCGGTACACGACGGCGCCGAAGGCGCAAATCCGCCCGGAATCGCTCAGGCAAAATGGAGCAAGGTGTTCGCTGACTCTGGAGAGCGGCCGCTCGCGCGGTCCACCGATGGGGCATGCGCGGATTGGCGCTGAACTCTCAGGTAAAAGGACAGAGGGGCGGTTCGCTACGACACGTAAAGTCACGAGTACGAACCGCATGCTGAAGCACACCGCGCTGCACGCCGAACACCTGCGCCTCGGCGCGAAGCTGGTCGATTTCGCCGGCTGGGACATGCCCATCCAGTACGCCTCGCAACTCGACGAGCATCATGTCGTCCGGTCTGCGGCGGGCATGTTCGATGTGGCGCATATGTCGGCAGTCGACCTGCACGGCGCGCGTGTACGAGAATTCCTTCGACACCTGCTGGCCAACGACGTGGCACGGCTCAAGCAGCGCGGCAAGGCGCTGTACTCGTGCATGCTCGATGCGAATGGCGGCGTCATCGACGATCTCATCGTCTATTGGCTCGAAGAAAACCGCTTCCGCCTCGTCGTCAATGCCGGCACAACGGCCAAGGATCTCGCCTGGATGCGTGAGCAGGCGCCGGCCTTCGGCGTCGACGTTCGTCATCGCGACGATCTCGGCATCCTCGCCGTGCAGGGGCCGCAGGCGCGCGCGCAGGTCGACGCGCTGCTGATCCCCGAACTTGCCGCACGCGCTGCGGTGCTGACGCCGTTCAGCGCCGCCTGGAGCGGCGACACCTTCGTCGGCCGCACCGGCTACACCGGCGAGGACGGCTACGAATTGATCCTGCCGCATGCCCAAATGGTGGCGGCCTGGGCGAAGCTGGTGGCCGCTGGCGTCAAGCCGTGTGGCCTCGGCGCCCGCGACACGCTGCGTCTCGAAGCCGGCATGAATCTCTATGGTCAGGACATGGACGAGTCGGTCAGTCCACTCGAATGCGGGCTTGCGTGGACGGTTTCGTTCGCCGACGAAACACGCCGCTTCATGGGCCGCGAGGCGCTGGAGCCGCAGCGCGCCATGCTGCCACGCCGGACCGTCGGCCTGGTGCTCGAAGGCCGCGGCGTGCTGAGAGCCCACATGCCGGTGCGCGCCGCGAATGGAGCAAAGGGTGAAACCACCAGCGGCGGCTTCGCACCGACGATGAAGGGCTCGATCGCTTTCGCGCGCGTTGCCGGCAATGCGGTCGGGCCGTATGAAGTCGAGGTCCGCAGCCAGTGGCTGCCGACCCGTGAAGTGAAGCCGCCGTTCGTTCGCAACGGCAAGGTTCTTGTTTAGTCCGATCAAGCCGTTAAAAAAACACTGGAGCGATTCCGATGAGCAAAATCCCCACCGATCTGAAGTACGTGAAATCCCACGAGTGGATCAGGACGCTGCCCGACGGCAGCGTCCTGATCGGCATTACCGATCATGCACAGGCTGCGCTCGGCGATCTCGTGTTCGTGGAAACGCCAAAAGTCGGCCGCAAGCTGAAGGCTGACGAAGCCTGCGCGGTGGTCGAGTCGGTCAAGGCAGCGTCGGATGTCTACGCACCGATTGCCGGCGAAGTCACCGACGCCAATCCGAAGCTCGCCGAGGCGCCCGAGTTGCTGAACAGCGAGCCTTACGAAGGCGGCTGGCTGTGGAAGATGAAGCCCGCCAACGCTGCCGATGTCGATTCACTTCTCGATGCCGCCGGTTACGAAAAGGCGCTCGCTGCCTCGTAATCGCGCAGTGGCTTCTCTGCCAACCAACAACCGGAAACTGGAAACCGCTTCATGCCCTTCATCCCCCACACCGAAACCGATGTCGCCGAAATGCTCGCCGTCATCGGCAAGCCGAGTACCGACGCACTGTTCGGCGAGATTCCCGCCGAGCTGTTCTGCAAGGGCCTGACGAAAGTTCCGGAGCGCGTTTCGGAAATGGCGATCGCGCGGCTCATGCACGGCCGCGCGGCCCAGGACGGCCAGCTGCTGAACTTCATCGGCGCCGGCGCCTACGAGCACCACATTCCGGCGGCCGTCTGGGAGATCACGACGCGCGGCGAATTCTACTCGGCCTACACGCCGTATCAGGCCGAGGCCAGCCAGGGCACGCTGCAACTGCTCTACGAGTACCAGAGCATGATGTGCGCGCTGACCGGCATGGAGGTCAGCAACGCCTCGATGTACGACGGCGCGTCGGCACTCGCCGAAGCGCTGCTGATGGCGGTGCGTGCGAATCCGTCGGCCGGCAGCGGCAAGATCCTGATGCCCGCCGCAGTGCATCCGTTCTACCGCGAAGCGGTCCATGCGATCACGGAAGCGCAGGGGCTGGAGCAAGTGTCGCTGGTCTACTGCGCCGAAATTGGTACCACACTGCCGCAGCAGTTGCAGCGCTTCGAAGGGCAGGGCATCACGGCTGTCGTGATCGCACAGCCGAACTTCTTCGGCGTGCTGGAAGACGTCGATGCGATCACCGACTGGGCGCATGCCAATGGCGCGCTCGTTGTCGCGCTGGTCAATCCGGTTTCGCTGGCAGTATTGAAACCGCCCGGTGAATGGGGCAGCTCCGACACGGTTCGCGAGGCGGGTGCGGGAGTGGTTGTCGCCGCCGGCCAGAAGGGCGCAGACATTTGCTGCGGCGAAGGCCAGCCGCTCGGCGCGCCTTTGGCTTCGGGCGGACCGTACTTCGGTTTCCTCACTGCGAAGCAACAGTTCGTACGCCAGATGCCGGGCCGCATCGTCGGCCGCACGGTCGATCTCGACGGCAAGCCGGGCTATACGCTGACGCTCCAGGCACGCGAGCAGCACATCCGCCGCAGCAAGGCGACCTCGAACATCTGCACCAATCAGGGCCTGCTGGTTACGGCGGCGACGATTCACATGTCCCTGCTTGGCCCGGAAGGGCTGAGCCGCGTGGCAGCTCATTCGATGGCGAATACGCGAGCCCTGGTCGAAGCACTGACCGCGATTCCCGGCGTTGAAGCGGCATTCACCGGCGAGTGTTTCCACGAGGCGGTGATCCGTCTGCCGCGGCCAGCGGCGCCGGTGCTCGCCGCACTCGCACGGCACGGTATTCTCGGGGGCCATGATCTTTCGCGGCATTATCCGGAGTTGGGCAATGCGCTACTGGTCTGCGCTACCGAAACGAGAACCGCCGAGGACATCGCGTGTTACGCCGCAGCACTGCGTAGCGCGCTCGACTGCTGAACATCCGTCCACAACAACCGAGGAGACGAACTGATGGCCACGATCACCCTGCAAGGCAACCCCATCCAGACCAACGGCGAACTGCCGAAAGTCGGCAGCGATGCACCCGGCTTCCGCATCGTCAACGGCGATCTCAAGGATGTGACGCTGCACGACTACGCCGGCAAGAAGAAGGTGCTGAACATCTTCCCGTCGATCGACACGCCGACCTGCGCCACGTCGGTACGAAAGTTCAACGAGAAGGCGGCCAACCTCAAGGACACCGTCGTGCTCTGCATTTCGGCTGATCTGCCCTTCGCGCAGAAGCGCTTCTGCGGCGCCGAGGGGATCAAGAACGTCGAGAACCTTTCGCTCATGCGCGGTCACAGCTTCGCCGAGGAATACGGCGTGAAGATCGAGAACGGCCCGCTGGCCGGACTGACCGCGCGCGCCGTCGTCGTCCTCGATGCCCACAACAAGGTGCTGCACGCCGAGCTGGTGAAAGAGATCGCCGAAGAGCCGAATTACGACGCCGCGCTGAAGGCGCTGGGCTGAGCCTTTAATTCTGGTCTCCCCTCTCCCTCCGGGAGAGGGGCCGGGGGTGAGGCTCCTTCAAGCAGGGAGCGATCTACATCTGAAAGGCCCTCATCCCAACCCTTCTCCCGGAGGGAGAAGGGCTTATTTTCCTGAACGTGCCACCCATGACCGAAAAACTGATCTTCGAAATTTCCCGCCAGGGCCGAGCGGCCTATGCGCAGATGCCCCTTGAAGCGCTCAGCTCGGAGGTGCCGTCGCACTTGCGGCGGAAGACGCCGCCGGCGTTGCCGCAGGTTTCGGAGTTGCAGGCGGTGCGGCATTTCACCCGCTTGTCGAAGCTGAACTTCAGCATCGACACGCACTTCTATCCGCTCGGCAGCTGCACGATGAAATACAACCCGCGCGCCTGCAATACGCTGGCGATGCTCCCGGAGTTTCTTGGCCGTCATCCACTGGCGCCGGAGTCGCACTCGCAGGGCTTTCTCACCTGCATGTACGAGTTGCAGGAGATTCTCAAGGACGTGACCGGCATGGCCGGCGTATCACTCACCCCCATGGCCGGCGCGCAGGGCGAGTTCGCCGGTGTGTCGATGATTCGCGCCTATCACCGCGCGAGAAACGATCTGGCGCGCAGCGAAATCCTCGTGCCTGACGCCGCGCATGGCACCAACCCGGCGACCGCGACGATGCTCGGCATGACCGTGCGCGAGATCCCGACGAATGCCGAGGGCGACGTCGACGTCGAGCGCCTCAAGGCTGTGCTCGGCCCGCACACCGCCGGCATCATGCTGACCAACCCATCGACACTCGGCGTGTTCGAGCGGCGCATCAAGGAGATTGCCGGGCTGGTTCATGCGGCCGGCGGCCTGCTCTACTACGACGGCGCCAACCTCAACGCCATCCTCGGCGAAGTCCGCCCCGGCGACATGGGCTTCGACGTCATCCACATGAACCTGCACAAGACCTTCAGCACACCCCACGGCGGCGGGGGGCCGGGCGCGGGTGCGGTGGGTGTTTCCGAACGCCTGCTGCCGTTCATGCCGATTCCAATCGTCGGGCGTAAAGACGAAGCCAGCAAAGGCTTCTCTGGAAACCAGCCACTGACAACTGGAAACTGCTTTTACCGCTGGCTCGATGAGCGCGACCTGCCCCAGACCATCGGCCGTCTCAGCACCTTCATGGGCAACGCCGGCGTATTGATGCGTGCCTATGTCTACGCCCGCCTGCTCGGCCGCGAAGGCATGCACCGCGTCGCCGAATTCGCCACGCTCAACGCCAACTATCTGCAGGCCCGCCTGCGCGAGCGCGGCTTCGATCTCGCGTTTCCGACGCGCCTCGCAAGCCACGAGTTCATCGTCACGCTCAAGCGCCAGAAACAGGAAATCGACCTGAGTGCGACCGATATCGCCAAACGCCTGCTCGACTACGGGTTCCACGCGCCAACCGTCTACTTCCCGCTGCTCGTGCCCGAGTGTCTGCTGATCGAGCCGACCGAGACCGAAGACAAGGAAACGCTCGATGCCTTCGTCGACGCGATGTGCGCGATCTGGGAGGAGGCGAAGAAAGACATTGCCTACGTCAAGGGTGCACCGTACTCGATGCCGGTGCGGCGGCTCGATGACGTGCGCGCCGCACGCCATCTCGATGTCCGTTACCAGGCGGCGGCAGACTGATGGCCGATGGCATCAAGGGTGTGGCGCGTATCGTCCGCGCCACGCGCGTCAGCTATTGGGGACTCGGCTGGGCACTGCGCGAAGAGGAAGCATTCAGAATCGAATTCATTCTCTTCGTGGTGATGTTGCCGCTGGCGCTCTGGCTTGGAGACAACGGCCTGAAGCGCGCAGTGCTTTCGATGAGCCTCCTCATGGTGCTGATCGTCGAGCTCCTCAATACCGCGATCGAGGTCGTGGTCGATCGCATCGGCTCCGAGCGGCACCTGCTTTCCGGACGCGCCAAGGATCTCGGGTCTGCGGCGGTCCATCTTTCGCTGTTGCAAGTCCCGTTTGTCTGGGGCCTGATCTTGTTCGGCTAACGTACCGGGCCATGTTCCTTGACCCGGCGATGCCGCCTGCACTCTGTGCACGATTTCTGGCATTGCGCGGAACCCTTTCGTGTGCGGAGCGCGCGCTACCGGGACAATCATTGCCATTACCCCGGTAATGTGGAACGATACTGCGCATGAACAAGCCTCTTTCCAAGCTGACGGCGCAAGGCCAGGTGTCGGTTCCGGCGCCGGTGAGGAAGCGGCTTGGAGTCGGTCCGGGATCGGTGCTCGAATGGGAAATAGAAGGCGAGAACGTCACGGTGCGGCGTGCGGGGAAGTACAGCTTCGAGGACATTCACAAGGTCTTGTTTCCTGAACCGCCCGAGCCCAAGACCCTTGCGGAACTGAAGGGCGGCATACGGCAGTACCTGCGCAAGAAACATGCGCGCGATTGACACGAACGTCGTCGTCCGGCTGGTGATGCGGGACGATGCACGGCAGTTGTTGAAGGCGGAAGCGTTCATCGACAACGGCATCTGGATTTCTCATCTGGTGCTGGCCGAGGCTGTCCGGGTGCTGAGTTCAGTGTTTTCGCTGGGTGATCGACAACTCGCCGATGCACTCGAAATGCTGCTCTCGAATCATCGCGTTGCGATCCAGGATTCCGAAGTGGTGAGCGCGGCCCTGGCTCACTATCGGAAGCGGCCGGCGCTGGGTTTCACGGATTGCATGGTGCTTGCGATCGCCCGAAAAAATGGTCACCTGCCACTCGGCACTTTTGATCGCACACTCGCGAAACTCGATGGCGCGCAGGCTTTGTGATCCGATTCCAACAGGAAATAACCAGACGGAGAAAAGATGTCAGCCCTCATCTGCGGTTCCCTCGCCTTCGACACCATCATGGTGTTCTCCGGCCAGTTCAAGAACGAAATTTTGCCGGACAAGGTGCACATCCTGAATGTCGCCTTCCTGGTGCCGGAACTGCGTCGCGAGTTCGGCGGCACGGCCGGCAACATCGCCTATAACCTGACGATGCTCGGCGGCGAAGCATTGCCGATGGCGACGGTCGGCAAGGACTTCGGCACCTACTCGGAATGGCTCGATAAAAACGGCATCCCGCGCACGTACGTGAAGACCGTGCCCGAGGCTTACACGGCGCAGGCCTACATCACGACCGATCTCGACGACAACCAGATCACTGCGTTCCATCCCGGCGCGATGAGCTTCGCGCACACCCAGGACGTCCACGCGGCGATCAAGGCCGGCGTGAAGATCGGCTCGGTCTCGCCTGACGGGCGCGAGGCGATGGTGCTGCACGCCACGCAGTTCGCCGAAGCCGGCCTGCCGTTCATCTTCGATCCGGGTCAGGGGCTGCCGATGTTCGGTGGCGACGATTTGAAGGATTTCATCGAGAAGGCGACGTATCTCGCGGTCAACGACTACGAGTCGGAGGTACTGATGACGCGCACCGGCTGGAGCCTGAAGGAGATCGCGGATCGCGTCGACGCATTGATCGTCACGCGCGGCGGCAAGGGCTCGAACATTTACGCGAACGGCAAGACGTACGAGATTCCGACCGCGTCGGCGCATTCGCTGGCCGATCCGACCGGCTGCGGTGACGCCTATCGCGGCGGTCTGCTCTACGGCCTGCTCAACGGCCTCGACTGGGAAACCACCGGCCGCGTCGCCTCGCTGCTCGGTGCGGTGAAGATCGAGCGGCCAGGCCCGCAGAACCATTTCCTGACGCCCGAACAGTTCCGCGCGCGCTTCAAGAAGGAGTTCCGCTACGATCTCGCTTGAAGCAGCGCACAACGAAAACGGCCGCCCTGAAGGCGGCCGTTTTCGTTTCAGCTCACTGCCGCAGACAAGCCGGCTCAGTGCACGAGCGGCGCATGCCGGATCAGGAAGATGAACGGTGTCGGATAGATGCCGAGTACCAGCATCATGACCATCAGCACGATGACCATCGCGCCGCCCGTGCCCTGTGCCCAACCGAGCGGGGCGCCGTACTTGCGGACCCACGGCGTGCGCAGGTAGAGCGCTACCATCGCGCGCAGGTAGTAGAACAGGCCAATCGCGCTGCCGAAGATCACCGCTGCCAGCAATACCCAGAGCCGCTTCTCGACACCCGCCGCGATCGCATAGAACTTGCCGATGAAACCGGCCGTCAGCGGAATGCCGGCCAGCGACAGCAGCGACACCGTCAGGATCGCCGTAAGGTTCGGGCGACGCCAGAACAGACCGCGGTAGTCCCAGAGCATGTCGGCATCGTGTTCCTTGTACGGGCTCGACATCAGCGTGATGACACCGAAGGCCGCGAGCGTCGTGACGACATAGGTCAGCAAGTAGACGCCGACGGCTTCGACGGCCAGCGGGCCCGCCGCGATGAATGCGACCAGCAGATAACCGAAGTGGGCGATCGACGAGTAGGCGAGCAGGCGCTTGAGATTGTCCTGCATCAACGCGAGCAGGTTGCCGACGACGATGGAGACGATGGCGACCGCGCTCAGCACGTCGAGCAGCGAGGCGTAGTGGTAAGCCTGTGCCTCGACGAAGTAGCGCAACAGCACCGCGAACACCGCGACCTTGGAAGCGGTTGCGAGATACGCGGCGACCGGCGCGGGCGCGCCCTCGTAGACATCCGGCGTCCACAGGTGGAACGGTGCGAGCGAAAGCTTGAAGCAGACGCCGACCAGGATCATGCCGCCGCCGACCACGAGAACCGTATAACCGGAGTCGCCGACCGCCGCGAGGCGATTGCCGATTTCGGCGAAGCCGAGCGCGCCGGTTTGCGAATACACGAGCGCCATGCCGAACAGGATGAAGGCCGAGGCGACCGCCGACAGCACCAGATATTTCATGCTCGCTTCGAGCGAACGGCGCTCCTTCACCAGATACCCGATAAGACCGTACAGCGGCAACGACAGCAGTTCGAGACCGATGAAGAACGTGGCGAAGTGCCGAGCGCAGACCAGCACGATGCCGCCGAGCGCGGACAGCGTCAGCAGCAGGTAGACCTCTTCCTTGTTGCCTTCGTAGCCTTCCATGTAGGCGTGGCAGAGCGTCGCGGTTGCCAGTGCGGTCGCCAGCACCAGCGCCATGTAGAAGCAGCCGAAGCCGTCGACGACCAGCAAGGGCGTGACGAACTGCGGCGAGACCTGGTAGGCGATGACGCAGGAGAACATCGCGAGATTGAGGCCGACCACCGAGAACGTCGCGTTCCACCAGTGGTGACGCTTGATCGCGATGGCGGTCATCACCCAGATGATGGTCGCGCTGGTGAACAGGATCGGCAGCAGCGCCAGCAGTTGTTCGCGGGTCATGGGGTGACTCCTGCGACGACTGCGGCTTCCGATTTGGCGGCCTCGTAGATCGCCTGCACTGCGGCCATCGGCGCGCGCGTCGCGTCGAGTACCGGCTGCGGGTAGATGCCGAGCCAGAGCAGGATCGCCATGAGGCTGATCATCGTCGCCAGCTCGCGGCCGTTGAGGTCGCGCAGCTTTTCCTCGCTCTGCGCCGGACCGTAGAACGCGCGCTGCATCAGCCACAGCGAGTAGGTCGCCGCGAGGATCAGGCCGGTGGCAGCGAACATCGCGACGACCGGCGCGACCGGGAAGGTTCCGACCAGCACCAGGAACTCGCCGACGAAGTTGCCGAGACCCGGCAGGCCGAGCGACGCCGCCGTGAAGAACATCGCGATGGGCGGCAGATAAGGCAGGCGCGACCAGAGGCCACCCATCTCGCGCAGATCGCGGGTATGCAGGCGCTCGTAGATTTCGCCGCAGAGGATGAACAAGGCGCCAGCCGAAATACCGTGCGCGAGCATCTGCATGATGACGCCCTGCAGCGCCTGTTCGGTACCGGCGTAAAGGCCAATCAGCACGAAGCCCATGTGCGAGATCGAGGTGTAGGCGACGAAGCGTTTGATGTCGGTCTGCGAGTACGCGAGCACAGCGCCGTAGACGATGCCGAGCACGCCGAGCCACATCGCGAACGGTGCAATCTGCAAGGAGGCGTGCGGGAACAGCGGAATGCCGAAGCGCAGGATGCCGTAGGCGGCGGTCTTCAGAAGAATGCCGGCCAGATCGACCGAGCCGGCGGTGGGCGCCTGCGAGTGCGCGTCCGGCAGCCAGCTATGCAGCGGCACGACCGGCATCTTGACCGCGAACGCGACGAAGAAGCCGAGCATCAGCCACCACTCGGTCGTCGCACTCATCGGCGTGTGCAGAAGATCGGCATAGTCGAACGTCAACACGCCGGTCGCCGAGTAATGCACGAACACCAGGCCCAGGATCGACAGCAGCATGATCAGGCCGCTGGCCTGGGTGAAGATGAAGAACTTGGTTGCCGCGAAGATGCGCCCCTTGCCGCCGGGAATGTTGTGGCCCCAGAGCGCGATCAGGAAGTACATCGGCACCAGCATCATTTCCCAGAAGAAGAAGAACAGGAAAAGATCCATCGCCAGGAAGATGCCGATGACGCCGCCGAGATTCCACAACAGGTTCAGATGGAAAAAGCCGACGTTGCGCTGTACCTCGTTCCACGAGCAGGCGACGGCGAGCACGCCGATCAGGCCGGTCAGCAGGATCAGCAGCATCGAGATGCCGTCGAGCGCGAGATGGAAGCTGATGCCGAGGCGGGGAATCCACGCGGCTTTGTACTCGACCACCCAGTGCGGGTTCTTGCCGAGCAAGGTGAGGGAGTAATCGCCGGTCAGCCAGAGGTGGATCGACAGCGCCATCACGATCAGCATCGTGATCAGCGCGACCCAGCGCGGGAAGCGGCGCCCGAAGCGCTCGCCCTGCCAGCACAGGAAGCCGCCGATGAAGGGAATCAGGAACAGCCAGACCAGGATTACGCCCGAATTCATGCCCAAGCTCATGACAATGCCACCATGGCGATGATGAGCACCGCGCCGCCGGCGACACTCGCGGCGTACCAGCGGATCTGGCCGGTCTGCGTGCGTGCCAGCAGGCCGTTGAGCCAGTTCAGCGGCAGGGTGACGCTCATGATGGCGATGTCGAAGCCGTCCTTGCGATTGATGTGAACGAAGCCGAGGAAGGGCTTCACGAAGATCCGGTCATAGAGCCAGTCGAAGCCGAACGCAGAGTGCCAGAAGCGGCCGAGCCAGGCGGTAGCCGGATGACGGGCAAGGGCGGCTGGAATCTGTGGATTCTTCAGGAACAGGAACCAGGACAGCGCGATGCCGAGCAGCGAGACGATCAGCGGCAGGTGCTCGATGAGCGCCGGCAAATGCTCGCCGCCTGCCTCCGCGTGCGCAGGCGGCAGGACGCCGGCCAGCGGCAGGTGGATCAAGCCGCCAACGACCGCGAGGATCATCAGCACGGCCAGCGGAATGTGGTGGTCGAGCGTGCGCGCGCCGTGCGGATTATCCTTGGGACCCAAGCCGTGGTCAGCGCCGTGATCGTCATGACCATGAGCCTGATGCGCGGGCTTGCGCCAGCGTTCCGGGCCAAAGAAGGTGATGAAGATCAGGCGGAAGCTGTAGACGCCGGTCAGGAACGCACCGACCACGCCAGCCAGCCAGAGGCCGTGATGGCCATTGGCGTAAGCCTCGTTGAGAATCTCGTCCTTCGAGTAGTAGCCGGACGTGAAGGGGAACGCGGTCAGCGCCAGCGTGCCGATCAGCATGCACGCGAACACGAACGGGATGTGCTTGCGCAGTCCGCCCATGCGGAACATGTCCTGCTCGTGGTGGCAGGCCAGGATCACGCTGCCGCTCGATAAGAACAGCAAGGCTTTGAAGAAAGCATGCGTCATCAGGTGGAAAATGCCGGCGCTCCAGGCGCCCGCGCCAAGTGCCAGGAACATGTAGCCGATCTGGCTCATCGTCGAGTACGCCAGTACGCGCTTGATGTCGGTCTGCATCAGTGCGGTGAAGCCGGCGATCAGCAGTGTCGCCGCGCCGGTCAACCCGACCATCGACAGCGCGAATGGCGACAGCTCGAAGATCACGTGCGTGCGCGCAATCAGGTAAACGCCCGCCGTGACCATGGTTGCCGCATGGATCAGCGCGGAGACGGGCGTGGGGCCGGCCATCGCATCCGGGAGCCAGGTCTGTAACGGCAACTGTGCGGACTTGCCGACCGCACCGCCGAGCAAGAGCAGTGCAATTGCCGTGATCTGCGACGAGCCCGGCGTGTAGTGCTGCTGGGCGGCGGCCATCAGCGGCTGGATTTCCAGCGTGCCGAGATCGCGGAACAGAATGAACAGGCCGATCGCCATGAAGGTGTCGCCGACGCGCGTGACCACGAAAGCCTTGCGCGCTGCCGCGCCGTTCTCGGGGTTCTTGTACCAGAAGCCGATCAGCAGATAGGAGGCAAGGCCGACCCCTTCCCAGCCAAAGTAAAGGAACAGCAGGTTGTCGCCGAGCACCAGGAACAGCATGCTCGTGACGAAGAAATTCATGTACGAAAAGAAGCGGCCGTAACTCTCGTCGCCGCGCATGTACCACGAGGCGAACAGGTGGATCATGAAGCCCACGCCCGTGATCACGCCCATCATCGTCAGGCTGAGGCCGTCGAGGCGCAGCGCGAATTTCGGTGCGAAGCGGCCGACGTCGATCCACGTCCACAGTGTCTGCGTGAACACGCCGCCTTCGGGGGGATGGGTCAGGAACTGGAAGCCGATCAGCGCCGTGACCAGCGCGGAGATGCCGACCGAGCCGACGCCGATCGCCGCCGAAACGTTGTCCGACAGCTTGCCGCGGCCGATTGCCAGCGTGAGGAAGCCGAGCAGCGGTGCGAGGAAAACGATGAAGAGCAGATCGAACATAAGCAGTTTCCAGTTTCTAGTTGTTAGTTTCCAGAGAAGACGAAGCCAGCGTGCATCCGCCCGAAAGCCTCAACCCTGGGCGAGCACAAGCTGTTGTAACTAACAACTGGCAACTAACAACTGGAAACTGCCGTCTCATCCTTTCATCTCGGAAGCAGCATCGGTATCAAGCGTTTCGAACCGGCGATAGAGCTGAAGCACCAGAGCCAGACCGACACTGGCCTCCGCTGCGGCGAGCGTCAGGATCAGGATGAACATGATCTGGCCATCCGCCTGCCCCCAGCGGCTGCCAGACGCCACGAACGCGAGCGCGGCGGCGTTCATCATGATTTCGATCGACATCAGCACGAACAGGATGTTTCGGCGCACCAGAATGCCGAGCAGGCCGAGCGAGAACAGCACGCCGGCAAGGATCAGCGCGTGTTCCAGCGGTACGGTGGCAAGAGCGTCGTTCATGTCGTTGATTGCGTCAGTCTTGACGACCGAGGTGGAATGCGGCGACCAGCGCGGCCAGCAGCAGCATGGAGGCCAGCTCCACGACCAGCAGATAAGGCCCGAACAGCGCGATGCCGACGACGCGCGCGTCGATGGTCCCGCCGCCGATCGGATGCGCGGCACTCTGCGGCGAAAGCACGCGCACCATCTCGAACATCAGCACGGCGGAAATCGCGGTCGGGCCGGCCCAGATGCGGGGCGTCAGCCAGCGGCGCTCCTGATCGACTGCGGCCTGCCCGAGGTTCAGCATCATCACCACGAACACGAACAGCACCATGATCGCACCGGCATAGACGATGACCTCGAGAATGCCGGCAAACGGCGCGCCGATCGCGAAGAACACCATGGCCACCGACAGCAGCGAGACGATCAGGTACAGCAGCGCATGCACCGGATTGGTATTGGTCACCGCGAGCACGGTCGAGACGACCGCAGCGACCGCAGCAAGATAGAAGGCGAATTCCACGTTCCTGTTTCCCCGATCCTTGATTACGGCAGCAGGCTCTTGACGTCGACCGGCTGCGCCTCGTTGGCCGCCGCGCCCTTCGGTTTCCCCGCGATCGCCATGCCTGCCACGCGATAGAAGTTGTAGTCGTGATACTTGCCGGTGCCGGCAATCTGCAAGTGTTCCTTCTCGTACACCAGGTCCTGGCGCCGATACTCGCCAAGTTCGTAGTCCGGCGTCAGCTGGATCGCGTTGGTCGGGCAGGCTTCCTCGCAGTAGCCGCAGAAGATGCAGCGCGAGAAGTTGATACGGAAGAACTCGGGATACCAGCGGCCGTCGGGGGTCTCGGCTTTCTGCAGGGAGATGCAGCCGACCGGGCAGGCCGCCGCACAGAGGTTGCAGGCGACACAACGCTCTTCGCCGTCGGGATCGCGCGTCAGCACGATGCGGCCGCGGTAGCGCGGCGGCACGTAGATCGGCACTTCCGGGTACATCAGCGTGTCGCGCTTGCGAAAAGAATGCATGAACACCATGCCCATGCTGCGCAGATTGCTCCAGATGCCGCTGAGGATGTCTTTCATGGTCTGTCTTCTACGGATACGCGAGCACGTAGGCGCCCGTTCCGAGCAGGTTGATGACGGCCACGGGCAGGCAGAATTTCCAGCCGGCGCCCATGACCTGGTCGTAGCGCGGGCGGGGCAGGGCGGCGCGCAGCAGGATGAAGATCACAATGAAGAAAAGTGTCTTCACGGTGAACCAGAGCAGCGCGAGCACGCCGCTGGTCGCCGCACCCGGTCCATGCCAGCCGCCAAAGAACAGCGTCACCAGCAATGCCGAGATCAGGATCACGCCAACGTACTCGGCGACCATGAACATGCCGAATTTCATGCCCGAGTATTCGGTGTGATAACCGGCCGCGAGTTCCTGCTCGGCTTCGGGAAGATCGAAGGGATGCCGATGCACGGTCGCGATCGCAGCCAGCGAGAAGGTACAGAAACCCAGGAACTGCGGCAGGATGAACCAGCCGTGCGTGCCCTGGTATTCGACGATCCTGGTCAGCGAAAACGAGCCGGTCAGCATGACCACACCCATCAGTGCGATGCCCATGAACACTTCGTACGACACCATCTGTGCGGCCGAGCGCAGACCGCCGAGCAGTGAGTACTTGGAGTTCGACGACCAGCCGCCGAGCATCACCGCATAGACCTCGATGCCGGCGATCGCCAGGAAGAACAGCACGCCGATGCCGAGGTCGGGCGCAACACCCCAGGTCGGCGTGATCGGCACCAGAATGAACGCGAGCATCAGCGTGCCCATCGCGATCATCGGCGCGATGATGAAGGTCGGCTTGTCGACGAACGGCGGTACCCAATCTTCCTTGAAGAAGATCTTGACCATGTCGGCGACGACTTGAAGGATGCCGAACGGACCGACGCGGTTCGGGCCGTAGCGGTCCTGCCACAGGCCCAGCATGCGGCGCTCGACCCAGATCAGCAGTGCCGCCACGATGACCATGCCGAACAGGATGATGAGGCCTTTGACGACCTCGATCAGAATGTCCAGCAGTGCTGGAGGGATAAAGCTCAGAAGGCTCATGCCGTCCTGACCCCCGCAAGCTTCACCCAGGCGCCGGCAACCGCGAACGGCACGCCCGGAAGTTGGGGCAGGCCAACCGTGCCGCGTGCCAGCGAAGCCTTGAGCACCAACGGCAGCCGCACCCTGCTCCCGGCCAGCAGCACGTCGACGAAACTGCAGGGTGCGCCAAGCGCTGCCAAGTCATCGGGATTCAGCGCAACGTAAGGCTTGGCGATTCGCGTCTCGACCGGCGCGGCCTTTGCCGACATCTCGTCGCTGCCAAAAATGTGCACAAGCGATACAACCTGCCATTCGTTTTCGCGAGCAGCGAATGCGGCCGGAACATGATTGGCATACTTGGGAACGGCTGGTGCGTTCGCCGCCGGCTCGATCAGCCGCACGCCCGCGTCGCCACCTTTCGAGTGGCCGCCGACTTCGTCCTGAAACTTGTTCCAGGCCGAGGGTGAATTCCAGCCCGGCGCCCAGGCAAACGGTGTCAGCGACGCAGGACGCTCGCCAGCCTGAATACCGGTGTGGCCTTCCATCGAAAAGGTCAGTGCGGTGTCGGCGTCCTGTGGCTGGCGCGGCTCGTGGACCGAGATGTTCGCGCGCATCGCGGTGCGGCCGCTGTAGCGGTGCGGCTCGCGCGCGATCTTCAGGCCGCTCATGCGGAACTTGGAATTCGGCGCGGCCGCGACGATGCCGGCGAGCACCGGCAAGGCAGCCGCGCATTCCGCCGTTGCGTCATCCATGTGACCCCAGACGACCGACTCGCCGCGCATCTGTGCCGCGATCTCGTGCAGCCAGTTCCAGCTTTCGCGGATCAGCGTGTCCGGCTTGTAGTAGGCAGCGTCGTAGACCTGGAAGTAGCGCTGCGCGCGACCCTCGTTGTTGACCAGCGTGCCGTCGCTCTCGGCAAAGCTGCCGGCCGACAGCAGCAGGTCGGACTTCGCGCCGGTCGCCGTCATCTGGTGATCGAGCACGATCAGCTTGACCTTCGCGAGCAGCGCGTCGATACGGCCGGCGTCGGCGCGGCGATAAAGATCGTTTTCCAGCACGATCAGCGTGTCGGCTTTGCCGGAGTCGACGGCAGCGAATGCTTTTTCGAGGGACTCCGCCGCCATCAGCGCGAGGCCGAGGCTGTTCGCTTCCGGCACTGCGAGCATGAGTTCGACGGCCTTGCCCTTTGCGTGCAAAGCCCAGGCGACATTGGCTGCCGCGTTGATGATCGACTCCGAGCCGGCGCCGGTACCCGAGACGACGAGCGGCTTTTTCGCGGCGAGCAGCGTGTCCGCCACAGCCTTCACGCGCGCGATGGTTGCGGCATCGAGGCCGGCGACGGCGGGCGCTGCTGAGTCGATCGCGTGGGCGACCGCGTAGCCGAAACGCGCGAGATCATCCGGTGCAGCGCGCAGGGTATCTTTTGCAATGTCGTCGATGCGCGTGGCATCGACGCTGGCGACGAAGATCGGATGTTTTTCGTGCTGGCCGACGTCGGCAATCGCAATGGCCTGCCATTCGGCGATGTGCTTCTCGGCGCCGAGTTGCGCGGCCTTGCCGCGCGCAACCTGGCGCAGCGCGAGCGCGACGCGCGGTGCGGTGTTGGTGACGTCTTCGCCGAGCACCAGCGCCGCGTCGGCGCCCTCGATGCCGCGCAGAGAGGCACTCGGCACCGGGCCCGTCCGCAGCACTTCCGCGACGCGTTTCACGAGTGCGCCTTCGGCAGCTGCATGACCGTCGAAGAAATTCGCAGCGCCGACCAATTGGCGCAGCGAGAAATTCGATTCGAGACTCGCGCGTGGCGAGCCGATGCCGACGATGCCCTTCGCGGTCTTCAGCAGGTTCGCGGCATTCAGCAGCGCATCTGCGGTGTTGACCGTGGCGAGCGCGCCGTCGCGCTTGACCATCGGCCGCCGCGGGCGGTCGTCGCGGTTGACGAAGCCGTAGCCGAAGCGGCCGCGATCGCAGAGGAAATAGTGATTGACCGAGCCGTTGTAGCGGTTCTCGATCCGGCGAATCTCGCCGTAGCGTTCACCCGGCGAAATGTTGCAGCCGACTGAGCAGCCCTGGCAGATGCTCGGCGCGAACTGCATGTCCCACTTGCGGTTGTAGCGCTCGGCGTGGGTTTTGTCGGTGAACACGCCGGTCGGGCAGACCTCGGTGAGATTGCCCGAGAACTCGGACTCCAGCACGCCGTCTTCAGCGCGGCCGAAGTAGACGTTGCCAGCCGTCCCGAACACGCCGAGGTCCGGGCCGCCGGCGTAATCCTTGTAATAGCGCACACAGCGATAGCAGCTGATGCAGCGGTTCATCTCGTGGCCGATGAAGGGCCCGAGGTTCTGGTTGTGGTGCGTGCGCTTGGTGAAGCGGTAGCGCCGCGAGGCATGGCCGGTCATCACGGTCATGTCCTGCAAATGGCAGTGACCGCCTTCCTCGCAGACCGGGCAGTCGTGCGGATGGTTCGCCATCAGCCATTCGACGACGCTGGCGCGGAAGGCTTTCGACTCAGCATCCGAGATCGAGATGTAGGTGCCGTCGCTGGCTGGCGTCATGCACGACATCACGATGCGGCCGTGCGTGTCGTTCGCGTCCTTGTACTGCTTGACCGCGCACTGGCGGCAGGCGCCGACGCTGCCCAGCGCCGGATGCCAGCAGAAGTAGGGGATATCGAGCCCGAGCGACAGACAGGCCTGCAGAAGGTTGTCCGCGCCGTCGACCGTGTGCTGGGTGCCGTCTACGTAGATCGTGGCCATTAGAAGCAGTTTCCAGTTTCCAGTTTCCAGTTGTTAGTAACGGCGAAATCAAAAACATGTGCGCGCAGTTTTCCCGCTCCTCTGGAAACTGGAAACTGGAAACTGGAAACTTGGTTCATCACGCTGCCGCCTTCGCCGAGACGCTGGCGATCCCAGCCTCGAACTCGCCCCGGAAGAACTTGAGCGCGCTTTGCAACGGCTCCATCGCGCCCGGCGCATGCGCGCAGAAGGTCTTGCCGGGGCCGAGAAAGCGAGTCATCTGTTCGAGCACTTCGATGTCGCCCTTCTGGCCTTGTCCGGCTTCGAGCGACAGCAGCAGCTTGTGCGTCCAGGGCAGGCCGTCGCGGCAGGGCGTGCACCAGCCGCAGGATTCGCGCGCGAAGAAGTCTTCGAGATTGCGCACGACGCTGACCATGTTCTGCTTGTCGTCGACGACGGTCAGCAGCCCCGTGCCCATGCGGCTGCCGGCCTTGGCGATGGTGTCGAAATCCATTGCGAGGTCGAGATGCTCGGGCATCAGGAAGTCGGTCGACGCACCTCCGGGCAGCCAGGCCTTGAGCTTGAGGCCGTCCTTCATGCCACCGCCGTGGACCTCGAGAATCTCGCGCGCCGTGGTGCCGATCGGCAGTTCCCACACGCCGGTTTTTTTCGCGCGGCCAGACACGCCGTAGAGCTTGGTGCCGCCGTCCTGACTCCTGCCCTGGTTGAGATCATGAAACCAGGCCGCGCCGAAATTGATGATGTGCGGAACGCAGTAGAGCGTCTCGACGTTGTTGACGACAGTCGGCTTGCCCCAGAGTCCGGCGATGGCCGGAAACGGCGGCTTCGCGCGCGGATTGGCGCGGCGGCCTTCGAGCGAGTTGATCAGCGCGGTCTCTTCGCCGCAGATGTAGCGGCCGGCACCGGTATGGACGTGCAGATCCATGCTCCAGCCGGAGCGGAGAATATTGGTACCGAGATAACCGGCGGCGTTGGCCTCGGCGATCGCGGCGTTGAGATTCTGCGCGGCCTCCACGTACTCGCCGCGCAGGAAGATATAAGCGCGCGTCGCCTGGATCGCATAGCCCGAGACGATCATCGCCTCGACCATCTGGTGCGGGTCCGATTCCATCAGCAGCCGGTCCTTGAACGTACCCGGCTCCATTTCGTCGGCATTGCAGACGAGATATTTGCTCTTGATCGGCTCACCAGCCGGATACATCGGCACCAGGCCCCACTTCACGCCCGTGGGGAAGCCGGCGCCGCCGCGACCGCGCAGGTTGGCGTCCTTGACCAGCTTGGTGATGTCGCCCGGCTTCATATCCTTGAGCGCCTTGCGCACGGCGCGATAGCCGCCGGTGGCCTCGTATTCCCTGAGATTCAGCGGCGCGCGGCCGGCAACGATATTCGCGGTCAGCGGTTTGGTTTCGGCGAGGGCGCTCACTTGGTGGCCTCCGTTGGATCGCAATAGGAGGCAGATGAGTGGAGTCGGCCACGCTCCAAGTTCGCCTTGCCGTCGATCCCGTACCCGTGGTGCGGGTCCCTCGCCGGGAAGCTCACTTGTATGACTCCAGCAAGGCGGGAATTTTTTCCGGCGTGACATCGCCGTGCGTGTCATCGTCGATCATCAGCACCGGGCCCTTGTCGCAGGCGCCGAGGCAGCAGATCGGCAGCAGCGTGTAGCGCTTGTCCGGCGTGGTCTCGCCGAGATTGATGCGCAGACGCGCGCTGATCGCCTCACGCACGTCGTCGTAGCCGGTCAGGAAGCAGGAAATGCTGTCGCAGATCTTGATGACATGACGGCCGACCGGCTGGCGGAAGATCAGGTTGTAGAACGTCGCGACACCTTCGATATCGGACGCCGGAATGCCGAGGATTTCGCCGATCGGCGCGATGGCGCCATCCGGTACCCAGCCATGCTTCTTCTGCACGATCTTCAGCGCGTCGATCGAGGCCGCGCGGTTGTCGTCGTAGTGATGCAGCGAGTGTTCGATCTCGTGGCGCTCCTCACTCGACATCACATAGGCCGGCGGCGCGGCAGCAGTGGGCGCCGTGCGTCCGGCGACGAGGTCGGCCAGCTTGATCACGGTTTCAGCGCCTTTGCCTTGATTGGGTTTAGCGGTCGACATCGGCCATCACGAAATCAATGGTGGCGAGCAGCATGATCAGGTCCGGAATCATGGCGCCCTTGATGATGTAGGGGATCGCCTGCAAGTGCGGGAAGCTCGGCGTGCGGATGCGCGTGCGGTAGCTCATCGTGCTGCCGTCGCTGGTCAGGTAATAGCTGTTGATGCCCTTGGTCGCCTCGATCAACTGGCAGGACTCGCCCGGCGGCATGACCGGACCCCAGCTCACGCCGAGGAAATGCGTGATCAGGGTTTCGATGTCCTTGAGCGTGCGTTCCTTCGGCGGTGGGCAGGTCAGCGGATGGTCGGCCTTGTAAGGGCCGGCGGGCATGTGATTCATGCACTGGCGGATGATCTTGACGCTCTCGCGCATCTCGTTGATGCGCACGATGGCGCGATCAAACGCATCGCCGTTGTTGCCCAGCGGCACCTCGAATTCGAAGTGCTGATAGCCGGAATAGGGCCGCGCCTTGCGCAGGTCGTAGTCCATACCCGTCGCGCGCAGGCCGGGGCCGGTGATGCCCCATTCAACCGCTTCCTCGGCGTTGTACTGCGCGATGTTGACGGTGCGTGCGCGCAGGATCGAATTGTTCAGTGCGGCTTTCTGATATTCATCGAGACGCTTCGGGAACCAGTCGAGGAATTCCTTGACCTTGCGGTCCCAGCCGGTCGGCAGGTCATGCGCCACACCGCCGATGCGATACCAGGCCGGGTGCATGCGGAAGCCCGTGATCGCCTCAATCACGTCGTAGGCTTTCTGCCGGTCGGTGAACATGAAGAAGATCGGCGTCATCGCACCCACGTCCTGGATGAACGTGCCGAGGAACAGCAGGTGCGAGGTGATGCGGAAGAATTCGCCGAGCATGATGCGGATGGTGTCGACGCGATCCGGCACCTTGATGCCGGCAAGCTTCTCGACCGCGAGCACGTAGGGCAGGTTGTTCATCACCCCGCCGAGGTAGTCGATGCGGTCGGTGTACGGGATGAACGTGTGCCAGCTCTGCCGCTCCGCCATCTTCTCGGCGCCACGGTGGTGGTAGCCGATGTCCGGCACGCAGTCGACGATCTCTTCGCCGTCGAGCTGCACAACGACGCGGAACGCGCCATGCGCGGACGGATGGTTCGGGCCGAGATTCAGGAACATGAAGTCGTGGTCTTTCTCCGACCGCTTCATGCCCCATTCCTCGGGGTTGAACATCAGCGCCGCCTGCTCCTCGTCCTGACGCGCGGCGGTCAAGAGGTAAGGATCGAACTCGGTCGCGCGCGCCGGATATTCCTTGCGCAGCGGGTGGCCCTTCCAGTAGCGCGGCAGCAGGATGCGCTGGAGATTCGGATGCCCCTCGAACTTGATGCCGAACAGGTCCCAGGTTTCGCGCTCATACCAGTTCGCGTTGGCCCAGATGTTGGTGATCGACTTCACCACCGGGTACTCGCCGATCAGCGCGACCTTGATGCGAACGTCGGAATTTCTTTCGATCGACAGCAGGTGATAGAACAGCGTGAAGTCCGCCGGCGGCAAGCCTTGGCGATGACGGCGCATGCGCTCGTCGACCGCGTGCAGGTCCAGCAGCATCCTGTACGGGCGCGGCACGTGATGCTTGAGGAACACCAGCACCGGGTCGCGTTTTTCCAGCGGCACCCAGAGCGTCGGGCAATCGTCTTTGGTCAGCTGATAGACGAAGGTGTTCTCGCCGAACTGGCGATACAGCTCGCGCACGACGCCCGGCAGCGTGGCCGGGGGCGCAGTCTTCGGTACGGTCGGGGCGTCGTCAGCCATGATCGTTCGGACTCAGACGGAGTCGGGGCTGCGCAGAATCGTCTCGGACGCGCGTGCGGCCTGCTTGCGATCGCGCTCCGCCGGCATCGGGCGGCGATAGACGCCTTGATCGCCAACGACCCAGCTCAGCGGCCGGCGTTCTTCGGCGATCGAATCCTGCAGCAGCAGCAACGCCTGCAAAAAAGCTTCCGGACGCGGCGGGCAGCCAGGGATGTAGACATCCACGGGCAGGAACTTGTCGACACCCTGCACCACGGAATAGATATCGTACATGCCGCCGGAGTTCGCGCAGGAGCCCATCGAGATGACCCAGCGCGGTTCCAGCATCTGCTCATAGAGGCGCTGCACGACCGGCGCCATCTTCATGAAGCAGGTGCCGGCAATCACGATGAGATCAGCCTGGCGCGGGCTTGCGCGGATGACTTCCGAGCCGAAGCGGGCGAGATCGTGAACGGCCGTGAACGCGGTTGCCATCTCCACATAGCAGCAGGAGATGCCGAAGTTGTAAGGCCAGATGGAGTTCTTGCGGCTCCAGTTCACCAGGTCCGAAAGCTTGGTGGTGATGACGTTGCGACTGACCTCGTCCTCGATGTAGCCCTCGCCGGAGTTGACGCCAGGCGGAGTCGGGGAATGCGTCTGGCCATTCTTGTCGATGCGCTGGAGGCTGTATTCCATGACTACCAATCTCAGTTTTGCGCCGGGCCGACGATCACGTCGGCCGGTGGCTTGAGCTGCGGCAGGTCGCGCCGGCCGGCGAGCGTTTTCGGTGCCCAGTCGAGGCCACCCAGGCGCCAGATGTAGCCCAGGCCGATCAGCAGCACTGCGATGAAGATGCTCGCTTCGATGTAGCCGGCCCAGCCGCTCTCACGGATCGATACGGCCCAGGCGTACAGAAATACGGCTTCGAGATCGAAGATCACGAAGAACATCGCGACCAGATAGAACTTCGCGGAGAAGCGCAGGTGACCTCCGCCCACGCCGACCACGCCGGACTCGAACGCCTCGTTCTTGGCGCGGCCGTTGTTGCGGCTGCCGAGAATCCAGGACAGGCCGATCATCAGGCTCACGACGAACAGCACCGCCGCCACGTAGACCAGCAGTGCCCAGGTTTGCGGCGAATACGAAGTCAGAAATTTCACGCCCGCTTTCCCTCCCTAAAATTCGGTGGCAATTGCGTTGTCACGGGGCCGCATCCCGACCCCGGCGACACGCCCGGAAGGTCCGTGGTGGGAGCCTCAATTCAGATGGCGGTTATGATACGCGATCACTTCCGCGATGACAGCTTCATCGCGTCACCCGAGCGCCTCGTCCCCCGTGTCCAATCTCGTCATCCGCCTCAAGCCGCAAGAGGAGCGCCGTCTGCGCGCCGGCCACCTGTGGATTTACTCCAACGAAATCGATAGCGCCAGAACGCCACTCAAGACCATCACGCCCGGCAGCCTCTGCCGTTTCGAGGACGCGCGTGGCAAGCCGCTCGGCGCGGGTTATATCAATCCGCACGCGCTGCTCTGCGGGCGGGTACTGACGGGCCAGTACGATGCCGTGATCGATGCCGACTGGTTTGCGCGCCGCTTCACCGCCGCCGCCGCCTTGCGTGAACGTCTGTACGCGGAACCGTTTTACCGTTTCGTGTTCGGCGAGGCCGATGGGCTGCCGGGGCTGGTCGTCGATCGCTACGGCGACGTGCTTGTCGTGCAGATCGGTACCGCCGGGATGGAACTGCTGAAAGTCAAGCTGCTCGCTGCCCTGCAAATGGTGTTCAAGCCGCGCGGCATCGTGCTGCGCAACGACAGTCCGTCGCGCGAAGCGGAAGCCCTGCCGCTGTACGTCGAGGAAGTTGGCGAAGTGCCTGAAACGGTCGTCATCATCGAGGGTGGCGTGAAATTCGAGATCGCCATGCGCGGCGGGCAGAAAACGGGCTGGTTCTTCGATCAGCGCGATAACCGGGATCGTCTCTCGCGTTACATCATGCCGACTTCGAAAGTGCTCGATGTCTTCAGTTATGTCGGCGCCTGGGCACTGCGCGCCAGAGCATTCGGTGCAGCGGAGATTTCCTGCATCGACAGTTCTGCGCCGGCACTCGAAGCCGCCGCCCGCAACGCCGCGCTCAACGACCCAAGCCACGGGAAAGGGCTCGAAGCCTTGCGTGGCGAAGCGCTCGACGTGATGAAGCAGCTCGCGAACGACGGCCGGCGTTTCGATCTCGTCGTCGTCGATCCGCCGGCGCTGATCAAACGCAAGCGCGATCACGAGGAAGGGCTCGGCCTTTACGGCCGCCTGAATCGCGCGGCGCTGAATCTGCTGACGCCTGGCGGCATTCTCGTGTCCTGCTCCTGTTCGCATCATCTGACGCCCGAGGAACTCCAGCGCGAGCTGCTGCGCGAGTCCCGCGCGGCCGGCAAGCGCCTGCAGATTCTTGAACAACTGGAGCAGGGACCGGATCATCCGGTGCATCCGGCCATTCCGGAAACGCGCTATCTCAAGGGCTTCATCTGCGCGGCGGTGCACGAGTAACACGCGCGCAAGCCCGCCTGCCTTAAAATAAGCCGACCGCCCCGGAGCCTTCGTCGCGCATGCTCGTCCACCCCGATTTCGACCCGGTTGCCCTGCATCTCGGGCCTCTGAGCGTGCGCTGGTACGGCATCACCTACCTGCTCGGCTTCTGGGGCTTCTGGTGGCTCAGTCGAATTCGCGGCCGCTATCCGCATCTGAGCTTCTGGACTTCGGAACGCATTTCCGACGTGCTTTTTTACGGCGTGCTCGGCGTGATACTCGGTGGCCGCATCGGCTACACGTTCTTCTATAACTTCGACGAGCACGGCCTGGTTTTCCTGCACGATCCACTCGTGATCTTTCGCATCTGGCAGGGCGGCATGTCGTTCCATGGCGGGCTGATCGGCGTGCTGGTCGCAATGCAGGTCTATGCCTGGCAGAACCGCTTGAGCTTCTGGACCGTGACCGACTTCATCGCGGTCTGCGTGCCGGTCGGCCTGTTCACCGGTCGCATCGGCAATTTCATCAACGGCGAGCTCTGGGGCGCACCGACGACCTTGCCCTGGGGCATGGTCTTCCAGCACGCGCCGGACTCGTTGCCGCGCCATCCGAGCATGCTCTACGAGGCTGGCCTCGAAGGGCTCGCGATGTTCGCGATCCTCTGGTGGTTCGGCGCGAAGCCACGGCCGCGCAGGGCCGCCAGCGGCCTGTTCCTGCTGCTCTATGGCGCATTCCGCTTCGCCGTGGAATTCGTGCGCGAGCCGGACCAGCAGCTCGGATACCTGTATGGCACGAGCTGGTTCACGATGGGCATGCAACTCTGCGTGCCGATGCTTATCGCCGGCCTCACGTTGATGATGCTCGCGTACCGCCGGAACGACGCCTGACATGCGCCAGTACCTCGACCTGATGCAGCACGTGCTCGACCACGGCGACCAGAAGTCCGACCGCACCGGCACCGGTACGCGCTCGGTGTTCGGTTACCAGATGCGCTTCGATCTCGCGGCCGGCTTTCCGCTGCTGACGACCAAGAAGCTGCACCTGAAGTCGATCGCGGTGGAGCTGTTGTGGTTCCTGCGCGGCGACACCAACACCGCGTTCCTGAAAGAGCAGGGTGTTTCGATCTGGGACGAGTGGGCCGACACGAACGGCGAACTCGGCCCGGTTTACGGCAAGCAGTGGCGCTCCTGGCCGACCGCCGATGGCCGTCACATCGATCAGATCGGGCAACTGCTCGAACAGCTGAAAAACACGCCCGATTCGCGCCGCCTTCTGGTTTCGGCCTGGAACGTCGGCGAGCTCGACAAGATGGCGCTGATGCCCTGCCACGCGCTGTTCCAGTTCTATGTCGCCAACGGCAAACTCTCCTGCCAGCTTTACCAGCGCAGCGCCGATATCTTCCTCGGCGTGCCGTTCAACATTGCTTCGTACGCACTGCTGACGCTGATGATCGCGCAGGTCGCGGGATTCCAGCCGGGCGATTTCGTCTGGACCGGCGGCGACTGCCACCTCTACTCGAATCATCTCGAACAGGCGCGCCTGCAACTGTCGCGCGCGCCGAAGGCGCTACCAACGATGACGCTGAACGCGCAAGTGAAAGACCTGTTCTCGTTCAAGCTCGAAGACTTCGGCCTCAGCGGCTACGAACCACACCCACATATCAAGGCCAAAGTCGCCATATGAAGCCGGCGCATCTCGCGAGCCTTGGCCTGCTGTTCACGGTACTCAATGCCTTCGGCGCGAATCCGCCGTATCCGCGCGGGCCCGTCGAGCAACTGTTCCCGCAGCCGCCGCGGCCGGTCGAGAAGACCTACGCGGTCGGCGATCGCACGATCCATTACTGGGAAATTGCCGGCGGTCCGGCGCGTATCGTATTTCTGCACGGCACGCCGGGCGACTGGAAGGCCTGGGCGCGCTACCTCGCGGACCCTGAACTACAGAAGCGCGCCACGCTGATTTCGGTCGATCGTCCCGGCTTCGGCGCCTCCGACGGTGGCCGCATGGCGCCGCCGATGGCAGAGCAGGCGCGGCTGCTGGAGCCACTCCTCGCCGGCAGCGCCGTTGTCGTCGGACATTCGCTGGGCGGACCGATCGGCGCGGAACTTGCTATGGACTATCCCCTTGAGGTGCGCGGTGCCGTGCTCGTCGCGCCGTCGATCGATCCGAACACCGAACAGCCGCGCTGGTACAACTACCTCATGACCTGGAAGCTGGCGCAGTGGCTTGCACCCGAGGAATTCGTCTGGTCGAACCAGGAGCTGATGCCCCTGGTCGGCGAACTCGAAACGCAGACCTCGCGCTGGAAAACTCTGCACATGCCGATCACGGTCGTGCAGGGCGCGAAGGACGAACTGGTCGATCCGCGTACCGCTGCCTACGCCGAAAAGCTGCTGCCGAAGCCGAACGGCAAGGTCGTCCTGGTGCCGGACCAGGGGCATTTTGTCCTGTGGAAGCGCCCTGATCTGGTGATCCGGGAGATCATCGATGTGCTCGACCGCAGCAGCCCGAAGACCGTGCCGTGAGCGAACTCGTCCTGATCGCCGCCGTCGCCGACAACGGCGTCATCGGCCGCAACGGCGATCTTCCCTGGCGCTTGCCGGAAGACCTGAAACGCTTCAAGCGCCTGACCATCGGCAAGACCGTGCTGATGGGCCGCAAGACCTGGGACTCGCTCGGCCGGCCGCTGCCGGAGCGGGCGAACTGGGTGCTGACGCGCGATTGCAACTTCGAGAAACCCGGCGCGCGCGCATTTCACGATCTCGACAGTGCGCTCGCCGCGCATCACGGCGGCGAGCTCATCGTCATCGGTGGTGCGGAGCTGTATCGGCAGACGCTGCCATTGGCGGCGCGGCTGGAACTCACGCGTGTTCACGCGGTGGTCGACGGCGATGCCTTTTTTCCGACGATCGACGCCGAGGCTTGGCGCGAGACCGCGCGAGACGACCGCGCTGCCGATGATCGTCACGCCCTCGCGCACTCGTTCGTTACTCTCTTGCGGCGATCCTGAGCCCGCGCGCGGTTTGAGCCTGCTTGCGCCACGCGCTATAAAGTCCCGCCATCACAAACAAACTAGAGTAGAGACCATGGCCGATTTGAAAGCCCAGTTCGAGCAAGCCCAGAAAGAAGCAAAGACCCTGAGCAAGCGACCGAGCAGCGAAGACATGCTCGCGCTTTACTCGATGTACAAGCAGGGCAGCAGCGGCGACGCGAACGGTAGCCGCCCCGGTATGCTCGATCTGGTCGGCCGCGCCAAGTACGACGCCTGGACCAGACTGAAAGGGACGCCGCCCGATGAGGCGATGACGCGTTACATCGCCAAGGTCAAAGCGCTGCTCGGCTGAGCGATCGACCATGAGCATTCCGGAATCCATTCTGCCGGGCGCCGATGTCGCCTCGGACGACATCGATGCCTTGCGGCGTCATCTCGGTGGCATCGACGTTTTTCGCTATCTCGACGTGCAGCGTGGCGAGCTGGCCGCGCAGGCGCTCGCGCGATGGCCGCTCCTGCTGCGCTTGAAGCGCGGCGACGACGAGCGCGAGTCGGTTCCGTGAAACGGCCATCGCGGCCGGTAAGACTGGGCATCGGCGGGCTGCCGTCGGAGCTGCGCAGTCTGCGCCTCGGCTGTGCCTATGCGGTGGTTGTCGATGACGCCGATCTGCGGCTGCAGCTCGTCGCGGGCACGCTGGTCGAAGCGCTGTCGGCGAAGCAGGCCACGGCGCTGATCGGCAACCTGCCGATTGCGCCGCTGCTCGATTTTCTCGCGCGCTGCGATATCGACGGTCACCGTGCGGCGAAACAGAAGCGGCTGCACCTGTTTCGTCCGGATCGCGACAGCGTGGCGCGCCTCGCGCGTGCCGGCACGGCACAGTTGCTCGACGAGTTCGACCACTTCGGCTTCGAACCCGGCGGCATCATCATTCTCGCGCCTGGCGAAGCGCTGATGCACGACGCGGCCGAGGGCGACGCCAACCGCCACGTCGCGCTGCTGCGCGAATGGCTGCGCGAGACTGCGACGACGCTGCTCGCGCTGCTCGAGCGGCCATCGGAGACGCTGCTGACCACGGGCGGTTTCGACGGCGTTGCCGCAATCGGCAACGCCGATTCCCGGCTCCGCTGGTCGACGCATTACTGGCGTCTGCCCGAGGGGCAGATCATCAGCCCCGAATACCCGCTGCGACGCCTGCCGGAAGGCGGTCTCGGCGTCGATACTCGCGTCAGCGCACGCGACCAGCCGCTCGACACGCGGCTCGCGGAAGCCGTCGACGAGGAACGCGTGATCGCAACCGCCAGCGTCGTCCGCGGCGAACAGCGCATCCCGACGCTATGGGAAATCGTCGAAGACCTCGACGCGCTGTCCGCACGCGCCAGCGACGCTGTCGGCGCCACCTGCGTGCTCGAAACCGACGCGCCGCATCGCTTCCGCGATCTCGCGTACACCGTCCACAGCCTGCGGCGCCAGCGCGGGCCAGCACTGAAGATCGTGGTCTGCCAGGTCGGCGCGCCACTGCGGCGCAGCCAGGAACAGCTGCTGTTGTCGCTGGGCGCGAACGTCGTCGTGCTCGCCACCGACACGGACCGGCTCGGCGCGATCATCGGCAGCCTGCGCGGGCAGCGCTACAACCGCGAAGTCATCGCCGATTTCGGCGAGGCCTTCATGCACGGTCTGCCGCAGGCGCAGGGCGGCTACCTCGCGCCGGAAGCGTTCTGCATCGCGCTGATCGAGGGTGCGCGCCGCGCCGCGACGCTCGGGCTCGAAAGCGTGCTTGTGCGCCTCGTGCTGCGCGCCGGCGCCGAGCCGCTGCAGACGCTGAAAGGGTTGCGGATCACCCGTCCCGGCGATATCTGCACCTTCGGCGACGGCAGCGTCTATCTGTTCATGTTCGGCTGCTGGGACCGCGACGCCGATCAGATCGTCGATCGCCTGTTTGCGGTGCCCATCGGCGAGTTGATCGAGTCGCAAGTCCGTTACCCGACCAACACTTCGGCGATGATCGAGGCGAATGTCCTGCACCAGCGCCTGCAACTGCATCCGGCGCAGGTTTTTTCGCTGCAACTCGAATCCCATGCCTGCGCGCCGACCACGGTCGAGAGGGCGCCGCCGATCGCCGTAACGACATCGGTAGTGGTGACACCGGCACCGGCGCTGCGCAATGTCACGTCGTCGCCCCTGCGACTCACGATCGCGCCATGACCTTCGGCGACCTCGCGGTCGATTTCCTCCTCGCGTTCACCCTGGGCGGCGCCATCGGCTCGCTGGCCTTGCTGCTGCGCTCGCCGCTGGCGACGAGCCTGCGTCTGCGCGCATTGCGCCGGCGCCTGCTCGGCCGCGCCTGGCGGCCGGTGCTGCTGATCCCGGTCGATCCGGCCGCGCCGGATCCGGAGCCATTGCCGGAGGATAAACCGTCCGCCTCTTCGCGCTAACGTCGGCGGCGGGCGGCGCCGGGCGGACTATGCTGACGGCGGCACTCGGTCACGCCATCGCGCGGCTCGATGTGCCGACGCTGGTCATCGATCTCGATCCGGCCAACGTGCTCGGCCTGTTGCTCGGTACCGGTCGTGGGCCCGAGCCGGGCATCGGCGCCGCCGTGGCGCAAGGCCGCGACTGGGCCGACGCCGCCCTGATGACGGCCGACAATCTGCGCTATCTGCCGTTCGGGCAGACCACGGCAGCGCAGCGCGCTGCGCTGGAGGCGCGGCTTGCGCACGAACCCGGCTGGTTCGCCGTGCAGCTCGCGCGGATCGAGCTTCCGCCCGAGGCCATCGTGTTGTGCGACACGCCGCGCCGGCCCTCGCTTCTGGCCGATGAAGCCTGCCGCGCGGCCGACTGCGCGATCGAGGTGCTGGCGCCGACGCCGCTGTCCTATGCCGGCCTGCGCGGGCAGTGTCCGGCGCGCGCGCGGGTGCACCTGCTCAACGGCTTCGACGCCACCCGCAGCCTGCACACCGACCTGCGCGCGGTGCTGCTCGACGAACTCGGCGACACGCTGGCGCCGTACGCGGTGCATCGCGACGAGGCGGTGGCCGAGGCGCTCGCCGCCGATCGCGCGCTGCTCGATTACGGCAGCAGCTCGCAGGCGGTGCGCGACATCCACGCGCTGGCGCGCTGGTTCGTTCACGAGCGGGCAAGAACGTGATCGCGCCGATCGACCAACTGGCCGAGGCACTCGGCGTGCGCAACTGCTACAGCGGGCGCGAATGGCTGCTGCGCCTGCTGGTGCCGCCACCGGAACGACGACCGCAGCTGCCCGACGCGGTGCAGCGTCGTCTGCGTCCGTTCGCGGATGCCTGCGCTGGTGCGCTCGGCGTCGACGACCGCCGGCGCTGGCGCGACTGGCTTACAGCCATGTGCGTGCGAACGCTGCGCGCGCGGCGGCGACAGCGTTCGCCGGTGCGCGTGCCCGTCGCCATCCTGCGCTTCGCGCTCGCGGTGATCGCCTGGCCGCTGCAGCGCTTCGAAGCGTTGCTCGATGGCATCGACTTCGCGCCCGTCACTGCCCAGCTCGAGCGCTGGTCCGTCGGTTCGCTGCTCAGCCGGCCTTTTTCCGGAGCAGTGGCGATGATCTTCGGCTTCGGACTGGTCGTGCTCTGGGCCACCACGCCGCTGTCGTTCGCGCAGCAGTCCGCCGTATTCCTCGTGATGTGGGTGCTGACGCTTGTTGTGCGCCGCATTCCTGGCCATGTGCCGACCCTGATCATGATGGGCTTCTCGGTGCTCGCGACGGCGCGCTACGTCTGGTGGCGCGTGACGCAGACCCTGGTGCTCGAATCGGGTGCGGACTACGCCTTCGGACTTGGGTTGGTGGTGGCGGAAAGCTATGCCTGGCTGATCCTGGTTCTCGGGTTCATCCAGAACGCCTGGCCGCTCGACCGGCCCACGGTGGCGCTGCCGGAAGATTCCACGACCTGGCCGGTCGTCGACGTCTACATCCCCTCCTACAACGAGCCGCTGAAAGTCGTGAAACCGACGGTGCTGGCCGCGCTCTCGCTCGATTGGCCGCGCGACAAACTGCGGGTGCACCTGCTCGACGACGGCCGGCGCGACAGCTTCCGCAGCTTTGCTCGAGAGGTTGGCGCAAATTACATCCAGCGCAACGACAACGCCCACGCCAAGGCCGGCAATCTCAACCACGCGATGAAGGTCACGGACGCTGAATTCATCGCGATCTTCGACTGCGACCACATCCCCGTGCGCTCCTTCCTGCAGACCACGGTCGGCTGGTTCCTCAAGGACCGAAAGTGCGCGCTGGTGCAGACACCGCATCATTTCTTCTCGCCCGATCCGTTCGAGCGCAATCTCGACACCTTCGGCCGCGTGCCGAACGAGGGCAGCCTGTTCTACGGACTGGTACAGGACGGCAACGATCTCTGGAACGCGTCGTTCTTTTGCGGCTCCTGCGCCGTGCTGCGGCGCACGGCGCTGGCGCAGGTCGGCGGCATCGCCGTCGAGACGGTCACCGAGGACGCCCACACGGCGCTGAAGATGCATCGCCTCGGCTGGACCTCCGCCTACCTGAAGCTGACGCAAGCGGCGGGGCTCGCCACCGAGAGCCTTTCGGCGCACGTCGGTCAGCGCATCCGCTGGGCGCGCGGCATGGCGCAGATCTTCCGGCTCGACAACCCGATGTTCGGACCGGGCTTGCGCTTTTTTCAGCGCATCTGCTACGCCAACGCGATGCTGCATTTCTTCTACGGCCTGCCGCGCCTGGTGTTCCTGACTTCGCCGCTGGCCTATCTGCTGTTCGAGATGCACGTGATCAACGCGCAGGCGATCGTGCTCGCGATCTACGTGCTGCCGCATCTCGTGCAGGCCAGCCTCGCCAACTCGCGCACGCAGGGCCGCTTCCGCTATTCGTTCTGGGCCGAGGCCTACGAATCGGTGCTGGCCTGGTACATCGCGGTGCCGACGGCGGTGGCGCTCATCAAGCCGAGCGCCGGGACGTTCAACGTCACCGCCAAGGGCGGGCTGGTGGAGCGGCCCTATTTCGACTGGGCCATTGCCGTGCCCTATCTGACGCTCGTCGCGTTGAATACGTTCGGCCTGGCCCTCGCGGTGCCACGACTCCTGTACTGGAACAGCTTCGAGAGCGGCACGGTGATCATGAACGCGGTCTGGGCCCTGGCCAACGTGGTGATGATGGGCACGGCGCTCGGCGTCGCGGCCGAGGCGCGTCAGGTGCGCGTTGCGCAGCGCGTTGCGTTGCGCATGCCGGCCTGCCTGTACCTGCCGAACGGCCACGTCGTCGCCTGCGAGACCGAAGACTACTCGGCCAACGGCCTCGGGCTGGCGTTGCCACAGGCTGTGCGCATCGCGGTCGGCACGCGCCTGCACGTCGGCCTGCGGCGCGGCGGCGCCGAATATGCGTTCGAGGCGGTGGTTACCGCCGCGAAGCCGCTGCACATCGGGCTGCGTTTCGAGGCGCTCTCGCTCGACGACGAGCGACGCCTGATCGAATGCACCTTCGGCCGTGCCGACGCCTGGCTCGATAACGATAGCGAGCGCATCCACGACCGGCCGCTGCACAGCCTGATCGAGGTGCTCGGCTTCGGCCTGCGCGGCTATTACCGCGCGCTGCGCGGCCTCTACAACGCGCTGACCGTGCGCCATATCGCCGAGCGGCCGGCCTGAAACCTTCGATAACGATCGCCATGGATATCTGGGGCTTCTACTTCTTTGCCAAACTGTTCCTGTTTTACGGCCAGTACATCGACTTCCACCTGTGGCCGAACGTCGCGTTCGCTGCGCTCCTGGCGCCGCCGCTGCCGCAGCCCTGGATGCGCACGACCCGGCAGGTGCTGGCGCTGCCGGTGGCGGCGGCGCTGCTGTATTACGACTCCTGGCTGCCGCCGGTCGGGCGCGTCATCGCGCAGACGCCGGAGCTGGCCTCGTTCGATCTCGCCTACCTCACGCAGTTGCTCGGCCGCTTCATCAATCCGCGCGTCTGCTTCGTGCTGCTCGCCATGCTGGTGATCTACGTCCTGTTGTCGCTGCGCCTGCGCATGCGTACGTTCGCAGTGCTGGCGATGCTGGCGACGCCGCTGATAGCGGTGTTGCCGCGACTCACGACGGTGGCGCCGGGCACCGTCGCGGGCCCTGGCGCAGTCGCCGAGACCGCGCCAGCCGATGCCAGCGATGCCGGGCTCGATCGCCGGCTCGCCGCGTTTTTCGCGGCGGAAAAGACGCGTCGCGTGAGCTTCCCGGCGCTGCCGGCCGATGGGACGCCGTTCGACGTGATCTTCCTGCAGATCTGCTCGCTGTCCTGGGACGATCTGCGCGCGGTCAAGCTGCAGGACGCGCCGCAGCTGAAGAAGTTCGACGCGATGCTGACCGATTTCAACACCGTCGCGAGCTACAGCGGCCCGGCCGCGATCCGCTTGCTGCGCGGGCCCTGCGGGCAGGACCCGCACGAGGCGCTGTATGCGCCGGCGCCCGAAGGCTGCTACCTGATGGGCGAGCTGAAACGCGCTGGCTTCGAGCCCTCCTGGGCGATGAACCACAACGGCAAATTCGGCAACTTCACCGCCGATGTCCACGAGCGCGGCGGCCTCGACGCCCCGCAACACTGGTACGCCGATCTGCCGACTGTGCAGCGCGAGTTCGACGGCTCGCCGGTACAGTCGGACTACGCCGTGCTGTCGCGCTGGTGGCAGGAGCGCCTCAGCGATCCGGCGCCGCACGTCGCGCTCTACTACAACACGGCGAGCCTGCACGACGGCAACCGGCTCGTCGATTCCGGCGCGCTGCCGGCGCAGCAGAGCTACGAGGTCCGCGCCTCGCGGCTGCTGACGGACGTTTCCCGCTTCCTCGATCTGATCGAAAAGTCGCAGCGCCGGGCGCTGGTTTTCTTTGTTCCCGAGCACGGCGCCAACCTGCGCGGCGACCGCATGCAGATCTCCGGCCTGCGCGAGATTCCGACGCCGGCGATCACGCTCGCGCCGGCCGGCGTCGCGATCATCGGCCCCGGCCTCAAGCACGGCGAGCCGCTTGCGGTCGGCGGCCCGACCAGTCTGCTCGCCATCTCCGAGCTGCTGTCGCGGCTGCTCGCGAAAGACCCGTTCGACGCCGCAGCCAATGTGCTCGGTGAAGCCGTGCGGGGTCTGCCGCAGACGCCGTTCGTGGCGCAGAACGAGGAGAACATCGTCGTCGAGGTCGGTGGTCGCGCCATGCTGCGCCAGCCCGGCGGCGGCTGGATTCCATACCTCGGCAGTCCCGGTCAGTAATCCGAATAAGGCTGTGGCGGCGACGGTGGGAACGACCGCAGCAGGTTGTGCGGGCGGAACGTCCGGCGCAGGTAGAGGCTGAAGAAATTCGGCGAGTAGAACGCCGAGCGGTCGATGTCGAACGTGCCGCCGAGCGACCACTTCGGCGTCAGCGCATATTCCAGCTCACCCTTCAGCGAACGGCCGAAGCCGAGCCCCGAGCGTGCGCCGTAGACCGGTGCAGAGAAGCCGGCCGGTAGCGGCGAGCCGAGTGCCAGCGTTTGCAGCGCGCTGTCGCCGGGATAAAACGGCGCCGCGTCGATCTTGCTGTAGGACACCGACAGCGCGCCGCGCAGCGTATAGGTCCAGCGGCCAAGCCGGCCGTTCCATTCCAGCGGCAGGCCGAGCGAGAAATACTGCTGCGGGCTGTAATAACCGCCGTGGCCGAAGGTGTAGTCCTCGAGGTTCTTCTCGAAGTGCCAGTAGGCGCCAGAAAGGCCGACGAAGACACGCTGCGTCGGCCGCTCGAACACGCGCCAGTTCGCACTTGTGCCGAGCTGGATGTGGGCATTGCCGGCCACGTTGCGGCCGGCGGCGAGACCGGCCTCGACACTGCCGCTCAGCGAGAAATGCGGATCGTACTCGGCGAGGCGCAATTGCACGCGGTTGTCGCGCACGCCGCCCCAGACGCGGCCGGTGGCCGGATCGACCGCGCCGGCGTAGGCAAGCGCGCTGCTGGTCACGGGTCGGCGTGCGATATCGGCGGTGAGGTGGAGGCTGCCGAGGCGCTCGGCGAAACGCAGACCGCCGACGATGTCGACGACCGGAAAGCCCACCGGCGTCGTGCCGACATCGGCGCGCAAGGCCTCGGTGCGATAGCCGAGCGCGAGGGCCGTGCCGTCGGCGCTCTGGCGCGCGCCGTTCGGGAAGCGCGCGAGCGATTGCGGCCCGCGCGCCTGCACCTGGCCGAACAGCGCCGCGTCGTCGTAGTTCGCCGGCAAGGTGCCGGCGTTGGAGCTGACCTGGTCGACATGTGCGAACAGGTGCTGGTCATAGCCGAGCGGATAGTCGATCTCGAATGGAATTTCGAGATTGGTGAAGCGCGAGCTGCCGGCCGAGCCCGGCTTGTCGCGCAGGCTCGGGCCGAGCGCAACGAAGCCGTCGCGGCGCGCCTCGATATCCTCGATGCGGCCGTTCGCGCGCGCGACGCGCCAGGGTTCGTCCGAGCGGGCGACGACCGCGCGCAGGTCAGCGAGCGCGGCGGCGTAGCGGTGATGGTCGAGTTGTAATTCGGCGCGCGCATCGCGCAGCGCGGCGTCGTTCGGCGTGCGTGCCAGCGCCGCGTCGAGCCGGGCGAGGGCGCCGGCATCGTCGCCGCTTTTGCGCAGCCGCTCGATCGCCGACAGCTCGCGCCGGCTCTCGACCGCCGCGACACGCTGGCGCTGCGCCGCGCTCAATTCGGGATCGGCATCCAGGGCGATCAGTGCGAAGGCGAGCGCGGCATCGTCGCCGGTCTCGCCGAGCAGTTCGGCGCGCAGCACGCGCAGCTCCGGCGTCGGCTTCAGCCCGGCGCTTTGTGCGCGGGCGATCAGCGCGAGGCCGCGCTGCGGTTGCTCGAGGCCGCGCCAGGCCGACGCGAGACTGCGCACGGCCTCGGCGTCATCGAGTGTCTGATCCTCGATGGCCGCGAGGGCGGCGCTCGCGCCTTCGCTGTCGCCTGCCGCGCGCAAGCGGTCGGCCTCGCTGCGCGCGGCGGCAATCGTCAGTCGACGATCGAGCGAGCGCATACCGTCGCTGCGCTCGGGTACTGGGATCGTGGCCAGCGCCGCACGCGCGCCGACGAGGTCGTCGAGGCTCGCCAGCAGCAGCGCCTGCGCGTAGTGCGACTCGATGGCACCGGGACCGCGCGCCCGCGCGCTGCCCTCGGCCATCAGCGCGCGCGCCTCGTCGGGCACCCCGAGCGCCACGTAAAACCGTGCGAGGCGGTAGCGCAGCCACGGATCGTCCGGCGTCAGCGTTTGCGCCGACTCGATCAGGGCCAGTGCCGCGCCGCTGCGGCCGCGTGTTTGCTCGGCGTCGGCTGCAAGCCCGAGCGCCTCGGCGCGCAGGCGTCGCGATTCTGGCGTGTCGTCGGCCGCCGGCTGTCGCGCCGCTGCGACGGTGCGCTGCAAGCCCTCGTCGACGAGCCGTTGCGCTGCCGCGCCTTCACCCTGCGCACGCAGGGCGGCAACCAGCTCGAGACGCAGCCAGGGATCGGCAGGCGCGAGCGCGAGCGCTTCGGCGAGCGTCCGGCGCGCGGCGACCGCACGACCGGCCGCCTGCTCGTCAGCGGCGCGGGCGCGCAGCGCGGCGGCACGCAGCGGCGCGGCCGGATCGTCGGCGGTCACGCCGGCGCGTACGGCATCGAGTCGCCGCAGCGCCTCCTCCTGCCGGCCCGCGAGCAGCAGCGCGTTGACCGTCGTGGCCAGCGGATCGCTGCGCGGCGCGGCCTGTCGGCTCGCGGCAATGGCCGCCCTCGGCGCGGGCCGATGTTCCAGCCGGGCGACGATCTCGGCATCGTCCGGCTTGCGTCCGAGGTAGGCGCGCGCCGACGCCCGGCTGGCGGCGTCGATCGATCCGCGCAGCAGGCCGCGACGCCAGGCATCGAGCGCCCTCGGCGAAGGCTCGGCGGCCTCGCTTGACGCCTGTTGCAGCAGCCGCAGGCCTTCGGCACGCGTCGTCCCTTCGCGCGTCAGCAGGTCGGCGAGGGCAACGCGATAACGCGGCTGGTGCGGGTAACGCGCGGCAATCGCAGCGAGGCCGGCCCGCGCGGCGGCCCGCTCGCGCGGCAGCTCGTAGAGGACGCGGAAATACTCGACACCGAGATCGCCGTCGGGCGCGCCGTGCGGAAACAGCTTGCGCAGCTCGGCCACGGCCTCCTGATCCCGGTGCAGCTCGATCAGACGGCGCACGCCGGCGAGCCGCAGGCGGTCGCTGGAGGCGGCGCGGTAGGCGAGCGCCATCTGCGCCGTTAGCGGCGCGTCGGGCGCGAGCGCCTGCATCTGCTGCAGGATCGCCTGCGCCGCACGGGTCTGATTGAGCCGCAGATTCAGCTGGCCGATCTCGAACAGCAGCCCGGTATCGCCCGGCCGCGTCAGCAGAATCTTGTTCAGCGCCAGCTGCGCCAGATCGGCGCGGCCCAGCGCCTCCCAGGTTTCGGCATCGGCGCGCGCCTGCGTCTCGGCGTCCGGCGTCGCGGCGGCTGCGAGCGTCGCGGCGAACAGCAGCGCGCCGATCAATGTGCCGATCAATGTTCCGGGGCGCATGCGCTCGGCTCCGGGAGATGATGCAGACGACCGTCGGCGTCGAAGCAGTAGCGGCGCTCCTCGTGGCCCTGTGCGAACAGGGTCAGCACCGAGTCGTAATAGCCTTCGACCGGCCAGCCGGCTGCCGCGACGCGCGCCGCCAGCGTGGCTGCCGCCGACTCGTGACGCAATGCGCGCTGGAACGGGATCAGCGCGGCAGCGAAGCCGCTCGGCCCCTCGCCGCGAGCGCGGCCGGTGACCGTCTCGACTACTTCCGGCGGCGGCACGCGGTCGGCCATACCGGAGAGTGCGGCAAGCTGCGCGGCGCGTGATTCATCGTTGGCCATGAGCCCGGCCCAGAGATAGACGCGGATCGCGTTGTAGCTGCCAATGCCGCCGGTTTCGGCGTCGGCGAGAAAGCCGCGCCCGGTCTCGAACAAGGTCCAGTCCGGCGCGTAGCCCTGGCTGGCGCTGTCGGTGATCAGCGCCTGCGCGCTGGCGGCAAGTGCGCGCCAGGCGTCGGCATTGGTCTCGTCGGCCAGTACCAGGCCGCGCAGCAGCGGCACCGGCCCATAGCTCGGGTTCAGGCGCCAGCGTTCCGGCGTCGGGTGAAAGCCGGTCGGTGCCGGCAGCATCGTGCGGCCGAGACCGGGCAGGTCGGCGGTCTCCTCGGCGAGGATACGATGCGCGATCAGCTTGCCGAGCACGCGGTAGCGGCGCTCTTCCCAGATGCGTCCGGCTTCGAGCAGCGTGTAGGCGAGCCAGAGGTCGGCATCGGCGGCGGGGTTCGCATCGGCCACGCCCCAGTTGCCATCGCTGCGCAGGCCCCACTGCCAGGCCGGCAAATGCGCAGCGAAGTCTCCAGCGGCGAGGTTGTCGCGGGTCCAGACCAGCAGGCGCTCGAACAGCGCGCGATCGTCGGCGACCAGCGCGAAGAACAAGGCGTAGCCCTGGCCTTCGGAGGTCGTGTAACGCGGTGCCGAGATCGGATCGACTACGCGACCTTCAGTGCTGACGAAGCGCTGCACGAACGCCTCGAACTGCGGCCAGTGCTTTTCCGGCGGCGGGGCCGCCGCGCCAGCGATGCCGGCTTGCATCAGCAAGGCCAGCGCCAGGCCCGGCAGCGATTGCGCCCGGATGCCCGGCACGATCAAGTGTCGAGCCGACGGATCGCCGCGTTGCGCAGCCGCGAGTACAGCCAGAGCGCCAACAGCAGCCCGGCGGCGATACCCATCAGCACGATGAGCCACGGATGCCGGGCGAGCCAGAGCCAGATCTGCGTCAGCCATGGCAGTCGGCCGATGAAGTAGCTGCGCTGCGAAGTGAAGCTCGCGACTTCGTCACCGCGGATGATCGCGGTATCGCCGCGCAGCTGGCTGACGATCGCCGGGCTGCGCAGCGCGGCGGCCAGCTTGCCGCGCGCCTCGTCCGAGGAGGCCAGCAGCGCGATGACACTCCGGCCCGCCCGCAGCGGCGACTGAAAGCCAAGCAGGCCGGCGAGCGGCCCATCGGTGCGGAAATCCACTTCGCCGTCGAAGCCCGGTCGGTGTCCGCCGTAGAGCAGCTCCGTCGGCAGCGCGCGTGCGACCGCGAGCTGGCCGAGGCTGCGCTGGTCCGTGCTGACGTGCAGGTCGAGCGACTTCGCCCAGCGCGCCAGCAGGCCGTCGGCGCGGCCGCCGCCGACGATCAGCAGATTGCGGTCCTTGACCTCGTCGACGCCGCTTTCGCCGACGAAGCGCACCCGCGTTGCCGGGGCGCCCGTGTGGCGGCCGATGCGGCCGAGCAGGTCGTAAGCGGCGGAGAGCTCGTTCATCGTCGGTGCGTCGGGCAGCACGATCGCGGTTTCCGAGAGATCGGCGAATTTGCTGAACGGCCAGCTTGCGTTCGCGAACAGCGCGAGGTCGGGCATGCGCACATAGTGCGGGAAGCTGGACAGGTCGATCGTGGAATCGGGATCGATCGCGGCGCGCACCGAGTCCGCCGCGCTGTCCGTGCACAGCGCCGGCTTGTGGTAGTCGAGCACGAAGCGGAACTGCATCTGGTTGTCGGCGCCGATCTGGAACGCCGGGATCACGAACTGGTCGCGGCTGGGACCGAAAGTGTCGCCGAGCAAAGGCACGACCAGTTGCAGACGATCGCGCGTCTGGCCGTCGGCCTTGAGACGAAAGGCACGGACCAGTTGCTCGTTGATGGTGAAGGTCAGTGTCGAGTTATCGGGTGAGGCCGGCGGCGTGTAGCGATATTTGAGATCGATTGGCACGCCGGCCCGGTTCCAGGTCAGGAGGTCCGGCGCCAGTCGCAGGTTGACGCGGATGGCGCCGGGCTGGTGGCCGTCGACCTGTAACTGCGTCGGCGTTTCGACGAGTTCCGAGAACTTCACCGGCCGTTCGCTCGGCAGCCAGTTCGGCGCGTCGTATGGCGGCCGCAGCGCTCCGAGCGTAACACTGTCGACGCGTGCCACCTTGCCCGACAGCACCGCCTGGCCGAGCGCCAGCGCCTGCGCGGCCGTGCGCAGATCGGAGCCGTCGCGGCCCTGCAGCACCAGGTACAGCACTTCCTTGTGCTGGGGATTGGCGACGATCGACAGCGTCGGGCCTTCGACCTTCGGCAGCGACAACCCGGCCGGCTGTGCGCCGTTGGCAGCGAACACCAGCGCGGCACGCTCCGGCAGCGCGCCGTCGCTGACCGGGAACGTGGCGCCGCGGTAGGCGGCCAGCGCGCCGAACCAGGAACTCATGATGCCGGCCGCTTCGAGCGTCGCGGTATCGGCCTTCGGCGGCAGCAGCAGCGGCAGGATCAGGGCGCGGCCATCGCGCGGGTCGAAGAACGGCTCGGGCAGCAGCGACAAGTCCGGCGCGATCGACAGCGGCTTGAGCCGGATCTCGAGCCGGCTATGGTCGCTGATTGTCGCCCAGAGGCTCGAGTGCAGCGCGTCCTCGCACTCCAGTGTGTAGTGGGCGATCAGCTCGATGCGCAGGTGGTTGTAGTCGGTGAAGTAACGCGGGTCGAGTGCGACATCCCGCGTCTGCTCGGAACCGGCGCCGTCGCGCGGCAGCGGGATCGTTTCGACGACCTGATCGTTGAGCACGATCTTGAGATGCGAAAGATCGGCGAGCAACGAGGGCGAATAGCTGTACTGCAAGTGCAGCGTCGCCTTGACCGCGACCTCGTCGAGGCGCGTTCCGAACGGCAGATTGATCTCGCTCTTGACGCCGCGCAGGGGGGCACTGCCGGTGATGCCGAAGTCCGTGAACGGCAGCGTCATCAAGCGTGAGGTCGATGCTTCGGCGGCCGCAGCCGGCGGGTTGGTGGCTGCTGCCGCAGCGAGGGCGCTGGCGCCCGCAAAAAAAAATGCTGCAACGAAGCGAATCAGCAATCGCACGTCGACACGCTCCCTGGTTGCGCGAGCCGGATGCCAACACCGGTGGACGGATGGACCAACAACTGCGGAGTGTACCGGCGCAAGCCGCATGAAAACAAAGGCGTGCGCTTATTCGGCAGGCTCATTTTGCTTTGCTGCGCCCGCGCAGCTCGGGCGGACGCCGCCGCGCGGACAGAAAAAAGGCCGCGCGTAGCGGCCCTTTTTCTGCGACAGCGAACCGCCTAGTTGCGCTCGCGCCGGTTATGTTTTTTCGCGTGGATGCGCTCGCTCTGAACCGTCTCGGAACGCGCAATGCGGGCCTGCTCGCGTGCGCCCACGTGGCCATCGGCCGCGGCGCGGGCTTCCAGACGACTGTCATGCGCCTGGCCATGCTCCAGCTTGCCGGTTTCGCGCGGCGCCAACTCGCCCGATTTCACGCCCTGCTCAATGCGCTGCTGCTGATTGACGTTGCGCTGAACGTCGTTCTGCAGTCGCTCGCTCGATGCCGATTCCGGATTGCCCTTGATCGCATTGTGCTTGTCGTCCTTGATCTGCTCGCTCGCGTGGTTTTGCAGGGTATTCAATCGCGCCTGCTCCTTGGCGTTGATCGAGCCGTCTTTGAGATCGCGGGCTTCCACGCGGTCGATCTGCTGCTGCTGCCGCTCAAGCTGACCCGCTTCCTTGGTATTCAGCTGTCCGGATTTCAGACCCTGCTCGATGCGCTGCTGCTGATTGACATCGCGTTGCGTGTCGGTGGCGGCATTGCTCTGCGCGAAAGCCGGTGCCGCGAACGTCGTGGCCAGGATCAGCGCCAGTGCGGTTTTACGAATCATCATGTCTAGTCTCCTCGGGTGATGAAGGCGACGCTGTGTGTTCTCGTGTCGCCGTTGCAACGACGAGGCGTCGAGAGGAAGGTTGGCAGCGCCCGGCTGAGCGCAGGCTGAACGGCCTCGCGACTCAAGCCGGGCCGGTGGTCGGGCCCAGGCGTCCGGCATGGTCGCGCGCGAACTGCTGCGCCACGCGGCCGGAGCGGGAGGCGCGATTGAGTGCCCAGCGCAGTGCCGATTTTTCCACTTCCTGGTTCCACTCCTGGCAACCGAGACGCGCGAGATGCAGGCGCGCGGCGTCGAGATACTGCGCCTGATCGAAGGGCGGAAAACTCAGCCAGAGACCGAAGCGCTCGGACAGTGCGATCTTCTCCTCGGTCGTTTCCCCGGGATGCAGTTCGCCGCCATCCCAGCGATATTCCTCGTTCTCGCGTTTCAGTTCCGGCATCAGATGTCGGCGGTTGCTGGTCGCGTAGATCAGTACGTTTTCGGGCGGCTCCTCGACCCCGCCATCGAGCGCGGCCTTAAGCGCGGCGAGTGCTGGATCGTTCACGCCGACGGAGAAATCGTCGACATAGAGCAGGTAGCGTTCGGGCCTTCCACGCAAGGGCGCGACGACATCCGGCAGATCGACGAGATCATGCGGATGAACCTCGACCAGCCGCAAACGCTGCGGCGAGAATTCGGTCAGCAAGGCTTTCACCAGCGAGGACTTGCCGGTGCCGCGCGAGCCGGTCAGGAGCACGTGGTTCGCTGGCCGGCCTTCGACGAATTGCCGCGTGTTCTGCGCGGCGGCGGCTTTCTGTCGCTCGATGCCGAGCAGGTCATCGAGCCGCACCGCCGACGGAAACGCGATGGCCTGCAAGCTGCCATTGCGCCAGCGCCAGGCAAGCGCGTCGTCGCGCATCGCTCAAAACAACTCGGTCTTGCTGACGTCGACCGCTCTCGGTGGCTCGCGCGAGACGATCCAGTCGCCAGTGATCATCTCGACATAGCTCATGCCGGGGCCGACCATCGGGTAGACGCCGGCATCGCGGTCGATGACCACTTCGAGGAAGGCCGGGCCCTTGAAATCGATGAATTCCCTGATCACGCGCGGCAGGTCGGCGGGGTTCTTGAGCTGCACAGCGTATTCGAAGCCGTCGGCCTGCGCGGCCTTGACGAAGTCCTTCTTGTGCAGCGTCTTGTCACTGCCCGAGAAGCGGCTTTTGTGGAAAAGTTTTTGCCACTGACGGACCATGCCGTCGCCCTGGTTGTTGAGCACGACGACCTTGATCGGCAGGCCGTAGTTGGTGACCGTCTCCATCTCGCCGATGTTCATGCGGATGCTGGCGTCGCCGTCGATGTCGATGACGGTCTTGCCCGGGTTCGCGAACTGCGCGCCGATGGCGGCCGGAAGGCCGAAACCCATCGTGCCCATCGAGCCGGATGTGAGCCACAGCCGCGGCTCTTTGAAGTCAAAATATTGTGCGGCCCACATCTGGTGCTGGCCGACACCTGTGGCGATGATCGCGTCGCCCTTGGTGTGCTTGTTGATCTCTTCGATGACGGCATACGGCTGGATGGCCGCGGCCTTGCGGTCATAGTTCATCGCGTGCTTGATCTTCAGCGCCGCGAGGTGCTTGTGCCAGTCGGCGTAGTCCGGCTTGAACGACTGCGATTGCGCGTACGCCAGCAACTGGCTGAGTGCGGTGCGCAGGTTGCCGACATGCGACCAGTGCACGCGCTTGACCTTGTTGATCTCGGAGGCGTCGACATCGAGGTGCGCGATGTACTTCGCCCCGCGCGCGAACTTCGACGGCACGCCGGCGACGCGGTCGTCGAAGCGGCTGCCGACGGCGATCAGGAAGTCGCAGTCGTCGGTCGCGTAGTTCGCGTAGGCAGTGCCGTGCATGCCCAGCATGTGCAGCGACAGCGGCTCGGTCGTGTCGTAGGCGCCGAGGCCCATCAGCGTCATCACGCCCGGAATCCTGTAGGCAGACGCGAACGCGCGCATTACGGCCGAGGCGTCGGCGTGGATCACGCCGCCGCCGATGTAGAGCAGCGGGCGCCTGGCCTGTTTCAGCAGATCGAAAAATTTCGCGCAGGCGGCATCGTCGAGACGACTCTCGTCTGACGCTTTGAGCCGCGCGCGATAGCCCGGCACCGGCAAGCTGCCGCTACCCGAAAACACGCCCTGCCAGTTCTGCACGTCCTTCGGCACGTCGATGACGACCGGGCCGGGGCGCCCGGTGCGCGCGATCTCGAACGCGGTGCGCACGGTGGCTTCGAGCTTGGTCGGGTCGGTGACCAGGAGCACATGCTTGGCGCAGGCGCCCATGATGTTGCTGATCGGCGCTTCCTGAAAGGCATCGGTGCCCATCGCGCTGGTCGGCACCTGTCCGCAGATGACGACGATCGGTGTGGAATCCGCCATCGAGTCGCGTACCGGTGTGACGGTGTTCGTGGCGCCCGGACCGGAAGTCACGAGCGCCACGCCAACCCGCCCGCTGGAGCGGGCATAGCCGGCGGCCATGAAACCGGCGCCCTGTTCGTTGGCCGGGACGATCAGCGGCATCAGCTCGCTGCCGTCGCAGCGGCGGTGCAACTCGTTGAAGCGGAAAATTGCGTCGTAGGTCGGCAGGATCGCGCCGCCGGAATAACCGAAGACGACATCGACACCCTCATCGGCCAGAACCTGGACGATCATGTCGGCGCCGCTCATCAAAGTGCCGGCGAGGGGATGCGATGCGGGTTTCGGCTGGGCGTTCATCGGCGGGCGATCTCTTAATCCTGCAACAAAAAAGGGCTGCTTTTATAGCACGTCCGGCCCTCATCCCGCCCCCGCGCGGCCTTGCGTCCGGGGCCGGACAAGGCTACCTTGCGCGCCCTATGCGTCACATCATTTCCATCCTGTTGCAAAACGAAGCCGGCGCCCTGGCCCGTGTCGCCGGCATGTTCTCGGCGCGCGGCTACAACATCGAGTCGCTTTCGGTCGCGCCGACGTTTGATCCGACCGTCTCGAGGTTGACTCTGGTCACGTCCGGCAGCGAGTCGGTCATCGATCAGATCATCAAGCAGTCGCGCAAGCTGGTCGACGTCGTCGAGATCACCGATCTGACCGGCCGCGATCATCTCGAAGCCGAGTTGCTGATGCTCAAAGTCGCCGTCGACGCGACCAGTGCGCGCCAGGTGGTCGACTGCGTGCGCCGTCACCGCGGCCTGATCCTCGACGAAACCGAGACCACACGCACCGTGCAGCTCACCGGCGCCGGCGGCGAAGTCAACGCGTTTCTCGCCGAGCTGTCGAGCATCGCCAGGGTGCTCGAACTGGTCCGCAGCGGTACCGCCGCACTCGAACGCGGCCCCGGCGTGCTGACGCCGGCCTGAGCGACCCGTACAAGCTTTATCCAGTCCCACCACGAGGGCACCGCCGTGAGTATCAACGTCTATTACGATAAAGATGCAGACCTTTCGATCATCCAGTCGCGCAAGGTCGCCATCCTCGGCTACGGCTCGCAGGGCCATGCTCATGCGCAGAACCTGAAGGACAGTGGTGTCGACGTCACCGTCGCATTGCGCAAGGGTTCCAAGTCCTGGACGAAGGCCGAAGGCGCGGGCCTCAAGGTCAAGGAAGTGCATGAAGCGGTGAAGGGCGCGGATGTCGTCATGATCCTCGCGCCCGACCAGGACCAGCGCAAAATCTACGAAGACAGCGTGGCCCCGAACCTCAAGCAGGGCGGCGTACTGGCCTTCGCGCATGGCTTCAACATCCACTTCCAGTTGATCGAACCGCGCGCCGATCTCGACGTCATCATGGTCGCGCCCAAGGGCCCCGGCCACATGGTGCGTAACACCTACGTCAACGGCGGCGGCGTGCCCAGCCTGATCTGCGTGCACCAGGACGCCAGCGGCCAGGCCAAGCAGATCGCGCTGAGCTACGCCAGCGCCAACGGCGGCGGCCGCGCCGGCATCATCGAGACCAGCTTCAAGGAAGAGACCGAGACCGACCTTTTCGGCGAACAGGCCGTGCTCTGCGGCGGCACCACCGCTCTCGTGCAGGCCGGTTTCGAGACGCTCGTCGAAGCCGGCTACGCGCCGGAAATGGCCTATTTCGAGTGTCTGCACGAACTCAAGCTGATCGTCGATCTCATGTACGAAGGCGGCATGGCCACCATGCGCTACTCGATCTCCAATACGGCTGAATACGGCGACTACACGCGCGGCCCGCGCATCGTCACCGCAGAAACCAAGAAGGAGATGAAGCGCATCCTGACCGAGATCCAGACCGGCCAGTTCGCACGCGAATTCGTCCTCGAAAACCAGGCCGGCGCACCGACCATGAAGGCCATGCGCCGCATCGGTGCCGAGCACCAGATCGAAACGGTGGGTGCGAAGCTGCGCTCGATGATGCCGTGGATCGCGAAGAACAAGACGGTCGACAAGACCAAGAACTGATCGGTGGATCGTTCCAAGGCTGCAAAGATCGGGGGGCGCTTCGGCGCCCCGTTTTTTTTTACTCCACGCGCCGGGCCTCGCGCCCGGCACGTATGATCGACCGCAGAGTCGGACTTTCGACCCGAAGGGAGCTCAGGCGTGAGCCGTCCATCGTTCTTCGCAGAACTGAAGCGCCGCAACGTATACAAAGTCGGGGCGATGTATGCCATCGGCGGCTGGCTGCTGGTGCAGGTCGTCACGCAGGTGCTGCCGATCTATGAAACCCCGACCTGGGTCCAGCGGCTGCTGGTAACGCTGATCATCGCCGGCTTCCCGGTCGCCCTGATCATCTCCTGGATTTACGATCTGACGCCGCAAGGCATCGTCCGCACCGACGCCGCTGGCCCGGACAAAACGACCGCGCGCCGCACAGGACGACACTTCAATCGCATCTTCATCGGTATGCTGGTCGTCGTCGTGCTCGTCATTTCAGCCAGAATGTTTTGGCCGTTCGGCCAGAGCAATACCGCGTTCGTCGAAGCGAACGGCAGCGCAAGTGTGCCGAACGCCGTTACGGCGGCGGAGAATGCGCCGAACGCGAAATCGCTGGCCGTGCTGCCGTTCGAGAATCGGAGTTCCGAAAAAGACAACGCCTATTTCGCTGAGGGCATCCAGGACGAAATCCTCACGCGGCTGGCGAAGATCGGCGCGCTCAAGGTGATCTCGCGTACGTCCACTCAGCGCTACGCGAGCTCACCGGACAACCTGCCGTTGATCGCGAAACAGCTTGGTGTCGCGAGCATTCTCGAAGGCAGCGTGCAGAAGGTGGGCGATCGGGTAAGGATCAGCGTGCAGTTGATCGAAGCCAGCAGCGACACGCATCTCTGGGCCGAGACCTACGACCGCCAGCTCACCGATATCTTCGGCGTCGAGAGCAACGTGGCAACGGCTATCGCCGAAGCGCTGCAAGCCAGGCTATCGGGCGGCGAGCAGCGGGAACTTGCGGTCAGACCGACCCGCAACGCGGAGGCTTACGACGCCTACCTGCACGGGCTGGCCTCGGAGGTTCGCAGTTGGTACGAGCCCGAAGCTTTCGAGACGGCTGCGCAGTTTTTTGCGCAAGCGGCCGAACTCGATCCGCAGTTCGTGCAGGCCTGGGCCCGGCTCTCACGGGTCGATGCCCTGCTGGTGTTCTCGCTGCAGGACACCAGTGCCGCGCGTCGTGAGGCCAGCAAGCAAGCGCTGGCGAGGGCCGTCGCGTTGCAGCCGGATTCAACCGATACGCAGCTCGCGCAGGCCTATTACCGCTATTGGATGCTGCGCGATTACCCGGCGGCCAGGCTGCTGTTCGAAGCGTTATGGTCGAGGCTGCCGAGCAGCAGCGAAGTGCCCCTCGCCTTGTCGTTGATCTTGCGCCGACAAGGATTGTGGGATCAGAGTCTGGCGTATTCTGATCAGGCCATCGCTCTGGACCCATTAAATCCGGTTCTGTTGGCTTTCCGCGCAAACACCTATGCGAATACGCGCCGATACGCGGAGGCAATCAAGATGCTGGACCGACGGCTGGAAATTCTGCCAGGTGATCCCGAGACGATCGCCAGCCAGGTGGGTATATACCAAGTGCAGGGGCGGCTGGATCAGGCAAGGCAACTGCTCGGCCGCCTGCCGTCTGCTCAGGCCAGCATTAATCTCGCGGTTCCAGCGTTCAATCAGAGCTTGCTTGAACACAGTTACCCCCAGACTCTGGAATTGCTGAAAGCGCTGCTGGCGAAGCCGGAGTTCGCCGTCGGCGCAAACGGCGCTGCGATTCGAGCAGCCCTCGGCTTTGTGCAGCGGCTGTCGGGAAACATAGCTGCCGCTAAGACCACGAATATGCAGGCACGGCGCGAATTCGAGGCGTTGCGCGAAAAGGAACCAGACAACGCTGACTATGCTGGGCGCCTTGGGCTGGTCTACGCCGAACTCGGCGAAAAGATGCTTGCGCTCAAGGAAGGCGAGCGCGCCGTAACGCTCTTGCCGGCGTCTCGCGACGCCGTGCAGGGGCCTGCCATGGAGGAGAATCTGGCGGCCGTGGAAGCGCAGGTCGGCGAGACCGGTCGCGCCATCGACCGCTTGCAGCATTTGCTGGGCACAAACTATTCAGGCAGTTTCTCTGGCGGCCCAATCACCGTGGAGTTGCTCAAGCTCGACCCGACTTGGGACCCGTTGCGCGAAGATTCGCGATTCCAGAAGCTGATCTTCGAGAAAGAACTGAAATAGCGTGCGCTCGGCGCACGAATTCTTGTCGATCGAACGTCGTCGCGCGCAGTGCGCACTCTACCTGATTAGCCTGCGCAGCCCCTGCGCGCGAGGCGCGATATCGGAATCCAGCCGCCTTGGGACTCGATGTCATTATGCAAACCAAATGCTAGCATGTGGAGCACATGAAACGAGGTGCGTGAAATGTCCGTCATGATCCAGATCCGAAACGTGCCTGACCGGGTCCACCGGGCGCTTAAGGCGCGCTCTGCGCTGGCGGGGAAGAGCCTGAGCGAGCTCATCCTCACCGAACTCGTCGCCATGGCGGCGGTGCCTTCGGAGGCGGAACTCAAGGCTCGGCTGAGCGGGGCGGAGCCTTTTGCGATGAAAAAATCTTCGGCCGGCATGGTGCGCCGTGAGCGTGACGCGGCGTGAGCCGAGTCCTCGTCGTGGATGCATCGATCGTGATCGATCTTCTTGCGCGCTTCAGGCCGCAGCCGATCGAAGACCTGCTGTGGGCGCCGGGTACGGTGATGGCCGCACCCGAGTTGATCGATATCGAAGTGCTTAACGCGCTGCGCAAGCTCGACCAGGTGGGTGCGATTCCCGCTGGCCGCAGTGCGGAACTGCCAACCTTGATGCGCGGCTTGCGCATCCGGATATATCGGCACACGAGCCTGATCGACGGCATCTGGGCGCTGCGCAACAACGTGACGGCCTATGACGCGGCCTACATCACCCTTGCGCGCGTGCTGAACGCCACGCTAGTGACCCGCGATAAGCGGCTCGCAAAAGCGCCGGACCTGGATATTCCAGTCGTGACGCCTTGAACGTCTTGGGAGACCCTAAAAAAACCTGTCATTCCGGCGAAAGCCGGAATCCAGTGCACTTGCACGGGATTGAAAGTTCCGCCGATGGATACCGGCTTTCGCCGGTACGACGAAATATTCCGGGCTTCTTCAGAACGTCCTTCGCCGAACCCACAGATACCTTCGATGACCTGCGCAATGCCCGTCGAACCTCGCCATTTTTGCCTTCGGGTGCCAGAGCACTTGCCCTCAATGACGACAAGAAGCAAGAACTGATCTGCCGCAACAAGCTGTGAGCCGCAACACACCGGGGCGCTGAGACACCCCGGTTTTTATGTACTCGCGACGTTGAGCCGCGCGCCCGGCCCGTATGATCGGGTTCAGTAACTGGCCATCGACCAGAAGAGAACCCGAGGGTATGACGCGACCGTCGTTCTTCGCCGAGCTCAAGCGCCGCAACGTTTACAAGGTCGGCGCGGTCTATGCCGTCGCTGGCTGGCTGCTGGTGCAGGTGGTCACGCAGGTGCTGCCGGTCTTCGAGGTGTCGTCCCTGGCGCAGCGGATCATTGTGCTGGTGATCGTCGCCGGCTTCCCGGTGGCGCTGGCACTGTCCTGGATTTACGAGCTGACGCCGCAGGGCATCGTCAAAACCGACGAGGTGGAGGCGGGCACGTCGACCACCCGGCAGACGGGGCAGCAACTCAACCGCGCGATCATCGGCGTCCTGCTGGTGGCGGTGCTGGTATTGCTGGCCAGGCTGTTCTGGCCGCATGCGGCGCCGGCGGCGGCGGTTGCAAGCGGGCCAACGGCCGCTGTCGCCGCAAACGACAAGTCCATCGCCGTACTGCCGTTCGAGAATCTCAGCGCGGACCCGGACAATGCCTACTTCGCCAGCGGCATTCAGGATGAAATCCTCACCCGCCTTGCCAAGATCGGTGCGCTGAAAGTCATCTCGCGCACGTCCACGCAGCAGTACGCGGCGAAGCCCGGCAACCTGTCCGAAATCGCCAAGCAGTTGGGTGTGGCCAACATCCTCGAAGGCAGCGTGCAGAAGATCGGGAACGCTGTGCACATCAACGTGCAGTTGATCCGCGCGGCGGGCGACGAACACCTGTGGGCGGAGAGCTACAACCGCAAACTGGACGATGTGTTCGCGGTCGAAGGCGAGGTTGCACAAGCCGTGGCCGAAACGCTGCGCGCCAAGCTGAGCGGCGCCGAAGCGCAGCTGCTGATGGCCCGGCCGACCGCCAACCCGGCGGCTTACGATGCCTACCTGCGCGGTCTGGCGTTCGAGGGGCGCGTCGATGCCCTTGGGCCGAACATCCTGAATTCGGTCGCCGCTTACGAGAAGGCCGTTCAGCTCGACCCCGGCTTCGCGCTGGCTTGGGCCCATCTGTCGCGGCAGCACAGCTTCGCCTACATCAACGTCGAGCACACCCAAAGCCACCGTGACGCGGCGCACAGCGCGCTTGAAGCGGCGAAGAAGCTCAGTCCGGATTTGGCCGAGACGCAGCTTGCCGATGGCTACTACCACTATTGGGTGGAGCGCGACTACGAGGGCGCCAAGATCCGCTTCGAGGCCGTGAGGAAACTGATCCCCAGTAACCCATGGCCGACCTATGCGCTGGCGGCCATCGCGCGCCGGCAGGGGCAGTGGCCACTCAGCCGCCGCTTGTTCGACCAGTCCGTCGATCTCGATCCGGGAAATGTCTTCCTGCTCGCTGATGCGGCCGGCACCGATATTTCGATGCGCGATGCGGCCTCGGCCTTAAAGCGGGTTGAGCACGCGCTCGAACTGAGTCCCGGGAATCCGGGCGTCATCAGTGCGCAAGCCACCGCCTTCCTGTTGACAGGAGAACTCACACAGGCACAGGCCCTGCTCGATCCGCTGAAGCCCGAGGAGGGTGATAGCAATCTTGTCAGCGCCATCACAACACAGGCCATTCTCACGCGCCGCTACGAGCCGGCGATCGCCATCCTCGAAACGCAGTTGGAGAAGCCACAGGCGCTAGGCCCCAGCCTGGGCACTTATGAAAGCTGGCTGGCCGATCTGCAGCGACATGCCGGCGATGTCGCCGCTGCGGCGGCCCACTACCGCAGGGCACTTGCCGCGTCCGAAACCGCCTTGCGGGATGCGCCCGACACGGCGGGGCTGGTCGATCTAAAGGCCTGGGCCGAAGCCGGGCTCGGCATGCAGGCCGCAGCCCTCGCCGATGAGCGCCGTGCCATCGCTTTGCTGCCTGCCTCGATGGACGCGCTGGTAGGCCCGACCTACGCAGAAAATCTCGCCCGCATCCAGGCGCGCTTCGGCGACAAGGACAGCGCCATCGCGGCCTTGCAACATCTGCTCGGCATTTCCTATGGCTCTCCGCCTGTAACGCCGGCGCTGCTTCGGCTGGACCCGGACTGGGACAATCTCCGAGACGATCCGCGCTTTCAGAAATTGATTGCCGACGGCGAAACGCCGACGCGATGAGCAAGCCCTCGGTCTTCGCCGAACTTCAGCGCCGCAACGTCCACCGTGCGGCGGTGTTCTACGCGGGCGCGGCGTGGCTGCTGGTGCAGATCGCGACGCAGGTCTTTCCGTTTTTTCATGCCCCCGATTGGGTGGTGCGCTGGATCGTGGTCGCCGCGCTCGTCGGCTTTCCGTTTGCGATGCTGTTTTCGTGGTTCTACGAATGGACGCCGCAGGGCATCAAGCGCGAGAGCGAGATCGATCCGGCTGCGTCGATCACGCGGCAGACGGGCAAGGCCATCGACCGCTGGATCATCGCGGTGCTCGGTCTTGCCGTCGTTCTTTTGCTGGCCGATGAGTTTCTGCTGCGCAAAGACGCGAGCCCGGGCGCCGTCGTGCCGACGGCCGAGGCGGTCCCCGTGCGGGTCGCCAAATCGATTGCGGTGCTGCCGTTCACCGATCTCAGCCCCGGCAAGGATCAGGAATATTTCTCCGACGGCATGGCCGAGGAATTGCTCAACGCGCTGGCGAAAGTGAAGGACCTGAAAGTGGCCGGCCGCACCTCGTCGTTCTCGTTCAAGGGCAGGAACGAAGACCTGCGCAGCATCGGCAAGGCGCTGGGCGTCACCACCATTCTCGAAGGCTCCGTACGCAAGCAGGAGGATCGCGTGCGCATCACCGCGCAATTGATCCAGACCGAAGACGGCTTCCATCTCTGGTCCGAAACCTACGACGGCGATCTGAAGGATGTCTTTGAATTGCAGGAGCGCATTGCCCGCGCGATCACCGACGCGCTGAAGGTTGTGCTGGTCGGCGATCAGCAACAGCGGCTGGTGCCGGTGGCAACCAGCAGTCCCGAGGCCTATGCGCTGTTCCTGAAGGCGACGACCATTTTCAATCGGCGTGATGGCGCGCATTTCCCCGATGCGATTGCGGCCTTGAACGAGGCGGTCCGGCTCGATCCCGACTACGCTCGTGCCCACGCGCGACTGGCCGCGCTGCATGCGGTGGCGATCAACTACACGCCGATGAGCCTCGACGAGGCCCTGACCATCACCGAGCGCGAGGCGGGCATCGCGATCGCGCTCGACCCGACGCTGGCGGAGCCCCATGCCGCGCTCGGCCTGGCCAATAACCAGCGGCGTGAGCAACTGGCGGCGCGGAAATCCCTGGAACATGCGGTGGCGCTCGATCCGGCCGACGTGACCGCCAACTTCTGGCTCGGCACGGTGTTGATCTCCACCGGTTATACGGCGCTGGGAATCACGCGGCTGGACCGGGCGCTGGCCATCGATCCGCTGCTGCCGAATGCGCTGGGCTGGCGCGGGGACGAGTATCTGAATGCTGGCGACCGCGTCACCGCCGGTCGCATGCTGCAGCAGTCCGCCGACGGCGGTCTCTCGTTTGCCGAGCAGCGCCTGGCCTTCCTCGCCCACGCCGAAGGCCGGGATGCCGATGCCATCACCTACTTCACGCGCGGTACGCGCATCTTCCTCAACGGCTTCCCTGAAGGTACGAGCCAGGTCCTCGCGGAAGGTCTGTTCGGAGATGCGGCCGCGCATGCAAAGGCCGTGGCGAGGATCGACGCGTACCTCGCGGAAAACCATTCGACGATGGCCGGCGTCGCGCCCTGGTCGTTGCTCCTGCTTGGCGATCCGGCACGGGCGCTGGCGGTGGCATATGACCGGCCGACCAACAACGACGCTCTGTTCTGCAGCACGCTGTGGTCGCCGGATGGTGCCGCCGCCCGCCGGCTTCCGCAGTTCCCCGCGTTCGCCAGAAAGCTCGGGTTTTCAGAACTCTGGGACCAGTTTGGTCCACCCGACAAATGCCAGCGCAAGGCCCCGGGCGAGTACATCTGTGAATAGGCCATGAGCGCCAAGCCCTCCTTCCTCGCCGAGCTTCAGCGCCGCAACGTCCACCGCGCGGCGGTGTTCTACGCCGGTGCGGCCTGGCTGATCATCCAGATCGCGACCCAGGTCTTTCCGTTTTACGATCTGCCAGCCTGGACCGTGCGTGCCGTCATCGCGGCCGTGGCGATCGGCTTCCCGTTCGCGATGCTGTTCTCGTGGTTCTACGAGTGGACAACTCAGGGCATCAAGCGCGAAAGCGAGATCGACCATAGCGAGTCGATCACGCGCGAGACCGGCAAGAAGCTGGACAAGGCGATCATCGCAGTGCTCGGCCTGGCTGTGATCGTGTTACTGCTCAACCAGTTCGTGCTGCATCGCTTCATGCCCGGCCCGGCAGCATCTTCCGCGGCGGCCGACGATAAATCCATCGCCGTGCTGCCTTTCGAGAACCGGAGTTCGGACAAGGAAAACGCTTATTTCGCCAATGGCATCCAGGATGAAATCCTCACGCGGCTGGCGAAGATCGGCGCGCTCAAGGTCATCTCGCGCACGTCCACCCAGCACTACGCCAGCTCACCCGACAACCTGCCGGTGATCGCCAAGCGGCTGGGCGTCGGCAGCATCCTCGAAGGCAGCGTGCAGAAGGTGGGCGATCAGGTGCGGATCAGCGTGCAGCTGATCGAGGCCAGTACCGATACCCATCTCTGGGCCGAAACCTACGACCGCAAACTTACCGACATCTTCGGTGTGGAGAGCGAGGTGGCAAAGTCCATCGCCGAAGCGCTGCAAGCGAAACTTTCCGGCGGCGAACAGCGCGAACTTGCGATCAAGCCGACCAACAGTGTCGAGGCTTACGATGCTTACCTGCACGGGCTGGCTGCCGAGGTGCGCGGCGGGTTCGACGATGAGACGGCTGCACGGTTCTTTGCGCAAGCGGCCCAGCTCGATCCGCGCTTCGCGCAGGCTTGGGCGCGGCTCGCGCGCGTCGACGCCCGGCTTGTATTCGCTCAGGAAGACACCTCACAAACGCGTCGTGAGGCCAGCAAGCAAGCGCTGGACACGGCCATTGCCTTGCAGCCGGATTCGACGGACACCTTGCTCGCGCAGGCCTACTACCGCTACTGGATGCAGCGCGACTACCCGGACGCCAAACTGCTGTTCGAAGCCTTGCGGCCTAGGTTGCCGAGCAGCAGCGACGTGCCTCTTGCCTTGTCCTTGATCGAGCGCCGTCAGGGATTCTGGGATCAGAGTCTGGCCTACTCCGATCAGGCCATCGCCCTCGATCCACTGAATCCGGTCCTGCTATCCGTCCGCGCCGTCACTTACGCGTCTACGCGACGGTACGCGGAGGCCATCAAGACATGGGACCGCCTGCTCGAAATCAAGCCGGGCGATCCGGACACGATCGCCAGCCAAGTCCTCGTGTATCTGGCACAGGGCCAGATGGACCAGGCGAGGAAGTTGCTCGCCCGACTACCCTCGGATCAGGAAAACATCAATGTCGCGAGCGCGGCGTTCAATCAGAGCCTGTTCGAGCGCGACTACCCCATGGCTTTGGAATTGTTGAAGCCGTGGCTGGCAAAGCCTGAGTGGGCTGCCGGCGCGTTCGGTGCGGGTACCCACGCGGCCCTTGGCTTCGTGCAGAGGCTGGCGGGCGACGTGGTAGCAGCGAAGGCCATGAATTTGCAGGCCCGGCGCGAACTCGAGGCGCTGCGCGAGAACGAACCGGACAACGCCAGGAACGCCGAGCAGCTTGAGAGTGTCTACGCCGAGCTCGGCGAAAAAGCGCTCGCACTGAAGGAAGGCGAGCGTGCCGTGGCGCTGTTGCCTGCGTCCCGCGACGCATTGGAGGGGCCGGCTATTGAGGAGAATCTGGCGGCCGTGGAAGCGCAGGTTGGCGAGACCAGCCGCGCCATCGGCCGCTTGCGGCATCTGCTGAACATCGGCTATTCAAACTCCTTCGGTGGCCCGATCACCGTGGCCCTGCTCAAGCTCGACCCGGTCTGGGATCCGCTGCGCGGCGATCCGCGCTTTCAGAAGCTGATTGCCGACAGCGGACAACCATGAATTTCTTCGCTGAACTCAAGCGTCGCAACGTCCATCGTGCTGCGGTGTTCTACGCTGGTTCCGCGTGGCTGCTGGTGCAGGTCGCAACCCAGGTATTTCCGTTCTTCCATATCGAAGAATGGGTGGTGCGCCGGGTCGTGGTCGCGGCGGCGATCGGCTTTCCATTCGCGATCCTGTTCTCCTGGTTCTACGAGTGGACGCCGCAGGGCATCAAGCGCGAGAGCGAGATCGATCGCAGCGAGTCCGTCACGCCGCAGACCGGCAAGACGCTGGACCGCTGGATCATTGCGGTGCTCAGCCTCGCCGTGGTCTTGCTGCTCGCCAATACCTTTGTCTTGCGAAAGGGAACATCGGCCGAGACCGACAAGTCGATCGCGGTGCTGCCGCTGCTCAACGAAAGCGGCAATCCGGATGACGAGTATTTCTCTGATGGCCTGTCGGAGGAGCTGATCGCCGCACTGCTGCAGATTGGCGACCTCAAGGTCATCGGCCGCAGTTCCTCGTTCCGCTTCAAGGGCGGCAAGGAGGACAGCAGGGCCGTCGGTGAGAAGCTGGGCGTGAGCACGTTGCTGGAAGGCACGGTGCGCCGGCAGGGCGAGCGCGTGCGCATCGTTGCCCAGTTGATCAACGCCGCCGATGGCCGCGGCTTGTGGGCGCAGACCTATGACCGCGAACTCAAGGACATCTTCGCCGTGCAGGCCGAGATTGCGCAGGCTGTGGCGGTCTCGCTGAAGCTCAACCTGCTCGGCGGTGAGGCCAGGGCACACCAGGATGCGGCACCGCAGAATGCCGAGGCGCACAACGCCTTCCTGCAGGCGCATTTCCTTTTGGAGCGCGTCAACTTCGAGGACTACCGGAAAGCGGTCCGCCACTACGACGAGGCGATCCGCCTCGATCCCGGTTACGCACTGGCCTACGCGGAGCGTTCCGAGGCCTGGACCTGGATCGCCGACCAAGGCAGCGAGCCCGATCCCGAGGCCTGGGTCGCGGCGCGCCGCGATGCGGAGAAAGCGGTCGCGCTCAACCCGAGCCTCGCGCAATCGCGAGCCGCGCTGGGCTGGGTGCGTTTCTTCTCCGAGTGGAAACTCGGCGAGGGGATTGCTGAACTGGAAAATGCCAAGCGGCTCTCCCCCGGCAATGCCTCGGCGAATTACACGCTGGCGCGCATGCTGGCCTACATGGGCCGGCTCGAAGAGGCCGAAGCTCATGCGACGATGGCCGTCGAGCTCGATCCGCTGTCGGCCAACGCCAGCCGGGAACTCGCCCGCATCCTGTACCTGGGCGGCAAGTTCGACGAGGCGATCGCGATGGCGCGGAAGACCATTGAATTGCAGCCCAGTGCCGGGGCCAATCGCCGCTGGCTGGTGCTGATCGCGGTGCTGCGCGGCGATGCCGACACCGCACTGCGCGAGGCGCAACAGGAGCCGAGCCCGAGCTATCGCCGCTTCGAACTCGCGATCGCGTATTTCGCTCGCGGCGACCGTGCTGCGGCGGATGCGGCACTGGCCGAGCAGATCGCGAAGGACAGCCTGATCGGCGCGTACCAGACCGCCCAGATCTACGCCTGGCGCGGCGAAACCGAGCATGCCATCGAGTGGTTGCAACGCGCCTTTGATCAGCACGACACCGGCACGCTGAGCCTGCGGGTTGACCCGCTGCTGCGCGGCCTGCACGCGGATCCGCGCTACGCGGCGCTGCTGGTGAAGATGGGCCTGCCGCTACCGAAATGAGCGCGTCCAAGCCCTCCTTCTTCGCTGAACTCAAACGCCGAAACGTACACCGTGCTGCGGTCTTCTATGCGGCGAGCGCGTGGCTCCTGGTGCAGATCGCGACGCAGGTGTTCCCGTTCTACGACGTTCCCAACTGGATGGTGCGCTGGGTGATTGCCGCGCTGGTGATCGGCTTTCCGTTCGCGATGACGGTGTCGTGGTTCTACGAATTCACTCCCAAAGGCTTCAAGCGCGAGCGCGAAACGGTGCCGGCCGTCGCCATTTCCGCGCCCAGTGTGTCTGTGGTCGAAAGTGCGCCAACAGCGACCGCCGAGGCTTCGGTCGCGATCCTCCCGTTCGCCGACTTCAGTGCGGCCATGGACCAGGATTACTTCTGCGACGGGCTGTCCGAAGACCTGATCACCGCGTTGTCGCAGTTCGCGGGTCTCAAGGTGATCAGCCGTGATTCCTCGTTCCAGTTTCGCGACCGCAAGGACGGTAGCGCAACCATTGGACAGAAGCTTGGCGTCGCCAATCTGCTGGAGGGCAGCGTGCGCCGCGCAGGCGATGTGGTACGCATCAGTGCCACGCTGGTCAAGGCTGCGGACGGCAGCACCCTGTGGTCGCAGCACTATGACCGGGCGTACAAGGATCTGTTCGCGCTGCAGGACGACATCACCCAGGCGGTTGCCAGTGCGTTGCAGGCGCGACTGCTACCCACCACCAGTGCCGCCATTCAGAACACGCGCCCGCCGTCCGGCAACCTGGATGCCTACAACGCCTGGCTGCAGGGTAATTTCTATTCGGCGCGCTCCACTGAGGATGACATCCGTCGTGCGATCGGCGACTACGATCGCGCGATCGCACTGGATCCGCTGTACGCACAAGCCTACGCCAGCCGTTCGTTGGCGTTGACGGATCTGGGCTCGAGCTACCTCAGCGGCGAGACCGCGACGGACACATACATTCATGCGCGCAGCAATGCCCGGCGCGCGCTGTCGCTCGCACCGGACCTGCTCGACGCGCACCTGGTGCTCGGTCAGTTGCTGGTGGTCGCCGATTTCGATCTTGAGAGTGCCGAAATTGCCTATCGCAAAGCGGGGACACTGGCGCCGGATGCCGCCGGGCCGAAACTCCATCTTGGCGGGATCCTCGGCCAGCTCGGACATCTGGAGGAAGGCGCCGAGCAGCTTCGCCAAGCCTTGCAACTCGATCCGCTGAGCAGTCGCACCCACCGCGCACTCGCCGACATCGAACTCGCGATGGGCCGGCTCGATGCGGCAGAGCAGTCGATCCGCAAGGCGATTGCGCTGCAGCCGGATGCGGCGACGAACTACAGAACGCTGGTCTATATAGACGTCTGCCGCGGCGACATGGCAGCGGCCTTGCGTGATGCCCAGCAGGAGCCGGCCGTCCAGTATCGTGTCGTCGAAGTCATGATGGCGCTGCATGTCGGTGGTGACCGCGGCAAGGCTGATGCGGTGCTCGCGCAGCTGATCGCCGAGTACGGTGACTATGTCTCCTTCCAGATCGCCGGGGCGTACGCGTTGCGCAAGGATCCGGATCAGGCATTCGCATGGCTCGACCGTGGCTGGGCTGCACGCGACCCGGGCATCTGCAAGCTGCTGCTCGACCCATTCCTGCTCGCCTACAAGGACGATCCGCGCTTCGCCGCCTTCTGCCGGAAAGTGGGGCTGCCGGCGCCAGGCGCTGCGGTGCCGAGTGCGACTGGTTCCACGGCATCGCCGGCATCGACCTCTGCCGCGACGGTGGGCAAGCCATGAGCAAGCTTGCCTTCTTCGCTGAACTTCGACGCCGCAACGTCTACCGTGCTGCCGTGTTCTACGCCGGCGCGGCATGGCTGCTTGTGCAGATCGCCACGCAAGTTTTTCCGTTCTTCGATATTCCGAACCGCGCTGTGCGCGTGGTCGTCATCGCGGCACTCATCGGGTTCCCGTTCGCGATGCTGTTTTCATGGTTCTACGAGTGGACGCCGGAAGGCATCAAGCGCGAAAGCGAGATCGATCGCAGCGAATCCATCACCCACCAGACCGGCAAGACGCTCGACCGCTGGATCATTGCGGTGCTGGGACTGGCCGTGGTGCTGCTGCTGACTGACAAGTTCGCACTGCGCAAGGACGCATCCGCGATCACCGACAAATCCATCGCCGTGCTGCCGTTGGCGAATTCCACCGGCGACCCGGCCAACGAGTATTTTTCTGACGGCGTGTCGGAAGAACTGATCTCGTCGCTGTCGCGTTTGAGCAATCTGAAAGTGATCGGCCGCACGTCATCTTTCCAGTTCAAAGGCAAGACCGAGGACAGCAAGACCATCGGCGAAAAGCTGGGCGTTGTCTATCTGCTCGAAGGCAGCGTGCGCAAGTCCGCCAACCGCGTGCGCATTTCGGTGGAATTGGTGAAGTCGGCCGACGGTGCGAGCGTCTGGTCGGAAACATACGATCGGGAACTGAAGGACATCTTCGCCGTACAGTCGGAAATCGCCGGTGCGGTTGCAAGCCAGCTCAAGGTGGCGCTGCTCGGCAACAACGCGCACGCCGCGCAGACGCCGACAGCGGCCACGCCGTCGAACCGGAATGTCGAGGCCTACAATGCGCTGCTGCAGGGCAACTACTACTTCCTGCGCCAGACGGCCGACGACTTCCACAAGGCGATCGGCTATTACGAGGAGGCGATTCGTCTCGATCCCCGCTACGCGCTGGCCTACGCGAAGCTGTCAGCCGCGAATACCTTGCTCAACGGGAATTTCGGTGGACCCGAGGCGACGGCGAACGAGACACGCAAAAAAGCCCGCGCTGCGGCCGATACTGCGCTCGCTCTGGAGCCAGCTCTCGGGGAGGCGCATTACGCGCGAGGCCTGATTCTGGCGCCGGTCGATCTCAATCTCGCCGAAGCCGAATACCGCCGGGCTGCCGAACTCTCGCCGCAGGATGCAAACACGGCCCGGGCCCTCTGTACCCTCAACGCGTCTTTCGGCCGGCTCGACCAGGCGGTCGATTTCGGACGCCGAGCCGTGGTCCTCGATCCGCTGTCCAGCGCCTCTCGCTTTTATCTCGCACGTGCGCTCACTGGCCAGGGCGCCTTTGATGAGGCCGAGGCGACGCTGCGCAAGGCCATCGAGCTACAGCCGCAAGCGAGTCACACCTACATGCAACTAGCCACCCTGCAGATCCTGCGGGGCAACGCTGCGGCTGCCATCGCGCTGGCTCAACAGGAAACCGATCCGTTCTGGCGTAACTATGCACTGGCGCTCGCGTACTTCGCCCATGGCGATCGGGCGGAGGCCGATGCGCAGCTGAAGAAACTGATCGACGAAAACGCTTACAGCGGCGGCAGCCAGATCGCAATCGTCTACGCACTGCGCAAAGAGCCGGACAAGATGTTCGAATGGCTCGAGCACGCGAGGCTCGCGAAGGATCCCGGTACGCGCCTGCTCCTCGTCGATCCTTTCCTGCTGGCCTACAGGAACGACCCGCGCTTCATCGCCTTCGCGAGGAAGACCGGCGTGATGCCCGCGACGGATACGAGCCGGACCGAATGACAATCCGCAAAGCATTTGTGGCACAGAGCCGCGACGCTTGAATCGGCGGCGAAAAAAAATTCAAGACGAGGGAGAAACCATGTCAACCCCGATCGAGAAAGCGCGTGCTGAACTACCCCTGCGTGACCTGGTGCTGGGCGTGCTGATCACGCTCGTGTTCACCGCCGCCAATGTGTACTTCGGACTCAAGGCGGGGCTGACGTTTGCCGCGTCGATCCCGGCGGCGGTGATCTCGATGGCGGTGCTGGTGGCTTCCGCGGCGTGACCACCCAGGAGAACAACATCGTGCAGACGGTCGCCTCGGCGGCGGGCACTTTGTCGTCGATCATCTTCGTGCTGCCGAGGCTGGTCATGGCCAGCTGGTGGACCGGCTCCCCGTACTGGGCCTGCTTCAGCGTCTGTGCGCTGGGCGGCATTCTCGGCGTGATGTATTCGATCCCGCTGCGGCGGGCGCGGGTCACCAACTCCGATCTGCCTTATCTGGAGCGGCTGTCCAAATCCACTCTCCCGCCGGGAGAGGGGCAGGGGTGAGTTAGAGTCGGTAGCGAGCCTGGGTGGAGTGAGGCCATGAACAAGCCGTCGTCGAGAAGCGTCACGAGCCCATGAGCAAGGCTCCTTCAAGTCTTCTTTTTTTTGGCGAGCTGAAGCGCCGCAACGTCTACAAGGTCGGGGCGATGTACGCCATCGGCGGCTGGCTCTTGGTCCAAGTTGTCACGCAGATCGGGCCTCTGTTTGATCTATCGGCGGCCGTGATGCGATGGCTGGTCATCGCGCTCGTCGCTGGCTTCCCGGTCGCCTTGATCGTGTCCTGGATTTACGACCTCACGCCGCAGGGCCTCGTCCGCACCGATGACGCCGGGCCGGACGAAGCGACCGCGCGCTACACCGGCCAGCAGCTCAATCGCGTCATCATCGGCGTGCTGGTCGTTGCCGTGCTGGTCATGGCGGCGAAGCTGCTGTGGCCGCGGGCCGAAACCGAGACCGCAGCCGCCGAGCACGGTGAAAGCACGCCGGCAGCGACACCGACTGCGGACAACGCGCCAAACACGAAATCCATCGCGGTGCTGCCCTTTGCGAATCGCAGCGAAGACAAGAGCAACGCCTATTTCGCCGAAGGCATCCAGGATGAAATTCTCACCCGGCTGGCCAAGATCAGCGCCTTGAAGGTCAGCTCGCGCATCTCGACCGCGCATTACGCCAGCGCCCCGGACGATCTGCCGGCGATTGCCCGGCAACTTGGCGTCGCCAATATCCTCGAAGGCAGCGTGCAGAAGTCCGGCGATTCAGTACGCATCAACGTCCAGTTGATCAACGCCGTCAACGACAAGAATCTCTGGGCCGAGACTTACGACCGCAAACTCACCGACATCTTCGGCGTCGAAAGCGAAGTAGCGAAGGCCATTGCCGATGCGCTGCAGGCCCAGTTGTCCGGCAGCGAACAACAGGAACTCGCGCTCAAGTCGACGGACAATGCCGAGGCCTTTGACGCTTATCTGCGCGGGCTGACCACTGAGGGGCGGAACTTCTCTACCCTGGCGGCGGCGGTGCGTTTCTATGAGCAAGCAACCCAGCTCGATCCGCACTTCGCGCGGGCCTGGGCCCGGCTGTCGCGCGCCGACGCCGTGTTGGTGTTTCGTTTTCTGGACACGAGTCCCGCGCGCCGGGCAGCGAGCAAACAAGCCTTGGACATGGCCACCAAGCTTCAACCGGACGCCACCGATACCCTGCTCGCGCAAGCCTATTACCGGTACGGGATAGAGCGCAATTACCCGGAAGCAAAGCGGATGTTCGAAGCTTTGCGGGCAAGGCTGCCTAGTAGCAGCGACATACCTTTCGCTTTGTCGGCCATCGTGCGGCGCCAGGGACTATGGGATTCGAGTCTGGCGTATTCCGACCAGGCCATCGCCCTCGATTCAGGCGATCCGCTTCTGCTGCTCGACCGCGCCTTCACCTACGCGATTTTGCGCCGGTACGCGGAGGCGATTAAAACCCTGGACCGGAACCTGATATTGGCGCCGGGCGAACCGGACTCCGTCGCCGTCCAAGCTTATCTGTATATGGCGCAGGGCCAGCTGGATCAGGCCCGACAAGTGCTCGCCCGCCTGCCGTCGAATCAGGCAACCATCCCTATCGCCAATGCGACGATCACCCTGAGTCTGCTCGAACACGACTACCCCAGAGCCGTGGAATTGCTAACGGCGGCGTTGGGCAAGCCGGAGTTGTCCGCCACTGCGAACACGCAATTGAACCGTGTGCTTCTCGGCTTCGCGCAGAGACAGGCCGGAGACATAGCGGCAGCGAAGACGACGAATCTTCGGGCACGGCGCGAGCTCGAGGCCTTGCGCGAGAGCCAACCGGACAACGCACAATATGCCGCACAGCTCGCGCTGGTCTACGCCGCGCTCGGCGAAAAAGATCGCGCACTCAAGGAAGGCGAACGTGCCGTGGCGCTGCTACCCGCGTCCCGCGACGCGGTGCTAGGCCCCGTAATCGAGGAGAGGCTGGCGGCCGTGGAAGCGCAGGTCGGCGAAAGCGGCCGCGCCATTGGCCGCTTGCAGCACTTGCTGAGCATCGGCTACACCGGCCAAATCGGCAGCCTCGGCAACGTCGGCGGCCCGATCACCGTGGCGCTGCTCCGGCTCGACCCGATCTGGGATCCGCTGCGCAAGGATCCGCGCTTCCAGAAGTTGATTGTGGAAAACGAGACGGCGAAACCGGTCCCGACGCCAAGCGCTGGGCTCGGTGCGCATCTTCACCGAATGGAAATTTCGACGAAGGTCTCGCTGAATTGAAGAAAGCCGGGCAGCTCTCGCCCGGCAACGCGCCCGCCAACGATAAGCTGGCGCGAGTGCGGGATTTCATGGGTCAGATCAGGAGGCCGAAGAACTGGCTCGTTTTGCAGTCGAACTCGATCCTCTGCTGCGCGGCCTGCACGCTGACCCGTGCTACACCGCGCTTCTCGTGAAGATGGGCCTGCCACTGTCGCCGCCCTGAAGGCAGGCCGGCGCTCGCCAGGGCCGTCCGGCTTTCCGTACACTGGCTGCTCTACTCAGAGGCCCGTCCATGAACGAACCCGCCACCCCCAAGCGTCGCCGCAAGGGCATCTACCTGTTGCCCAACCTGTTTACTACCGGCACCTTGTTCGGCGGCTTCTATGCGATCGTCGCGTCGATGGACAGGCACTTCGATGATGCGGCGCTGGGCATCCTGTTCGCGATGATCGCGGACTCGCTTGACGGCCGCATCGCGCGCATGACCAACACCTCGACCGACTTCGGCATGGAGTACGACTCGCTCTGCGACATGGCCGCGTTCGGCATCGCATCATCGATCGTGGTTTACGCCTTCAGCCTGCATTTCCTGTCCGAGTACGAGTGGCTCGGTGGCAAGCTCGGCGGCGTGCTGGCGATGACCTACGCCACCTGCGCGGCACTGAGACTCGCGCGCTTCAATGTGCTGGCCGCGATCTCCGGCAGCAGCAAGGATTTTTTCGGGCTGCCGAGTCCGGCCGCCGCCGCTGTGGTCGTGTTCTTCGTCTGGACCGCCTACAAGTACAACCGCACCGGCGAGGACGTGCTGTTGCCGGCCAGTATCATCACCCTCGGTGCGGCGCTGCTAATGGTCAGTTCGATTCGCTACAACAGTTTCAAGAAGATCAACCTCAGCGGCCGCATGCGTTTCGTGCCGTTCGCGGCGGTGATCGGCATGCTCGCGCTCGTGGTCACGAATCCGCCGCTGATCCTGTTCCTGATCTTCTTTGCTTATGCGATGTCCGGCCCGGTGGCGACGGTATGGCGCCGCGTGCGCAACAAACCGCTGCCGCCGCCGGCGTGATTGGCAGCGTCGCCGGCTTCGACTATCATCGCGCCCATCATGCAGCCCGCACGCAACTTTTTTGCGTTCCTCCCGATGGCCACCGCTGGCCGCTCGCTGCTGCTCGCGCTTCGACTTCTGCCGTAAGGCAGACCATCGATCCAATGCCCGGCCGGGGGCCAATCCGTAGCCAAATAGACCAGCCAATTTCTTCTACCCGGACGCGACTGCGGCCGGGTTGGATTGTCCGAGCCATGGATGGCTCGGAACGCGACAGGACGTCAAACTCGAGCAAATACCATGAAAGACCACCTGATCATTTTCGATACGACCTTGCGCGATGGCGAGCAATCGCCCGGCGCGGCGATGACTCTCGACGAGAAAGTTCGCATCGCACTGGCGCTGCAAAGGCTGAAAGTCGACGTGATCGAGGCTGGCTTCGCGATCGCCAGCCCCGGCGATTTCCTTGCGGTGCAGGCCGTCGCGAAGGCCGTCACCGAAAGCGTGGTCTGCTCGCTGGCGCGCACCAATGCCGGCGACATCACGCGCGCCGGTGAGGCGCTGGCGCCAGCGAAGCGGCGGCGCATCCACACCTTCATCGCGACCAGCGCGATCCACATGGAGAAGAAGCTGCGCATGACGCCGGACGCGGTGCTCGCTGCCGCAGTCGGCGCCGTCAAGCTGGCGCGGACCTACACCGACGACGTCGAATTCTCGGCCGAGGATGCGGTGCGCTCCGACCTCGATTTCCTCTCGCGCGTCTGCGAGGCCGCGATCAAGGCCGGCGCGACCACGATCAATATCCCGGACACGGTCGGTTACTCGATCCCGGCGCTCTGGGGCGAGCGCTTCCGGCAGTTGATCGAGCGTGTGCCGAACGCCCACAAGGTGATCTGGTCGACGCATTGCCATAACGATCTCGGCATGGCCGTCGCGAACTCACTGGCGGCCGTGATGAACGGCGCGCGACAGGTCGAGTGCACGATCAACGGCCTCGGCGAACGTGCGGGAAATGCCTCGCTCGAAGAAGTCGTGATGGCGGTGCGCACGCGCCACGACGTGTTCGATGTGCAGACCCGCATCGACGCCACCCAGATCGTGCCCTGCTCGCGCCTGGTCTCCGGCATCACCGGCTACCCGGTGCAGCCGAACAAGGCCGTGGTCGGAGCGAATGCCTTTGCGCACGAGTCCGGCATTCATCAGGACGGCGTGCTCAAGCACCGCGAGACTTACGAGATCATGCGCGCCGAGGATGTCGGCTGGAACTCCAACAAGTTGACGCTCGGCAAGCTCTCCGGCCGCAACGCCTTCCGCGCGCGGTTGCTGGAGCTGGGCTACACGTTCAAGTCCGAAGGCGAACTGGCCGAGGCGTTTGCCCGCTTCAAGGATCTCGCCGACAAGAAGCAGGAAATCTTCGACGAGGACTTGCAGATGCTGGTCACCCAGACCGAGGCTGCACGCACCGAGGACCGGCTGAAACTCGAATGGCTCGAAGTCACCTCGAAGACCGGCACGCGACCTCTGGCGAAGGTCGCGCTGAGTCTCGATGGCGATATCCGCGAGGTGCAGGCGCTCGGCGACGGTCCGGTCGATGCGGTATTCGCGGCGATCGAACAGCGTGTCGGCTCGGGTGCCAGGCTGCTGCTGTACTCGGTCAACAACATCACCACCGGTACGGACGCCCAGGGCGAGGTCACGGTGCGGCTGGCGAAGGACGGGCGCATCGTCAATGGTCTGGGTGCGGATACCGATATCGTCATCGCCTCGGCCAAGGCCTACGTCAATGCTGTGAACCGGCTTGAAGTGCCGTACGAGCGTGCGCATCCACAGCGGGCGGCGTTCGAGGCCACACCTTAGCCGCAAGCTGCGACGCCGGAATAAGATGGCGGCAAGTCCGCCATCTTCCGCACCCATGACTTCTCCACGCTCCACGCTGCTCCGCGTCGCCGCCGCCCAGCTCGCGCCGGTCTGGCTCGACCGTGCCGCCACGCTGACGAAAATCTGCAATGCGATCCGCGAGGCGGCCGACAACGGCGCCCAGCTCGTCTGCTTCGGCGAAACCCTGCTGCCGGGCTATCCGTTCTGGATCGAGCGCACCGATGGCGCCCGCTTCAACTCGGCCGTGCAGAAAACCATCCATGCGCATTATGTCGATCAGGCCGTGAACCTTGTGGCCGGCGATCTGAAGCCGGTCTGCGATCTGGCAAAATCCCGCGGCATCGCGATCTATCTCGGCCTGCTCGAACGCGGCATGGACCGCGGTGGCCACAGCGTCTACTGCTCGCTGGTCTACATCGACGCGCATGGCGTCATCGGCTCGGTGCACCGCAAGCTGATGCCGACTTACGAAGAGCGCCTGAGCTGGGCGCAGGGTGATGGCCACGGACTGCGCACGCACAGCCTCGGCGCGTTCACCGTCGGCGGCTTGAACTGCTGGGAAAACTGGATGCCGCTGCCGCGCGCCGCACTCTATGCGCAGGGCGAAGATCTGCACATCGCCGTCTGGCCCGGCAATGCGCGCAACACGGGCGACATCACACGCTTCATCGCGCGGGAATCGCGCTCGTTCGTGATCTCCGCGTCCGGGTTGATGCGGCGCGAGGATTTTCTCTCATCGACACCTCATCGCGATCTGATCATGAAGGACTGCGAGCCGCTGCTCGCCGACGGCGGCTCGTGCATCGCCGGGCCCGACGGCGAATGGCTGATCGAGCCGGTGACCGGTATCGAGACGATTCTCTATGCCGACCTCGATCCGGCGCGCGTGCGCGAAGAGCGGCAGAATTTCGACCCGGCCGGGCATTACTCGCGACCCGACGTGACGCGGTTGATCGTCAACCGCGAGCGGCAGGGGACCGCACAGTTCGTCGACCGCTTCGACAAAGACCCTGGCTGAGCCGCGTTTCGTCGGAAAAACCGTCACGCCTGCACCGGCAGGCATGACGGCAGCAACGTCAGACCTAAGGAGCGGCAGGCACGTTGTGAATCGCCAATGCCGCGCTGCTGTCGCTCGGAATTGCAAGGATGAAAATCGCCGAGGCGCGGGTCGTGTCGGTTTCGTTGAGCGCGGCCAGCTGCAGGCGTGAGCCAGCCGCCAGCGTCACGCCAGTGGTGCCGCTATCGAAAATCACCAGCGCACTGCCCACCGCCGTGACGCGGATGCGATAGCTGCCGCCGGCAATCGGCGTCGGCGCTCCGGCCTGGCGATAGTTGAGGTTGATCGGCGTCAGGCCGGTGATGGCCGCGACCGTCGGATCGGTAATGTAGACCGAGATCGAGGCTGGTCCGGCCGATGACGCGTGCACCGGCTGCAATTCGACCTGGCCGGTCGGAATCGTGGCGTTGACGTTATCGACCTGGAAGCCATCAGTCGTATCGGTGCCGGCGGCAATGGTTCCCGGCAGATAAATCGTGGTGTCGGTATTGCGATCGATGGTGACGTTGTTATAGGTAAACGTCGGCTGGCTGCCGCTTGCCGTGTTCAGGGTCACGTTGAGGTTGAACGAGGAGTCCGGCACGACGCGGAAACCCGACGCCGTGTTGACGGTGATGTTGTTGATGTCGCTTGGCAGATTGGTCGCTCTGGCGTCGAGCGAAGTCGTATCGCTGATGGCGTTGACGACGCGAATATTGCCAGCCGGCAGGCCGAGCAAAGTATTACCGCCGCCGCAGGCAGCGAGGCCGGTCGCCGTAGCGAACAGCAACGCCGGCAGGGC
>JAYWBB010000111.1:0-32337 GCA_043781855.1 Nevskia sp. | reverse complement strand
GAATGGAGTCATTCGGGACCGTTTCAGTGGGTAACGGGGTGCTCATCGTCGTTATTTGTGAATCGGCTCTTTTGCGATGGGGTTGTTCAGAGGTTCCTTAGCGCTTACTTCGTGCTGCGGCGCGCGAAGCGTGTCCAGCGCGATGATGGTCGAAAAGCTCAGCGGCGCGCTCTCGATTGCAAGCCCAGCAGCGCGTCCTTGAACAGCTGTTTCACGAATACCGCGTCGAGCGGTGCGTGGCCCATCAGCAGGCGGAAGAACAACGGTCCGAACAGCAGATCGAGCGCGGCATCGATATCCAGTCCACGGCGCAGTTCGCCGTTGCCGATCGCCTCGCGCAGCAGCACGCGGCCTTCCTCGCGGCGCGCGAGCACGAAGTGGTTGCGAAAAGCCTTGGAGAGTTCGGTCTCACCATCGGATGCCGCGATCATCATCGCGACATTGCGTCCTGCCGTCGTCGAGAACGCCTGCGCGAACGCCTGCAATTGTTGCTGCAAGGCGGGCAGGGCAGAGCGCGAACGCCGCGCCGGCGCCGCTGGCGCGGCGGCTTCCATGAGCGCGGCCATTGCCACCGCATGCCGATCCGGCCACCAACGGTAGACCGTCGGTTTGCCGACACCGGCTCGGCTCGCCACGCCTTCCATTGTGACGGCCGCGATCCCGCCGTCGTCGAGCAGTGCGCGCGCCGCGCGCAGGATCGCGGCGCGCGCTTCGGCGCTGCGGGGACGACCGCGCGTGCGGACGGGCAACAGCTTGACAGGTAGGGTCATTTATAGAACGATACGTAACGTAATTGTGCCAGACAGTGTAACGAAGGAGGCTCCGCATGGAAACCGAAATACCCCAAGCCGCTGACCAGCGCCCGCTGACGCCGTATCTGGTCGTGCGCAATGCCGCCAACACCATCGAGTTCTACAGTGCAGTATTTGGCGCCGTCGAGCAGTTCCGCCTCAGCGAGACGAGCGGCAAGATCGGCCATGCGGAACTGGCCATCGGGCCGGCGCGGTTGATGCTCGCCGACGAATATCCGGACTTCGGAGCACTTGGGCCAATTTCGGTTGGCGGCACGCCGGTCGGTCTGCATCTCTATGTCGGCGATGCCGATGCCACGGTTGCGCTCGCGATCGAGCGCGGCGCCACCCTGCTGCGCCCGGTCAAGGACGAGTTCTACGGCGACCGCGTCGGTGTGATCGTCGATCCCTTCGGCCATCGCTGGCAGATCGCCACACGCAAGCTGTTGCTGTCGCCGCAAGAGATGCAAGAGCGCTGGTCGGCAATGATGCAGTGATGTCTCAGAAGAAAAGTCACGCGAAAGCGGCGTGTTATTGATGGGGTCACGGACGATCTTTGTTGGCAAGGGCACGACCAGAAGCGCCATCGCGCTCACGTTCAATGTCAGGTGTCTACTTCAATAACTGGCATTAGAGTGCAAGTTCTCCTTTGATATTTGGATTTATTGCCATGTGCGCTCCAGAAGGCTTCGGTACTGTCACCCCCTACTTCTTCGTAGCCGAGGCTGCGCGCTTCGTCGATTTTCTCGTTAATGGGCTCGGTGGAATTGAAGTCTTGCGGCATTTGCGGCCGGATGGCTGCATTGCCAATGCCCAGGTGAAGATCGGCACTTCTACAGTCATGGTGAGCGAGGCATCGGCGAAGTATTCCGCCATGCCCGGCTCGTACTACCTATTCGTCGAGGATGCGTATACCGCAGTCGCTCGATCTCTCGAGCACGGTGCGGTTCTAGAAATGGAAGTAGCCGATATGCCTTATGGAGATCGACAAGGTGGAGTCCGAGATTCTCACGGCAATATCTGGTGGATTTCTCAGCGCCTTGTTTCAGAACCTTATGCTCTCTGAGAGCGACCATCTTCTGCCCGCCGCCAAATGCGCTTCCAACCAGCGGGTCAATCTTGCCGGCCATGAGAAGCTCCGTCCGGCGACGCAAACCAGGTGTTTGAGTCGCCGCACAGGGAGTCAGCCGCGGGACGCTCGATCAGTCGTCGAAGTGTCCCAGGCCCGGCAGAACCCGCGTGTGCTCGATGCGCACGGATTTGAGTGCATCGCCATCGAGACCCAGTGATTCCAGGATCGTCGGTGCAACCTGCGCCGTCGTGACCGGCGTCTTGACCGTGCGTGCGGCAAAGGCCGGGTTCGAGACGATCAGGCCGACGTTGGTGTCGGCAAAATTGAAGCCGCCGTGTTCCGCGTTCTTCCGCTTCGATGCCGAGTAAAACGTACCGTAGTTCGGCAGCACGAGGAGGTCGGGCGTGCGATTGTCGACCAGTGGATCGTTGAACTTGAGTTTCATCGAGTCGCCGGCCAGCACGTTCTCGATCGACAGCGCCTTCGCGTTGGCATTCAGATAAGCCGCCACCGCCGCCGTCTGGTTCTGGTCTTTCAGCCAGATCAGTGCGAGGTCGTCATCCTGCACGAAGCCGCAGGGCCCGCTGGTGCAGCTTGCAGCGGCGGCGATCGTGCGCGCCGCCGGGTTCGTGCCGGCATCCGGCAGTGCAGCGACCAGATCGGCGAAGTGCCCGGGCTTGCTGGTCTTCGCGGGGTCGATCGGCGATTGGCCGTGCTTCGCCGTGACAATGAACAAGGTCGACTGATAGAGGCCCTCGTCCCGCAACGCCTTGATCATGCTGCCGAGGGCTTGATCGGTTTTGGCCAATCCATATGTGAGGACTTCGGTCGGCGTTCCTGTCGCGTCCCGGTAGCCGCCGGCCTTGCCACGCAGCGCGTCGCCGGCGGCTTTGTCGCAGCTGGCGTCGGCCTTGTCGGCCGCCAGCTTCTGGCCAACGCTCACCGCCTGGAAGTTCATGCCGAACACGGCGGGCACCGCGCCGGCCGGCGAGCCGTCATGTTTTCTACCACGAATCTCGTTGATGATTGCAGCGACTTTCTTCTGATCGTTTTCGACGGCGCAGACGACGCTGACCGTCGCGTCGAAGCCATCGACGTTGGTGATCTCCGGTGTGTAGAGATCGTCCACGCCACGGCCCGACGGGCCGTTGACGAGGTCGTACGCCGGGTGCTTGTCCGCCCAGGCGGTACGGCGCCCGCTGGCCCTCACTACCTCGAAGATCGTGTTGGTCTTCACGTAGCTGTGCGGGTAAACCGGGACGCAGCGACCCTGCCGATCAAGCGCGCGCGGCAGCTTCGCCGGATCGATGACATCGAGCGAGACATTCGCTGCCGCATACTGGTCGATGCTTTCGTCGAACAGCACGTTGTTGCCGGCGGCGCCGACGCAGGTCGTGTTGGTCGGGTCGAACAGCGTGCGGTCATAGCTCACGTCGTAGAACACGCCGTGCGATACCGGCGAGCCGCCCGTGACCAGCGCCAGCAATCCCGGAAAGGAATCCGTGTTGGCCGGCGTTGTGGCGTTTGTGTAGTTGACACCGTGGCTGCTCAACTCGGCCAGCGCGGAATTGGGGTGGCGTTCGACGAAGCGCGCAACGTCGAGCGCGTGCAGGCCGTCGACGCTGATCAGCAACACATGCCGGACGTGGGCCTCGCGCAGGGTTTCGCTTTCCTGCTCTGCGGCCTGCGCGCTTGTGGCAACGTTCATGGCGGCTGCGAACAGCAGACTGATGGTGTGATTCCTGAAATGCATTGCGGCTCTCCTGTACCGGATGAAGCAGGTCGATCGGGGAATGAAGCCCGGTCGATACTTCTCCGGTTTGATTGCACGGCGGTGACATTGAAGACAATGCCGCGCCACGCCGTGCACAAGCCGATCCCGATCGAGAGCCGTCGTTAAGATACAGCGCGAAAAACGCCGTGGCCGATGAAGAAACAGGCGAGGGTAAAGATTGCGAAATTGCGGCGCATCGGCACCCCCGCGTCGACCTGATTTTCCTTGCGCGCTGTCCCGAGTTCGAGGAACGTTAAACCGGCACGCGCCGCCAGGATCGTGAGGGTTCCGAACCAATTAAAAGGGAGTTAGACGACTTCTTGGCGTGTTTCGCGACACGACTTGTAGGCGTAACGCCGATTCACATCACGACCTGCAAACTCGCCAGGCGTGCATAAAGTCCGCCGCTTTTAAGAAGCTCCGCCGGGCTGCCGATTTCGACGATGTGGCCGGCCTCGAGTACGACGATGCGATCCGCGCGCTGCACGGTGGAAAGACGGTGCGCGATGATCAATGTCGTGCGGTTCTGCATCGCGGCTTCGAGGCCGCGCTGGACCAGGGCTTCGCTTTCGGCGTCGAGTGCGCTGGTGGCTTCGTCGAGCAACAAAAGCGGCGGGTTCTTGAGGATGGCGCGGGCAATCGCAATGCGCTGGCGCTGGCCGCCGGAGAGGCGCACGCCGCGCTCGCCGAGGAAGGTTTTGTAGCCTTCCGGAAGGCGTGCGATGAATTCGTCGGCGCGGGCGGCGCGTGCGGCTTCGATGACTTCCTCGTCGCTGGCCGAGGCGCGGCCGTAGCGGATGTTGTCGAAGGCGTCGGCCGAGAAGATCACGGCGTCCTGCGGGACGATGCCGATGTGTGCGCGCAGATCGGCCGGGTCGAACCAGCGGATGTCGATGCCGTTGAAGCGGACCGCGCCGCTGCCGACATCGTAGAAGCGCAGCAGCAACTGGAACAACGTGGTCTTCCCTGCGCCGCTGGGACCGACGAGCGCAACAGTCTCGCCTTCGCGGATAGCGAGCGTGATGCCGTCCACCGCAGCGGTCTGCGGACGCGATGGATAGTGGAAGCGGACCTGCTCGAACGTGACGCTGGCCTGCCGTGTTTCCGGCAGTTTGGTGGGTGAGTCGGGCGCACGGATCACCGGCTCGGCCGCCAGCAATTCGATGAGGCGTTCGGAAGCGCCGGCCGCGCGCATGACATCGCCCCAGACTTCGGCGATCACGCCGACCCCGCCGGCGGTGACCGCCGCGTACAGCACGAACGAGGCGAGCTGCCCGGCGGTCATGGTGCCAGCGACCACGGATTGCGCGCCGAGCCAGAGCACGAAGACGATGGCGCCGAACACCCCCGCGATCATGGCGGCGGTCATCGCCGCGCGCAGCTTGGTGCGCCGGATCGCCGATATGAAACTGCTTTCGACGGCGCGGTCGTAACGCGCGGCCTCGAAGTTCTCTCCGGTGAACGCCTGCACCGTCGGGATGGCGTTGAGAATTTCACCGGCGACGGCCGAGGTATCGGCGATGCGGTCCTGCGATTCGCGCGAGAGCCGCTTCACGCCACGACCGATCAGGACCAGCGGCAGTACGATGATCAGCAAAAGCGCAGCCGTGATCGCGAACAATTTCAGGCTGGTGACGGCGAGCATGACCATGCCGCCCGCGAACTGGAACAGGCTGCGCAGGCCCATCGAGACCGAGGAGCCGATCACCGTCTGCACGAGTGTGGTATCGCCGGTCAGCCGCGAAAGCACTTCGCCGGTTTTCGTGGTCTCGAAGTACTCGGGCGACTGCGCGAGCATGCGATGGTAGATCGCACTGCGCAGGTCGGCGACGACGCGTTCGCCGATCCAGCTCACGAAGTAGAAACGTCCCGACGAAGCCGCGGCCCACCCGAGCGCGATGGCGAACAGCGCGAGAAAGTGCGAGTGGATTCCGCCAGTGGCGACGAAGCCGTGGTCGATCAGATCGCGGAAGGCGATCGGCACGGTGAGTACGGCGGCGGAACTGAGGCAGAGCAGCACGAAGGCCAGCGCGAACTTCGAGCGGTACGGCTTCAGGAACGGTCCGAGTCCGCCGAGCGAGGCGAGGCGGCGACGCGCCGGTCCGGGTTTGGCGATCGCCGCAAATGCCTGGGCGGCGTCATCGGTCGGGTCGCTGGAATCAGCCGGTGTCCCGGCAGGTGTCGTGGTCATCGAGTCGCGAGAGCGGTGAGAGACGGCGGCCGTCAGGCCGCAGGCGTGACGGGTGCGAAGCCGAGATCGGCCTTCGCGAAATTCTTGAGGTTCGGAAACAGCGCGGGCAGATCCGCATCAGGCACGCCGAACCAGCGGGTTGCGGTCGCGGCCAGCTGATCGACCGAGGTCGTGGGGATCAGCAAGCCGTTGCTGCTGACGTCCATCGGGCCGCCGAGCGCGAGTTCCGCCGGCGTGCCGTAAGCGCCTGGCTTGACCGCCCCGAACGCAAGGATATTGTTGCCCCAGGCGTGATCGCTGCCGGATTTCTCGGCGGCGAGGCCGTTGTTGCCGGTCAATGAGCGGCCGAATTCGGTCGTGACCAGAACCAGCATGCGGTCGAGATTGCCCTGTGCGCCCATCTCGGCCAGGAACGCTGCGAGATTGCCGGCGAGGTCCGCGTTCAGCGAAGGGATGTGACCGGCTTCGGTGTCGTGCGAATCGTTGCCGCCCTGCAGCGCATGGAGAACCTTGCGCGAGCCGGCCGGCTCGATGAACGGATCGGCGCGCAGATAGTGCGCCAGCTCGAACAACTGCCGCCCGAGTTCGCTCAACTGCTTGAATTGATCGCGTGGAAAAGGCGTTGCAACCGGGCCACCGGAAGTCGTGCCCTTGTTGTAGATCGCACTGAATTTCACCGCCGCTTCGTTGATCGCGCCAATCCGCCGGACATGCTCCGGACCAGCCTGCGCGCTTTTCAGCAGCGCGTTGGCCAGCGCACTCGTGCGCGGATTGGTGAGGATGTCGGCGATCGCTGCACCCTCGGAACCGACCACGTACTGCGCGGCATTCGCGCCGTTCGCAAAGAGGCTGAGACGATCGACACCGATGCACATCGGCAGCGCAGCCTTCGACTTCGGCAGGAAGTAATCGGCAATGCGCCCGCCCCAGCCGGCGCCGCCACTGTCGTCGGCGGTGGCGAGGTCCCACTGCCGAGTCTGGTCCGAATGGCTGAAGCGCTGCGACGGCAGCGGCGCGCCGGCGGCGATGTCCTTCTTGGTCACCGGCTGGATCAGCGTGCCGATGTTCAGGATCACCGCCATCTTGAACGCTGCGAGCGGCGCCAGCGCCGGATGCAGCGCGAAATCGGTGTTCGGAATCGATACCAGTTGCTTGCGCGGGATCGCCAGCGCGCCGCGCGCCTTCGCATAGGCCGCGTAGCCGGAATCGGTGTTCGGGATGACCATGTTGCCGGCGCCGCCGATGCGCCGGATGTTCAGCAGATAGCGCCGGTCGTTCGCGCTCATGTCACGGCTCCCTGCGGCGCGAACGCGGCGATGGTTTGCAGGGTGATCGAGGCGCGCTGTGCTGGATCGGAAATCGCCGCAGCGGCGGCGGCCAGTGTCTTGCGATCGCTCACCGGCAGCTTGTCGCCGGTGAAGACCAGTGCCAGTTCCGCGACCATCTGCTCGGGCGTCAGCCCTTGCAGGCGGCCGAGGTCGATATAGATGCCATCCTTGTCATCGCCGGCCCCGACGCGATCGCCGTTCGCGCCGCGGTAACGATTGCCGCTGACGTCGCGGAATTTCTGGCAGACCGCACCGAGCCGGTTAGCGATCGACACCACGCTGGCCTCGTTGTAGAGATTGCCGATCCTGCCTTCCTGGAAGTTGTTGAACACGGTCGGCTGGCCGTAGGCGATCTGGCCACCGAGCCGGTTGCGGTCCTGCAGGTCCTGGTCGATGAATGCGCCGCTGTCTGCGCGCGCGTTGTAAGCGCGGAAGATCGCTATCTGGCGCAGCAGCGGCTCCTTGATTTTCGAGGCCTTCGGGTCCAGCGCTTCGGGATCGGTCAGGATCGCTTTCGCAATTTCGAGCAGGTTGCCCTTGCTGGTACTCCAGACGGCCGACACGCGGCCGACATAGGCCGGCGTCGGGTCCGCAACCGTCATCAGGCGGATCAGGTTCTTCGACATGAACGGCGCGCAGTTCGGATGGTTGCAGAGCGTGTCGAGGACCACGTCGAGTTCCTGTTCTGCGCTTCGCCCCGAGGGAATCTTCACGCCACCGATGATCGTCTTCGCGCTGCGATCGTGAAAGCGTTCGTAGGCCGTCATCGGCGCACTCCAGTAGGAGTCGTACTGGAACGGTTCGTCGCCGGAATGCCAGTTCGGCGCCGAGGCCCAGCCGGTGAAGACGTTGGCAAGCTGCTCGACATTATCCTGAGTGAACAGCGGAATCGGCTTGCCCTTGCCGTCGAGCATGAGGGTGCCGTCCGGGTTCAGCTTTTCGAGGCCGATGGTGAACAGCTGCATCAGCTCGCGCGCGAAGTTCTGGTCGGCATGCGTGCCGGTTTCCGGATTCGACTTGGCGTTGCGGAAGTGCGAGAGCCAGAAACCCATTGCCTGGCTCTTGCTGATGAACCTGACGTAATCGCGGAACGGCCCGAGTGCGAGCTTCAGCGTGCCCTCGGCGTAAGGAATCAGCGGGCAGGTGTTCTCCGGCTGGATCAGATCGCTGCAGACGATGATCTCGGACAGCACGTAATTGACCTTCTGCCGCAACTGGTCGGGGCCAGTCATCACCGCGCGATACCAGAGGTCGATCCGATCCGGATAATGCCCGTATGGGTCCTTGACCTCCAGATTCGTCACCGTCGGCTTCGCCGCTGCCTGCGTCTCGAACCAGGCCTTTGGCGTGGTGAACGCGGCGACTTCCGCCGCGGTGAAACCCATCGTACCGGCGGTCAGGAAGGCGGCGATCTGGCCGGGCGTCAGGCGCTCGGACGCCGGCCCCTCGGCCAGCGTGACGGCCACGGGCGCCGCAGTCAGCGTCACTGCCAGCATGTCGCGCAGGGGCCTGGCGCCGCCGCTGAAATGGCGCAGGATGGCGGTCTTGATCGCATCGAAAGTCATCGTTGTTTTCGGCATCACCACGACAGATTAGCGCGAAGCGGCGGCGCAGTCGTGCACAGTCGATTTTCTGTTCCCCCGCTCGCCGGCCGGCTCCGATTCAAAAGCAAGAGACGGAGTGCCGGCAGGCGCTGACGGGCGCAGATTACGCTGCGCAGGCGATCGACGATCGCTCATCGAACGACAGGAGCCGATTCATGAAGACAACAGCGAACACACTCGAACCGACGATGACTGATGACGACCGCTGGCAATCGGTCACGCGGCGCGACGCCGCGGCAGACGGCAGCTTCTGGTATTCGGTGCGGACCACCGGCGTCTACTGCCGCCCGTCCTGCGCTTCGCGCCTCGCACGGCGCGAGAACGTCTGCTTCCATGCGACGCGCGAAGCTGCGCTGCGCGCAGGCTTTCGCCCCTGCAAGCGTTGCCGGCCCGACGAGGCGCCGCTGGCCGAGCGCCAGGCAGCAGCGGTTGCCAAGGCCTGCCGGCTGATCGAACGCTCGGAAGAAAGCCCGGCACTCGATGCGCTCGCAGTGGCGGTCGGCCTGAGCCGCTTTCATTTTCACCGCGTGTTCAAGACGATCACCGGCGTCACGCCCAAGGCTTACGCCACTGCGCACCGCGCGCATGTTGTGCGCGAGAAACTCGTCAGCAGCGCGAGCGTGACCGACGCGATCTACGGCGCCGGCTTCAACTCCAATGGCCGCTTCTATGCGACCTCGACCGCACGGCTCGGCATGACGCCCGGCGACTTTCGCGCCGGTGGCGTCGACACGCAAGTGCGCTTCGCGGTCGGCGAATGCTCGCTCGGTTCGATCCTCGTCGCGGCGACCGGCAAGGGTGTCTGCGCAATCCTGCTCGGAGATGATCCCGAAGCGCTCGTGCAGGACTTGCAGGACCGCTTTCCGCGCGCCGACCTGATCGGCGGCGATGCGGAGTTCGAGCACCTGGTCGCGAAGGTCGTCGGCTTCGTCGAAGCGCCGGTGCTGGGGCTCGACCTGCCGCTCGACGTGCGCGGAACGGCGTTCCAGCAAAGAGTCTGGGCCGCCTTGCGCGCGATTCCTGCGGGCGCCACCGCGAGCTATTCCGAGATTGCCGCAAAGATCGACGCTCCGCGCGCGACGCGCGCGGTCGCCCAGGCCTGCGCCGCGAACGCGATCGCAGTAGCGATTCCCTGCCATCGTGTGGTGCGCAGCGACGGCGGGCTATCGGGCTATCGCTGGGGGATCGAGCGCAAGCGCCAGTTGCTTGCGCGCGAGGCTGCGGCATGAAAACGGCGCACATTGACTGGACCCGCATCGGTGAGGCGCTCGACGCACGCGGTTATGCGGTCATCGAAAGCCTGCTGACGAAGACCGCGAGCCGCGCGCTGGCCGCGCTCTATCGGGATCCGGCGCAGTTCCGCAGCCGCGTGGTCATGGCGCGCCACGGCTACGGGCGCGGCGAGTACCAGTACTTCGCATACCCACTGCCGGAGCCGATTGGCGAATTGCGCAATGCATTCTTTCCCCAGCTCGCCACCATCGCGAACCGCTGGAACGCAGCGATGACTATCGAGGACCGCTATCTGGCCACACACGCGGAGTACCTGCTGCGCTGTCACCACGCCGGCCAGACGCGTCCGACGCCCTTGCTGCTGCAATACGGTCCCGGCGACTACAACTGTCTGCATCAGGACCTTTACGGCGAGCAGGTGTTTCCACTGCAACTCGCGATTTTGCTGTCGGCACCTGGCGAGGATTTCACCGGCGGCGAATTCGTCCTGACCGAGCAGCGTCCGCGCATGCAGTCGCGGCCTTCGGTGGTGCCGCTGGGGCAGGGCGATGCCGTGATCTTCGCGGTCAACCAGCGGCCGGTGCAGGGCACGCGCGGCTGTTATCGCGTCAAGCTCCGGCATGGCGTCAGTGAAGTCCGTTCAGGACAGCGCCATGTGGCGGGCGTTATTTTTCATGACGCGCAGTAAGTGATCCCGAACCGCAGACGCCGCGTTCTCGACGATGCTGGATACCGATTTTCGTTGATTGGCTGCCCAGGATGAAGACGTGAGCGTCACTTGCCTCCCGTCGCGAATTTCTGGAGTTGCTGGGGCGAGAAATAGCCAATGTCCTTTTCCCAGTCATATTCGATTTGCCGGCTCTCCTCGTTCGTGAGGTTCAGCGCCACATAGCGGCGCGACTGCAAGTCGTAATGGATCTGCACGCCGTTGACCACGACCGGCACATTCGCGAAGCAGATCGCATGCGCCTCGGAGAAGCGCCAGAACTGGTTGCGGGCATCGTAGATGTCCTGGGCGAGCACCAGCCAGCTGTCTTCGTCGAGATAGAAGACCCGTTTCTTGTAGATATGGTTGAAGCCGGGCTTCAGCTGGGCCTCCATGACCCAGACCCGGTGCAGTTCGTAGCGCGCGAGATCCTGGTTGATGTGGCCTTTTTTGATGATGTCGCGATATTTGTATTTGGAGCTGTAAAGCTCGTAAGCGTTATACGGCACCAGCATTTCCTTCTTGCCTATCAGCTTGACCGTGTAGCGGTCGAAGGGGCCGTTGAACATGTCGATCTGGTCATGCGTCATCAGGCCGTCGAACAGCGGATTGTCGTAACCGACCTCACCGATGCGCCGCGCACGGCTGAACGACGGGTTGTATTCCCAGATGCCGGTCTGTTCCTTGATGCGATCGATCGGCACGTGCAGCAGGTCCGCCGTGCCCGCCTTGTTCGGTGGCGAGATGGTCTTGATCATCGCGTAGAGATTCTGGTTCTTCAATGTCTCCAGTGTGGTTTTCGGATTGTTGTAGACATAAGAGAACTCGAGATAGCTGCGCTCTGGAGTGAAGTCACCGTCGGCTGCGGTTGGCGCCGCGCTGATGTAACCGCGGTAGCCTCGGGTGTTGTAACGCATGATGTGATTCCACATCACTTCGGTGCCGGTTTTCGGAATGGGGAATGGATAACCCTGCGCGGCGCCGGAGAATCCATAGCCGTCATTGGTCAGCTCGACACTCGTCGCATTCTTCTTCGTCGCGTCGTAGAACCATGGCGGATAGGACGCCGAGCGGCGCGACGGATAGACAATCATCTGGTAGTCCGGAAAGGTCCGGAACAACGCCTTGTAGCCTTCCGCCAGCTGCCCCTCGTATTGCTTGTAGTTGGCAGCAGTGATCGTATGAAGTGCCTGGTCGGCCGCGAAGGGATTGCTGTCGCGTGGTGCGTCGGTCTGCGGCAAGCCGCCCTCCCAGGCCGGGATCGTGCCCTCCTTGTTGCCAGCTTTCTCGGCACCGATCGGCGTCAGCAGCGCACCGAGCTGCGCGGCTTCCTCGGCAGAGACCATCGCCAGCGCCCGGGCGCCGGCGAAGATAAGCGTCGCTGTCAGCAGAATTCTTTTCATGCTTGAACTCCCAAAATCGATACTCCAAACAGGATCGAGTCATTAAACTTCGGACCGACTTCATTCGCGATCGATGCGCGAATGCTTTTGCGTATCCGGCGTGACGACGTAGACCAGCAGCGAACAGAAGATACAGGCGCTGACATACCAGTAAAAACGTTCTTCGTGGCCGCTGTTCTTGAACCACAGTGCCAGGACTTCTGCCGTGCCGCCGAACAGCGAGACGGTGACCGCATACGGCAAGCCTACGCCGAGCGCGCGAATCTGCACCGGAAACAGCTCGGCCTTTACCACTGCGTTGACGGCCGTGTAACCGCTGACGATGACGAGCCCGGCAAGGATCAGCAGAAAGGCTTCGACGGCACTGCCGCCGAGGCTGAGCCGCTGGAAGATCGGCACCGTGCACAGCGTGCCGAGCACGCCGAACGTGATCAGCACCGGCCGGCGCCCGACGCGGTCCGACAGCGCGCCGACCACCGGCTGCAAGAGCATATAGACGAACAGCGTGGCCGCCGAGAGCAGCGTCGCGTCGTCTTTCGTGTAGCCACCGGTATTGACCAGGAATTTCTGCATGTAGGTCGTGAACGTATAGAACGCCAGCGTGCCGCCCATGGTCAGCCCGACAACGGTCAGCACTTCTCGCGGGTGTTGCAGCAGCACACGCAGGCCGCCCGCCTTGGGCTGCGCGCGCTGATGCTGTTCGAACGACGCGGTTTCGTTCATCGCGCGGCGCAGCCAGACCGCGATCACCGACAGCGCGCCGCCGACGAAGAACGGGATGCGCCAGCCCCAGGCGTCGAGCTGGGCGGGGGTCAGCAGAAACCGTTGCAGTACAACCAGCAACAGCAGCGCCAGGAGCTGCCCCAGTATCAGCGTCACGTACTGGAAGCTCGAATAAAAACCCCGACGCTCCTTCGTCGCAATCTCGCTGAGATAAGTCGCCGAGATGCCGTATTCGCCGCCGAGGCTCAAGCCTTGCAGCATGCGTGCGAGCACGAGAATGAGCGGCGCGCCGACGCCGATTGCCGCGTAGCCCGGCGTCACCGCGATCGCCAGCGAGCCCAGACACATCAGCGTGACCGATAACGTTAGCGCCGCCTTGCGTCCACGCCGGTCCGCATACGTGCCCATGAGCCAGCCGCCGATGGGCCGCATGAAAAAGCCGAGCGCGAACACGCCGGCTGTATTCAGCAACTGCGCAGTGGGGTTCTGATTCGGGAAGAACACCTTCGAGAAATACAGTGCGAAAGCCGAGTACGCGTACCAGTCGTAATACTCCACCAGATTGCCGATCGAGCCGCTGAAGATCGAGCGCAAACGCTGGCCGACGGTGATCGTGTCGGTGGCCATCAATGCAGGAAACCGGCACGGCATTCGATCGGTGCGAAGCGGCTGCACAGCCAGCCCAGCGCCGGCATCATCAGGATCGCACCGAGCAGATTGGTCGTGAACATGAACAGCAGCAAGAGGCCCATGTCGGCCTGGAATTGCAGCCCCGAGAACAGCCAGGTGCCGACGCTGACGATCAGCGCCAGCGAGGTGAACGTCGTCGCCTTGCCGGCGGCGCGCAGCGCACTGCGGAAGGCTTCGCGCAGCGTCGCGCCGCAGCCGAGCGATGCGGTCAGCGCGCCCCAGAGATAGATACCGTCGTCGACACCGATGCCGACGCCGAACGCAGCTACCGGCAGCGTGGCGCTCTTCATGCCGATGCCAACTGCGGCCATGAAGGCGTAGGTCAGCAGCGAACAAAGCACCAGCGGCGTGATGATGCAGATCACGCTGGCCACGGAGCGGAACGAAATCCAGACGAAGATCAGCAAGGTCAGATGGACCCAGACGATCACGACGATTTCGCGCGCCTTGATTTCCTCGTTGGTCGCCGCCATGACGCCGACATTGCCCGAGGCCAGCGCGAGATTGACGCCGGAATCCCTGATCTCGGCATTGAACTGCTTCGTCGCGTCGGTGATGCGCGTGATCGTTTCGGCGCGGTGGTCTGCGGTGAAGATCAGCACCGGCATGCGCGAGCAGTCGCCGTTCTGCAAGCCGGCCGAGGATGGAACACGACTGACGAGTGCTGACAGCACGCCATCAACCCGCGACAGTGCCTGCCACTTCGGCGACCCTTCCATCATCAGTGCCCGCGTCTGGCGTGCAGCCGTCGGCAGCGAGGTCGCCGACTGCACGCCGGGCGTGTTCTGCATGTGCCAGGTGTAGCGATCGATCGCGTCCATGGCCATGCCGTCGAGACAGCCGTAAGTCTTCGTCTCGGCGATGACCTTCAGCAGGTCGACGCCGATCGCGAAGTGATCGACGACCACGGCCGAGTCGCGGTTGTAACGGCCGTCGGGGCGCAGTTCCGGCACGCCGGCCTGGGAGTCGCCAATGGTCAGCTTCGGATACATCCACAGCGACCAGGCCAGCGCCATGGTGGCGACGGCGAGCACCGGCAGTGCGTTGCGCCGTTCGGTGATCGCGGCAATCCGCGTCCAGAGTTTTGCACCCGCAGCGTCGCGAGCGCATTGCTCTCGGTGGTAGCACTCAAGGTCCTTGAGATTGATCCAGGTCAGCGCAATCGGCAGCATGATCTTGTTGGTCACGATCACCGCTGCCATGCCCATCGCTGCGTTCAACGCCATCTCGCGCACGATGTCGATGTGGATGAACATCAGTGTCGCGAAGCCGATGACGTTGGTCAGGATCGCGACCGTGCCGGGCAGGAACAACCGGCGGAACGTCGCGACCGAGGCATCGAAGGCGTTGAGTCCGTTGGTCGCAACCTCGAAGCCCCAGCCGTTGATGTACTGCACACCGTGACTGACGCCGATCGAGAGAATCAGGAACGGCACGAGAATCGCGAAAGGATCGAGCCCGAAGCCGGCAAGCTGCAACAGGCCCAATTCCCAGATCACCGCCGTGACGGCGGCCGACAGCGGCAGCAGCGAGAGTTTCAGCGAGCCGCAAAACAGCCACAGCAGTGCGGTCATCAGCGCAATCGCGATGAAGAACCAGCCGATCACCTCGAGGCTCGCGTCGGTCACGTCGCCGATGACTTTCGCGAAGCCGATGATGTGTACTGAGAGATCCGGCGAGTAGTCCGGATTTTCGACCATGGTCGTGGTCACGTCGCGGCCGGAAACGAGGATCGGCTCGCCGTCGTTATCCGCCTGCCCGGCCTCGAAGGTCTGGAAGCGCAGCCGCCAGCCGTAATCGGCATAGCCGCGCCAGACCACATCGCCGGCCTTGTAGGGCGGATGCTCGTTCTTCAGCCGGTACTCGATCATCTGCGGGTTTTCGATGCGCCCGCGCAACTGGTCCTCGATCTGGTTCGCGAGCCGGTGATAGTCGAGCTTGGCGCCGGTGACGGGGTGCTGTTCGAGCAACTCGGCAGTGATCGTCGCGCCGTGCTGGTCCGCCGAAACGTAGCGGCCGATGATGCCGGCCTTCGCGACGTGCTCGCGCACCGTCTGCATCATCTCCGGCGTGGCCGCGAAATTGCGCGGCACGACGCTGCCGAGGTTGATGCCGTTCTCGACGACTTCGAGATAGGTCAGGTCCGGCGTGAACAGCGAAGACACGCGCGCGCGATCCACACCCGGCAGGAAGAAGGTTGCATCGGTCAGCTTCTTCAGCTTGTCGAGATAGGCGGGATCGTAGATGTCGCCATCGTGGCGAAGCAGCACGATGTCGACGAGGTTTGCGCCGCCAAAAGACTTCTCGTACTGCTTGAGAACCTTCATGTAAGGATGATCGAGCGGAATCAGTTTCTCGAAACCGGCATCGGGCTTGAGTTTCAGCGCATGCCAGCCGAGAAAAACCGTGACCAGCATCAGCAGGCCGAAGCTCAACCCGCGTCGCGCGTAGATCAGCGGAATCACGCGGCGCAGAATGCTGTCCGCTGTGCTGCTCAATGGTTCCTTCCGATTCGCGGGCGGCTTTTCCTCATTGCGCCGATTCTAGCGGAGCGCTTTCGGATTCAATGCCCCGGCATCACCGGCGCGTGATAGGTCAGCGTCTGCGCCAGCAGCCACAGCAGAAACAGCACCACCGGCAGATGCACGACGAACTGCAGGAAGGTATAGCCGACGATGTCGCGGGTCTTCAGTCCCACGATGGCGAGCAGCGGCAGCATGAACAGCGGGTTGATCAGGTTCGGGATCGCCTCGGCGGCGTTGTAGATCTGCACCGCCCAGCCGAGGTGAACCTTCAGTTCGTTCGCCGTCTGCATCACGTACGGCGCCTCGATCAGCCACTTGCCGCCACCGGAGGGAACGAAGAAACCGAGCACGGCGGAATAGCTGCCGATCACCAGCGGAAAGCTGTCGCCGGTCGCTACGCTCGCGAAGAAATGCGAGAGATGTTGCGCCACGCTGGCACCGTCGGCGGCCTTCGCGCCGGTCAGCATGCCGGCGAGTCCGGCGTACAGCGGATACTGCACGAGGATGCCGGCCGTCGATGGCACTGCGGCGTAGACCACGTCCAGAAACCGGCGTGGCCGCCATTGCAGCAACAGGCCCAGCATCAGGAACACGAAGTTGTACGTGTTGAGGCTGGCGATGGCGCCGACGAAGCCCTTGGTCGCGAACTCGCGAACGAGCCAGCCGGCGCCGAGCGCGAACAGCGCGAGATTCAGGACTGGACTGCGTTCCAGCCACTCGCCGGGCCGCGTGCGCGCCGACAGTGTGTACTCGTTCAGCTGAGTATCGATGCCGAGATTCGGCGCGGTGCGCGCATGCGCCGTATCCGGCGCGGTGTAGTAGGCGATCAGCGTCGACAGGACCATGACCACCGCAGTCAGCAGCATCGACTGCCAGAGGAAAATGGTCTCGCCAAATGGAATGACGCCGGTGATCGCGAGCAGCTCCGGGCTCATGCTCGACGGATTCGCCTGCAACTGCGCGGCCGAGGACGACAGCCCCATCGCCCAGACTGCGCCGAGCCCGAGATAGGCGGCGGCCGAGGCCGCGCGGTAGTCCATCGCCAGCTCGGTACGCCGACCCAGTGCACGCACCAGCAGACCGCCGACCACCAGCCCGAGGCCCCAGTGGATCAGCGACAGCATCATGCCGACTACGGCGACCATTCCGACCGCGCCACGGCCGCTGCGCGGAATCCGCGCCAGGCGTTCGATCAGATGCGCGAGTGGCGGTGAGCTGGCGACGACATGGCCGCCGATCAGGACGAAGCACATCTGCATCGTGAACGGGATCAGGCTCCAGAAGCCATCACCGAAAGCTTTCGCCGTCGCGCCCGGCGTTGCGCCTGCGAACATCGTCGCCAGCGCAACGAGCAGCACCGCGAGCACCGCGAAGATATAGGCGTCGGGAAACCACCGTTCCGACCAGTCGCAGCAGCGCAGCGCGAGCCGCGAGGTCCAGTTGCCTTCGTTCACGCCTGCTCCCCCCGCTCGAAAGTTCACGCCTGGTGTGTCGGCTTTTTTTTGCAAAAAACATCGGCAGCCGAAGTCCCTGGATCACTCGTCGCCACCCCGCAGTCCGCCGATCAAGCCGCCGCCGAGCACGCCGCCGCCCAGCACTGAGCCTTCGTCGCGCGAGCGTCCGCCCAGTGCTGGAGCGGCCATGACGATGCGATTGGCCATGCGCGACAGCGGCAGCGATTGCAGCCACACGCGGCCGGGGCCGGTGAGCGTTGCGTAGAACAGACCTTCGCCGGAGAACAGCGCCGACTTGAGCTTGCCGACGTACTGGATGTCGAAGTTCACGCTCGGCTGCAGCGCGACAATACAGCCGGTGTCAACGCGCAGAATCTCGCCCGGCGCCAGCGTGCGCTCGTGCAGCGTGCCGCCGGCATGCACGAAGGCGAGGCCGTCGCCGTCGAGCTTCTGCATGATGAAACCTTCGCCCCCGAACAGGCCCACACCCAGCCGCTTCTGGAACGCGATACCGAGCGCGACACCTTTGGCGGCGCAGAGGAAGGAATCCTTCTGGCAGATCAGCGTGCCGCCGACATCCGGTAGAAACACCGGCACGATGGTGCCGGGGTAGGGCGCCGCGAACGCGATTTTCTTCTTGCCCTGACTCTGGTTGCTGAACACGGTCGTGAACAGGCTCTCGCCCGTCACCAGACGCCGGCCGGCGCCAGCAAGCGCGCCCCAGAACCCGTTCTTTGCGCCGGAGCCATCACCGAAAATGGTGTCCATCGCGATGCCGTCTTCCATGTACATCATCGCGCCGGCTTCGCCGACTGCGGCCTCGCCCGGATCGAGTTCGATCTCGACGAACTGCATGTCCCTGCCGTACAGCGTGTAGTCGACCACGTCCATTGCCATTGCCTGAATCTCCCAAGGGGTAAGTCGCGAAGTGTGCCGGTTTGGGACCGGACGGAGCAGCGCCCTGCGATTACGAAAACAGCTTGATCTCGGGCTCGTCGCTCGAGAGGCGGATCATCCGCTCGAAGCGCAGCCCGATCTTCTCCAGCACGCGGATCGAGCCGCTGTTGTCCGGCGATACGATGGCGACGATGCGTGCGAGTCCGAGTACCGCCCGGCCATGCGCCAGCGAAGCCTCGGCCGCCTCGAAGGCATAACCCTGGCTGCGGAACTGCGGCAGGAACGCGAAGCCGATATCGACATCGTCGAGCGTATCGCGCCGGACCAGGCCGCAGAGGCCGATGGTCGTGCCGCCCGCTTTCAGCACCGCCAGCCAGAGACCGAAACCGAAGCGCTCGTAGCTTTTCAGCGGCCCTTTCCGGAGATAGTCGCGAGCCTCTTCGAGCGTGCGCACGCCCTTGTCGCCGATGTGGCGCAGGAACGCCGGATCGTTGAGCAGATCGAGAACGAACTCGGCATCGTCGAGATCGGCCCGGCGCAGGATCAGCCTTGCGGTTTCGAAGATGGTCATGGGCGCAGCCTCGTCAAATGTCGGTCTGAAACTGCGGCAGCAGGCCGCTCTTGTCGTAAGCCCGGAACAACGTTCGCGCGAGCACGCCGAGCGTGCGTCGCACTTCCTCCCGCGTCTGGTGCCGCAGCGGCAGCACCACCGCCTCGACCACCGAGATGATCGCGCGCGACATGTCTTCGAGATCGTCGCCGAGATCGAAGCGGCCCTGCGCGATGCCACCTGCGAGCACGTCCTGGATGACTTGCTTCGAGCGCAGCTCGAAGGCGCGCTGCGCGGCTTCGAGTACGACCGTTTCCGGCCCGGCCGGCACCAGCCAGAAGCCGGCAATGCCGTTCTCGACCAGCGGCTCCTGCAGAAGCCGCGCGATGCCGCTGAACAGCGCGAGCACGCCCTGCACCGGGTCCGGGTCCGACTTCATGGGCGAGAAAACAAAGGTGTCGAACAGCGCGTGCAGGCGATTCAGGCAGTCGAGATAGAGCGCTTCCTTGCTCGCGTAATGCCAGTACAGCGCACCTCTGCTGAGGCTGGCCGCCGTGGCGATGTCGCCGATCGAGACGCCGTCGTAGCCATAGCGGCCGAACAGGTCGAAGGCACTGTCCTGGATTGCCTTGCGCGTGTCGAACTGCTGCTGTGCGGGTTTGCGCGCCATGCGTCGATGCGATCGTTTTTCGCGGGAACCGGCGGATTATCGGTCAGGCCGGGAATGCACGCACCACTGGGTCACGATCCCTTTCAGGCAGGAGGCGCAGCGAACGATCGACCAGCCGCGAGACAGCGCCGACTAGAAAGACCCGGCCTGCATGACTAAAGAGTTCGGCTGCGTCGCCGACAACGGCCGGGGTATCTCGGCGATTCGATCTGTCCGAGCGCTCAGAATGAGAGCAAACTCATTCGACAGGTCGCTGTGCCGTTTGCGGCACTTCGAGCTCTACCTCTCTCCAGGACCGCGCCCCCGGAAGTCCCGTGTTTCGTTGATCGAAAAATCGTTTGGGCCGATGCGACGTTTTCGATGTCATATCCACGCGCAACCGCTTCCCGTTCAAAAAGGCCTCCAGCAATGGTGAAAACAAGTTCGGATTGCAGGGCGGCATGACGGATCGTCGCCAGCAAACCGATAAAGTGCCTTCCGGCAAGAATATTCTGCCGCTGGAAGCGGTCGTCTGTACGGGCGAATTGGCTCGCCGTCCGGCCCGTGTGCCGGATTACGCGACCGAAAACCGCGCGTTGGTGAAGCTGGCTCAGGCGCTGGCCGACTCGCCGCGCAGCATTCTCCAGACGCTGGCCGACACCATCCTGGAGAGCTTCAAGGCTGGCTCCGCGGGCATCAGCCTGCTGACCCAGGACGAGAAGAATTTCATCTGGCCGGCCATTGCCGGTGCCTGGCAACCGCATATCGGCGGGGGCACGCCGCGCGATTTCGGCCCCTGCGGCGACGCCCTCGATTGCAAAGCCCCGCTGTTGTTCAAGCACTTCGAACGGCGTTACGCCTATTTCGCGCCAGTTACGCCTCTGATCGAAGAGTGCCTGCTCGTTCCCTTTTACGTCGAAGGCAAAGCGGTTGGCACGATCTGGGCGATCACCCACGACCAGCACCACAAGTTCGACGCCGAGGATCTCCGGCAACTCGAAAGTCTCGGACGGTTTGCATCGGCGGCGTATCAAACGGTGAAATCCCTGAATGCTGTCGCGCAGCGCCGCATCGCGGTCAGCCTGATGGATGATGAGGACCTGTCGCATCAGGCGATGGAAAAACTCAACACGGAATTGCGGGCGAGCGAAGAGCGCGCGCGCGCGCTGTTCGAGCGTGGACACGAGAACGAATGGCGTCTGCGCTACGCCATGGAATCGGCCCGGCTGACCTACGTCGAGGTGGACCTCGCCCGCGGCCGCGCGTGGACGGCGGAGAACTATGCGAGGGTGATGGGTTACCGCCCACCGCCCGAGCAGGAAGCCGATGTGGCAGCGGGCATCCGGGTTCTACTCGAACATGTCGTACCTCACGACCGCCAGCGGCTGGAGGCTGCGATCCGGCAATTCACCGGTGGCGATCCCGTCGGCAAAATCGAGTTCCGGGTGCTCGGCGACGACGGGATCGAGCGCTGGATCGAGAGCCGCTGGTCCGTTCAGCTCGGCCCCGATGGCAAGCCGCTGAACTCCTTTGCCACCAACCTCGACATCACCGAACGGAAACAGGTTTTGGAGGCGTTGCAAACGAGTAATGAACGGGCCCGGCTGGCGCTCGACTCAGCCGAACTCGGGACGTTCAATATCGACCTTGTGACCAACGCCATGACGACGGACGAGCGCTTCCGGACCATTTTCGGTTTCGCCGGCGAGTGCATCGACCACCAGCAGGCAATCGCCGCCGTCCATGTCGACGACCGCGCGCAGGTACTTGACGCGATGGCGGCGGCAACCCGGCCCGACGACCCCGTTCCCTACAGCACCGAATACCGGGTGGTTCACCCGGACGGAACCGTCCGCTGGGTGTTCGCCAAGGCTCGCATTAAGTTCACCCGAACAGGGAAGGTACGGAAGCTCGCGACCTTCGACGGAACGGTGACTGACATCACCAAGCGCAAGCAGGCAGAGCAGCAGTTGCGCAACAACCACGACACGTTCTTCAATCTGATCGAGAACGCGCCTTTCGGCATCTATGTCGTGGATGCGCAGTTTCGTCTGCGGCAAGTCAGTAGCGGCTCGCAGCGGGTGTTCAGTAACGTCCGTCCGCTGATCGGCCGCGACTTCGAAGAAGTCATACGGACGATTTGGGCCGAGCCCTTCGCCAGCGCGGCAATCGCCCACTTCCGCCATACGTTGAAAACCGGCGAGCCGTTCGTCGCGCCGAATTCCCAGCAACCGCGAGGCGACATCGCCGACGCCGAGTCCTACGACTGGCGGATTGAGCGCATCACGCTTCCCGACGGGCAATTCGGCGTGGTCTGCTATTTCTACGACCTGACCGAGCGCATGCAGACCGAGGACGCGCTGCGCCGAAGCGAAGCGTTCAACCGCAGCATCATCGATAGCAGCCCGGACTGCATCAAGGTGCTCGATCTCGATGGCAATCTGCTGTCCATGCACAACGGGCAGAAATTGCTCGGCATCGAAGACATCCGGCCGTATTTGAACACATCGTGGATCGAGTTCTGGAAAGGCGGGGATCGTCAGGCGGCGGAAGCGGCCGCCGCAATGGCGGCACGGGGCAGGGAAGGAAAGTTCGTTGGCTTTTTCCGCACGCTTCACGGTGAACCCAGGTGGTGGGAAGTGAGTGTTTCGCCGATTCTCAACGCGGACGGCAAGCCCGCGCGTCTGCTCGCCATTTCGCGTGATGTGACCCAGCGCAGGCGGGCGGAAATGAATCTCGAGTTTCTGGCCTCGATCAGCCAGGATCTCGTGAGCTGGACGAACGTGGAAGAAATGACGCGGACCATCGGCGCAAAAATGGCCGCCTATCTGCAACTCTCGCTGTGTGCGTTCGTCGAGATCAATGAAGCGGGGGAGGAGGTGGTTATCTTCCATGACTGGCATCGGCCAGATGTGCCGGGCCTGGTCGGTTTTCATCGTCTCGCAGATTTTGTCGGGGCTGAATTCATACGAATGGCTCGTGCGGGACAAATCATCGTGGTGCGCGATACGGGTACGGACTCGCGCACGGGCCCGGAACAATTCGCGGCGCTCAAAATCGCTTCGTTCATCTGTGTCCCGCTCGTCCGCGACGGACGATGGTGCTTTTCACTGTGCTTCTATCATTCCGAGCCCTATGACTGGCGCGAGGATGAAATCGAGCTGGCGCGCGAACTGACCGCGCGCATCTGGACGCGATTGGAACGCCTCCGCGCTGAAGAAGCTTTGCGAGTGAGCGAATTACGCTATCGCACCCTGTTCGAATCAATGGAAGACGGCTTTTGTATCATCGAGCAGGTTGCAGGCGCAGCCGGCGCGCCGCCGAATTTTCTCTATATCGAAGCCAACCCGGCATTCGGGACGCAATCCGGCGAGAACGACGTGGTCGGGAAAACCACCCGGGACGTGTTTCCGGATATAACCGAAGACTGGTATCGCACTTACATGACCCTGTTCAGAACCGGCGAGCCGATACGGTTTGAACAGATCATCGTGTCCCGCACACAGGCCACGCGCGTGCTGGAACTCAACGCCGTTCGGGTCGAGCAGGAAGGTCGCCTTCGTATCGCGATTGTCTTCAAAGACATTACCGCGCGCAGGCAAGCCAAGGAAGCGTTGCGCCAACGCACCGCCCAGTTCGAGGCCCTACTTAACCAGGCGCCGGTCGGCGTTTACCTGATCGATGGAGACTTCCGCCTTCGGCACGTGAACCCCACCGCGCTCCCGGCCTTCGGAGATATTCCCGACCTGATTGGCCGGAACCTGGACGACGTACTGCACATCCTTTGGACGGGAGCGAAGGCCGATGAAATCGCCCAACGATTTCGCCACACGCTCGAAACCGGAGAATCTTGCATCGTTGCTGAAGAGGCCGAGCAGCGCGCTGATCGCGCAGGCATCGAGTACTACGAGTGGCAGATTCACCGCATCCCGCTTCCAGAGGGTGGCAACGGCGTGGTCTGCTACTTCCGCGACATCTCCGAGCGCGTTTTGGCGCAGAACAAAATCCGCGACAGCGAGGAGCGCTATCGAACGTTGTTCAATTCGATAGACGAGGGTTTTTGCGTCATCGAAGTGATTTTCGACAAAGATGAAAAGCCAGTCGACTACCGCTTTCTGGAAGTAAACCCTTCTTTCGAGAAGCAGAGCGGATTGCGCGGAGCAGCGGGGAAACGGATGCTCGAGTTGATCCCGGATTTCGAGGCGAGTTGGTTCGAGATTTACGGCAAAGTCGCCCTGACGGGCGAACCGGTTCGCTTTGTAAATGATTCAAAAACGTTGAATGGTCGCTGGTTCGATGTCTACGCCTTCCGAGTCGGCGAACCGGCCAGCCGAAAGATTGCCCTCATTTTCACCAACATCACCGAACGCATTAACGCGGACGACGAGTTGCGCGAAAGCGAAACGCGTTTCCGCATCCTGTTCGACCGGGGGCCGATCGGAATGTATTCCTTTGACGTCACGGGAGCGATCAAGGAATGCAACGGCGTCGCGGCGCATTTATGGGGGCGGGCACCGAAGTCGGGGGAGAGCGACGAACAGTTCCGCTTCGGGTCTTCATTTTATCTTCCCGATGGCACGTTTTTACCCTTCGCCGATACTCCGATGAGCAAAGTGCTGAGGGGTGAAATTCCATTGGCGGATAATTTCGAAATCGTCATCGGGCGGCCCGACGGCTCACGCATCAATGTCATCGCCAATATTATTCCGCTGAAAAATACCCGGGGTGAAATTACCGGCGTATTGAATTGCTTTTACGACATCACCGAACGCAGTCGCCTGACGCGGACGACGCAGGAACAGGCGAAAGCGCTGGTCGAGGTGGACCGCCGCAAGGACGAGTTCCTGGCCATGCTCAGTCATGAACTCCGCAACCCGCTTGCGCCCATCGCCAACGCCTTGCAACTCCTGCGTTTACAGAAGAACGAAAACCCACTCCAGCAGCAAGCGCACAGCATCATCGAGCGTCAGGTGGGGCAACTGAACCATCTCGTCGATGACCTGCTGGAAATCTCCCGCATCACCACCGGCAGGGTTCAGCTTCGCCAGGAGCAGATCGTTTTGAGCAGTATCGTCGAACGGGCGGTGGAGACGGCGCGCCCGCACATCAAGCACCACAGGCATGAACTCACGGTGTCGATGCCACCGCAACCGGTCTGGGTCTATGCCGACGCAGCCCGGCTGGAACAGGTGGTGGTGAACCTGCTCACCAACGCCGCCAAATACACCGGAGTGGGCGGGAACATCGGGCTGACCGTCCAGCTGGAGGGCGGTGCGCCGGTGCTGCGGGTGCGAGATACGGGTATCGGCATCGCGCCCGAACTTCTGCCCCACATCTTCGATTTGTTCACGCAGGCGCAACGCTCGCTCGACCGTTCGCAAGGCGGCTTGGGCATCGGCCTGTGCCTGGTGCAACGACTGGTGGAATTGCACGGCGGGACCGTCGAGGTTTACAGCGTCCTGGGGCAGGGCAGCGAATTCGTCGTGCGTCTGCCGATGATGCTGACTTCGATGCTGCCGTCGCCACCGCCTGCCGTCGAAACGGTCCGGACGTCCGGAAAATTCTGTCGGGTGCTGGTCGTGGACGACAACGTCGATGCGGCTCAGAGCCTGGCGATGCTGCTGGAAATTTCCGGGCATGAGGCTCGTATGGCTTACGACGGCCCGACCGCACTGGCAGCCGCCATCGACTACCAACCCGACATGGTGCTGTTGGACATCGGCTTGCCAGATCTCGACGGTTACGAGGTGGCGAAGCGGATTCGTCAGGAACCCGAGCTCAAGAACATCGTGCTGGTCGCCATGACCGGGTATGGACGCGAGACGGACCGGCAGCGTTCGCAAGAGGCCGGGTTCGATCACCATCTGGTCAAGCCTGCCGACTTCGGCAAGTTGCAGAAAATTCTGGCGAGCGTCTCGGAGAAGATGACCGTCATGCCGGCGGAACGTTAACGCAGAAAAAAGAAAGAACGCTGGCACCGATCCTGGACCTCGATCCGCGGACTCAAAATCTTTGCAGGCAAGCTCATCCCGTGCGGCAAATACCGGTTGTAATCCGGGCGGAACGCTATACCTTTGAATCATGAAATTGCACGAGAAGCTCGCGATCCTTGCGGACGCGGCAAAGTACGATGCGTCCTGCGCATCGAGCGGCAGCGACAAGCGCAACTCGCTCGCGAACAAGGACCGTGGCGGAATCGGGTCCACCGAGGGCATGGGAATCTGCCATGCCTATGCGCCGGACGGGCGCTGCATCTCGTTGCTGAAAATTCTGCTGACAAATTTTTGCGTTTACGACTGCGCGTACTGCGTCAACCGCCGCACGAGCAATGTGCAGCGCGCGCGCTTCACGCCCGAAGAGGTCGTCGATCTGACACTGAACTTCTACCGGCGGAATTACATCGAGGGCCTGTTTCTATCGAGTGGCATCATCCAGAATCCGGATTACACGATGGAGCAGCTCGTGCGCGTCGCAAAGAGTTTGCGGACAGAGCACTTCTTCCGGGGGTATATCCATCTGAAGACCATTCCGGACGCGTCACCGGAGTTGATCACCGAAGCAGGCCGATGGGCCGACCGTCTCAGCATCAATATCGAGCTGCCGACCGAGGCCGGCCTCGAACGGCTGGCGCCAGAGAAAAACCTGCACGACATCCGCAGTGCGATGGGTCGGCTGCGGCTCGCCATCGATGAGAACAAGGAAGACAGGACCCGAGCGCGCACGACACCCCGCTTTGCGCCGGCCGGGCAGAGCACGCAGATGATCGTCGGCGCGGATGCCGCGAGCGACCGTGTCGTGCTCGAAGCGAGCAGCAATCTTTACGCGAACTATCGGCTCAAGCGGGTTTATTACTCGGCATTCAGCCCGATTCCGGACGCCTCGAAGATTCTGCCGCTGACCGCGCCGCCCCTGGTGCGCGAGCACCGTCTGTACCAGTCGGACTGGCTGATGCGCTTCTACGGCTTCACGGTCGACGACATCGCGCCGCTCGGCATCGAGGAAAATCTGGCGCTCGACGTGGATCCCAAGATGGCCTGGGCACTGCGCAACCGCGAGCAGTTTCCGGTCGATATCAACAAGGCTTCCCGCGAGGTACTGCTGCGCGTACCCGGGCTGGGCGTGAAAACGGTGGGTCGTATCGTCGCGTTACGCCGGCATCAAGCGCTGCGTTATGCCGATCTGACGAAGCTGCGCGTGCCTCTGCGCAAGGCGGCGCCGTTCATCGTCACGCTTGACCATCGGCCGCGTGCGGAGCCCGAAAGCGCGAGCCTGAAACGTGCGCTGACTCCATCGCGTCAGGCCGATCTATTCGCCTGAGTCGCACATGCGCACGGTCTGGCTGCTCGATCGCGTCAACCTCGACGAATGGCGCACGCGAGCCCGCGAGCTGTTACGCGAAGACGTGCCACCCGATGCGGTGACCTGGACGCTCGCCGACGAGGCTGCGGGCCTGTTCGACGAGCAGGTTGCAGGGGCGATCGTAGCCGCGCCGCGTGCAGCGTTTCCGGTGCCGCGCGAATTCCTGAGTCTTGCCGGTAGCGCACTTGCCCACCGCGATCCGCAGCGCTTTGGCCTGCTGTACCGAATTCTCTGGCGGCTCACGCGAGGCGAGCGCAGCCTGCTGCAACGGATCACCGACGACGACGTCGCGCGCGCCATCGAATTCGAAAAAGCCGTGCGTCGCGACAGTCACAAGATGAAAGCCTTCGTGCGCTTTCGCGAGCGTCCGGCCGTCGCCAACGGCCAGCCGGTCTACCTGAGCTGGTTCGAGCCGGAGCATTACATCGTCGAGCGTGTTGCGCCGTTCTTCGTGCGCCGCTTCGCGGGCATGAAATGGTCGATCCTGACGCCCTGCCGCTCGGCGCATTGGAACGGGGATGAACTGACGTTTGCCAATGGCGCAGTCAAAGCCGATGCCGCAGGTGAGGACGCGCTCGAAGACCTCTGGCGTACCTATTACTCGAACATCTTCAACCCGGCGCGTTTGAAAATTAACGCGATGAAGAGCGAGATGCCGATCAAGTATTGGAAGAATCTGCCTGAGGCGCAGGTCATCCAGGGATTGATCCGTGATGCACGGCCGAGGATGCACGAGATGGTCGAAGCGCAACCGACGACGCCACGCAAGCGCGTATCCGCGCCGAGCCGCGTCAATGCGCAGGCGGTAGCACGCACCGGCAATATCGCCGAGCTGCGCGCTCAAGCGCGCGAATGCCGCAATTGCGGTCTCTGGAAGCCGGCGACGCAAACCGTGTTCGGGGAGGGGCCCGAAGATGCACGCGTCATGATCATCGGCGAGCAGCCGGGCGATCAGGAAGACCTCGCCGGCAAGCCTTTCATCGGGCCGGCTGGCAAGCTGTTCGACCGTGCATTGGCCGAGGCCGGCATCGACCGCACGCAGCTCTACGTCACGAACACGGTCAAGCATTTCAAGTTCGAGCCACGCGGCAAGTGGCGTCTGCACAAACGTGCCGACGCGGACGAGCAGGCGGCCTGCCGCCCGTGGCTTGCGGCTGAACTGACGCGGATCAAACCGCAAGCGGTCGTTTGTCTTGGCAGCATGGCGGCAGCGAGCCTGTTCGGTCCGAAATTCAAGCTTCTTGTGGAGCGCGGACAGTGGCAGACGCTCGACAGCGGCATGCGTGCGTTTGCCACGGTGCATCCAAGTTATTTGCTGAGACTTCCCGATGCGGGTGCGCGGGAAGACGGATACCGGCGGCTCGTACGCGATTTGCAGTTGCTGAAGGATTTGCTTTAGGGAAACTCTGAAAAAACCCCCTCCCTCCGGGAGAGGGTAGGGAGAGGGAGGCTCAAGTTCAGGCAAGTTCTTGATTGAAAGTCCCTCATCCCTGCCCTTCTCCCCAGAGAGAAGGGTTCAAGTATTTTTCCAGAGCATCCTTGGACGCGGTCGACAGATTGGAGAGATAAGCGCTCCACGGCGTATTCCGCTACGTCGGATTGCGCTGCAATATGCCGGGCCGTTTTGCCGAATGAAATGGTGTAGAAGCCGCTTGGATTTTAGCGGCAGCTTCATGGCAATCCGCTGGGCTCGACCCACACGGATACCGCGAATCAGCGCCATGTAATCGGTCATTCTCGTCGTTTGATGTTTGACTGGAAACAATTCGAGCGCCGCTCCTTTGATCGATGGTGATAATCCGACACGTGAGCCACGCCGGACAAATTGATTCGTGCGCAATCTCTTTAGTCTGCTTTTAGTCCATGAGAAAAATTCCAGTCGAGAATGTGTGGTCGATCACAGACAGTTGAATGCTGCCGGTCTAGGCTCCAGTCAGTATTTCACGTCCAATACACTCAATCCTCCGATATTGGATTGAGACGAGACAGGAGAACTGCAAATGGCATTCACGACCAGTGGCCTCACCAACGGCGGCATTACCACTCATTATCGGTGGCAGTACGACGACTCCCTGCAGCAAACCGCAGCGAATCCTGGTGGCATCGAGCCGGCGCGCACCAATCAGGCGATCGCTGCCTGCGAGGGTGACTTCAACCTCATGAGCGGCTGGTTTGGCAATATCGCCCTCGACGTCAACTTCACGATTCCGGTGAATGTCACCCAGAACGGCGGTGGCGCGAGCTGGGGTCTTTCCGGCGGCAACCTGACGGTGACGATCAACCCCGCCAATGGCACTGTGACTCAAGTCCGCTATCTGCTGGTGGCGGAGATGGTGGAGCAGTTCATGCGGGCCCAGGGCCTCGGCTGGTACGGACAGAATACCGAGGGTAGCGAAGGCGAGGGTCTCTCCCGTTTCCTCGCTGCCCAGTTCCTCGCAGTGAATGGACTCGGTGCGACGCCTGCCGGCTTCCAGAACAGCAATTCCTGGCTCGGCAGTGCCCGAGCCGACTTTGTCAACAACATCAATCGGACCGATGATGGACCCGATGCGATCACCGGCTGCTCGCTGTTATTCATCTACTATCTTTTTTCCCAGCTCGGTTTTGGAGTCAACACTATCGTTGCTGCCGGCGCCAACACGCTGGGCGGCGTCTACCGGAACCTGACGGGAGACACAGCAGACCCATTCCCGTTCTTCAAGCAGCTCGTCGATACCGCCTTCCCCGGTACCGCCACTATCTCCACCGGCAATCTCGATAATCCATTTCCGCTCGGCATCCTCTCGTTCTGGGTGGACAAGAGCACCTTCGGCCGCGATGAAGTCACCGATGTGATCGGCTCGCCTTCGCACGGCGCATTCAACAACGCCTTCTGGCTGGTGCTCGAAGGCTTCAACATCCAGAACTTCAACGCGCTCGGCATCGGTGCGCCCACGCTGACGGGCCCGTTCCGGAACCTGCCGCAGATCGCCATAGTCGAGAACGCCGTCGGAACGGAGTTCGAGGATCCGACCAACACCCGGATCCCGCAGCGCATTCGCTTTCCGTTCGACATCAGTTTCCAGAACGGAACCCTCGCGGCCTTTCCGGCTCCTGGCACGGGGCCGGCGATCGAGGTACTCAACGCGCAGGCCAAAGTGGGCGGGAATCCGCTTCCGGGGGCATCGGCCGTCACCGAGTTCGAACTCGTGGGCGGCGCCGATCCCTACTTCACCAATATCGACCCGGGACAGGACAACGTTTTCTGGCTGAGCCAGGACCTCCGGGTCTTCACCGCCACGCCAGGAAAAAACAACGCTCCCGTTGCCGGGGCGCCGGCCTTCGGCAGCGACAGCATCGGCGGCGCGTACGGCTACATCCAGAGCCTGCTCGGTTGGCTCAACGACCCGAACAACCACTTCACCGATGGTGCGAACAATCCATTCGTCTCGGGTGTAATCCCGCAACAGGGGGCGGCATTCACGGGCGATTCGTCGGTGACGCCATTCACCTTCGACTTCAGCAATTTCTTCAATCCGAAAGTCTTCGCCAACTACAACTTCGCGATCGCCCGGGTGCGGCTACGCGGGAGCGCCGGGCCGGCCGGCGCCGCACAGAACGTGAAGGTGTTCTTCCGGATGTGGTCCACCCAGACTGCCGATACCGACTTCCTGCCGGGCAGCACGTACCGCAGCAACCTCGTGGGTGGCCGACCCGAATCGCCGCTGGCGGCGGCCGACAGCCACACGTTCCCGTTCTTCGCCACCGGCAACAGCCCCGACTTCACCAACGCATCGAATCCCGAATACGGCGCCAACGGCGTCAACAACCGCAGTATCACGATCGCAACCGGCGATCAGGCCTTTGCCTACTTCGGCTGCTTCCTCAACGTCTACGACGGCAACAACAAGGTCAACGGCACGCCGGTGCAGGCGGTGATGGCGGGCACGCATCACTGCATGGTGGCCGAGATCGCGTACGACGACGCGCCGATCCTCAATGGCAACGGCCTCACGATGAGTCCGGAGAGCTCCGACAAGCTCGCGCAGCGAAACCTGCAGGTCACCCATTCCGACAATCCCGGGCCGGCCGATACTCATCGCGTACCGCAGACCTTCGATCTCCGGCCAAGCCCCGTCCTCATGGCGACGGCCGGCCAGCTGCTCGATTATCCCGACGAGCTGATGATCGACTGGCGCAGGACACCAGTCGGAAGCATCGCCCACATCTACTGGCCGCAGGTCAACGCCATGACGGTGTTGCAGCTGGCGAACCGGCTCTACGGCACGCACCTGCTTTCGGCGTCCGACAGCCACACCATCGACTGCACGGTCACCCGAGGCGTCACTTACGTGCCGATCCCGCCGGGAACGGGCGAGAACTTTGCGGGCCTGTTCACGGTAGACCTGCCGACGACGGTGACGACCGGGCAGGAGTACGACATTATCGTCCGCCGCGTCGCGTCGCGCCGGGTGCCGATCGACGTGCCGAACGTCCCCGAGGCGCCGCGCATAGCCGCCTTGGGGAACGACAAGAAGCGCAAGAAGACCGCCGCCGGCGAAGGCGAGGCCGAGGCCGCCGTGCTGGTGGCCTCCCGGACGGCGGGGCTGGCGATGCGAAACTGGCGTTACGTGGTCGGAACCTTCCAGGTGAAGATCCCGGTCACGACCGGCGAAGTCATGCTCCGCCCCGAAGAGAACACCCTCGCGATCATGAAATGGCGCCTGCAACAATTGGCGCCGTCCAACCGATGGGTTCCCGTGCTCCAGCGCTACATCGGCTACATCGCCGCGCGGATCGACGGCCTTGGCGGCGACTCCACCAGCATTCTTCCGTCACCGAACGGCGTGCCGGTCAAGGGCCACGACAAGACCCACGAGCACGAATTCACCGGCAAGGTTTGCGAAGTGATCTTCGATTGTTCAGGCGACTTCGAAGGATTCGTGATCGGCGATTGCGGTCACCGGCACACGTTCAAGACGCGGGAACCCGGGATTGCGGAAATCATCCTTCGCGCGTGCAAGGAACGGTTGCGGATTTGCGTATATGTCGATGCCGGTTGTGAAAACAGAATCTGCAAATTGGTCATCAGATGCTGATCGCCATCCGCGCCCTCGGCTGACGGACTTGAATCCGAGGGCGAGGGCGCGGCTCCGGGGTCTCTCAACCTAGGGATGCTCTGAAAAAGTATTTGAACCCTTCTCTGCCGGGAGAAGGGCAGGGAGGAGGGATCCTCGATCAGGGGCTTACCTTATTGACTCGGCAAACAAATAGTAGAACTGATTGAGAGATTGGTTGTCTACAGTTCATGAACGGGAGCTTCAGCGGATGATCGGGGACAAGACTCCGGATCAGTTGAAGATGCCGTTTGCGCTGTGGTCGCGCACGGCCGTGCGGCAACTGATTGAT
>JAYWBB010000110.1:0-12343 GCA_043781855.1 Nevskia sp. | reverse complement strand
GTGGGCGTCACGACGCGCGACGATCCGACGCAGGGCGGCAAAAACACCGAATTCACCGGCAACATCGGCTACAAGCGTCAGATCACCGGCAAGACCAGCGCTGGCGCCAGAGTGTTCCGGCGTGTGGTGAGTTATGACGCCGGCGCGAATTCGGTAGTCGAAACCGGCGGTGGCGTCAACGTCGACTGGGAGGCAACATCCCGCATCACGGTCGGCACCGCGTTTGAATATACCAACGGCGCTTTCTCCGCGACCGCTCTGACCGGCGCGCCGAACGCGAACGGCAGCCGCCGCGACCGCTACAAATCGGTGACTTTGAACGTGAGCTACGAAATCCTGCGTTGGCTGCAACTGCGCGCTTACGGAACCTATCAGGACCGCATTTCCAACATCGAGACCAATAGTTACAACGACGCGTTGACCGGACTCGAACTAAAGGTGCGCTTCCTGCCCTGAGCCAGTAGATGATGGTCTGTGGGTGCGACGATGATCTGCACCTCATGATTATCGGCGCACGTCGCCTTCCCCGAACCACGAGCCGTCATGAACGAACAGAGTCCGTCGACGTTGATTCGTGCCTACCACAAGGCCTCGGAGATCGTGCTGACGCGCCTGCCGGTGGGCCGATGGCTCGGCCGGATCGCGCCGTTCAGCTGGCTTCTCGAACGACAGATCATGGCGCGTCGCGATCACACCGGCCTGCACTTCGGCATCTACCGGAGTTTTGCCGAAGCGTTCGCGCACATTCCGCCATCGCGGTTGGCGGGTTGGGATCACGATGTGTCGTCGCAGCTCTGGCTCGATCAGATCGACCCGGTCCGACCCTCGACTTACCCGGTCTTGTTCTGGCTGTCGAAGCTTTACGGCGAAAACCAGCATCTGGTCGATTTTGGCGGCAGCGTCGGCCTGACTTACTACGCCTTGCGTCGCTACTCGCCGATGCCGGCGGGATCGAGCTGGACCGTCGTCGAGGTGCCGAAGATCGCTGTGCAGGGTCGCCTCATCGCGCAGCGTGAACAGGCCGCAGACCTTGCCTTTGTCGACCGGCTGGAGGCGGCGCCGCCCGCCGATATCCTGCTGTCTGCCGGGGCCCTGCAGTTCATGGAGGAATCGGTTCCGGGCCTGATCGAGCGATTGCCGAGCAAGCCGCGCTACATCCTTCTGAACAAGCTGCCGTTGACGAATGGTGAGGGTTTCTGGACGCTGCAGAACTACGGTCCGGCGGTCTGTCCGAATCAGGTCTACAACGAGCGCGAATTCATCGCCTATTTCGAAAACGCCGGCTATGAGCTGCGCGACCGCTGGGACGTTCAGGATCTGGATTGCATGATTCCGTTTCATCCGGAACGTTTCGTGAAACAGTTCACGGGACTGCTGTTTCAGCGGCGTGGGTGATTTGCACCATCGACGCAGCAACCCCACCGCAGGCCGCTAACGTCGTCCCGGGGCAATTATTCAAGGATGCGAGCCATGTCCAGTCCAGAAGCCCTCGAGCATTTGCATTTCGGCCATGAGGTTTTCGAACGCGAATTCGACCGCGAGCCATTCGGGTTCACGCATCAGCTGCACATGCTCGATCTGTTTTCGCCGGAAGCCTTGCGTCGACTCACGGCGAAATACGAGCGCTGTCCAGAGGATTATTTCGTTTCGAGCAGCGCCTCGACGCCGGGAACCCGGTTCTTCTCGGTGCCGTTCAGCAAACTCGCGCCGCTCGCCGCGTTGGACGCACTCGCGACGGGGCAGCACCGCATCCTCCTCAAACGGCTGGAGGACCATGACCCGCAGTTCCGCGAACTGCTGCAACAAACGTTCCGGCAGGTCATCGACCAGTGCGGCGGGCTGCGGGGCGCGCGGGTCGAGCGGCTCGAATCGGCATTGTTCATCAGTTCCGGCGCGACGATCACGCCGTTTCATTTCGATCCCGAGATCAACTTCTTCGCGCAGATCGAGGGCCAAAAGCGTTATCACGTCTACTCGCCCAAGGTGGTATCCGACATCGAACTGGAACGTTTCTACGTGCGCGGCAAGCTGGAAATCGGCCAGATCGACCTCGACGGCCGCGACGCTGCGCACGAGCACGTCTTTCAGCTCGGTCCGGGCAAGGGATTGCATCAGCCGCAGAACGCGCCCCACTGGGTCGAGACCGGTGCGACGCGATCGATCTCCTACTCGATCGTGTTCGAAACCGATGCCATGCGCGCGGCTGGACGTGCGCGCGGCTGCAACCATTACCTGCGCAAGCTCGGAATCAGTCCCGCCGGGCCCGGACGGTCCTCGGTTCGCGATGCGATGAAGTCGCGGGCGATGCTTGCGGTAACGCCACTGCGCAACCATGCCGGCGCGATCCTGCGTGGCGCCCGCGGTCGCGGTGTGAAAGCGGCCGAACCGCGTGGCATGCCTTGATCGGCAACGGAGTGCCGCCGATGAAAGATATTGATCCGGTGTGCGCACCGTTGAACGCCGATGACATGCCGCGCTTCGATGCAGTCTACAGATCGACATTCACGAAACGGCAATACCGCACAGACGGGCGCCGCCCGTTCTTGTAAAGTTCCGCATGCTCGAATCTGGCTGGAATCCCGGCCGGCACCTGCAAACGCCTGCGCCGGAAACGGCTGCGGCGCGGAATTCGGAATGATCGCCAAGGAGCCAAGCGTGTCGAGACGATTTGCCAATTTGAAGCAAGGGTCGCGGATCGTCGTTCGCATGCTCGTCGCGATCATGATCGGCGGGGTCTCGCTCGCGCATGGCCAGACCGCTGCGGACCTTTCGCCCGGTAATCCGAACTTGCCGTCCAGGGACGTTCAGCCTGTCGCCCAGCCGCAAGCGGAATCGACGCCCGCACCTGGCAAGGCGCCGTTGGTCAAGCTCGGAATCGGTGACACCGTGACTGTGCAGGTTTACGGCAAACCGGACCTCGGCACGACCACCACGATTGCCGACGACGGGACGATTCTCGTGCCCTTGATCGGCGCCACACCGATCACCGGGCTGTCGCCGTCGGAGGCGGCGACCAAGATCGCAACGGCGCTACAGACCGGCGAATTCCTGGTCAAGCCTCAGGTCACGATCACGCTGGTCCAGGGCAACAGTCAGCAGGTCTCGGTGCTCGGGGAGGTTGGCAAACCCGGGCGTTACCCGGTCGAATCGCGCACGACCATATTCGATCTGCTCGCGCAGGCCGGCGGCAAGGGTGTGGAAGGCGCCAGCGTGATCTATCTCCTTCACACCGACCCGCAGGGAAACATCACGCGCACGCCAATCAATCTTGACAGCCTGACCGACGTCAAGGCCGCGCTGCCAACGATCCGCTTGGAGGGCGGCGATACGCTGCTGGTCCCGCGCGCCGGGCAGTTTTTCGTTTATGGCGAAGTGACAAACCCGAACCAGTACCGCCTCGATCCCGGCATGACCGTGATCCAGGCGCTGACGCGTGCCGGCGGCATCACCCGGCGCGGCAGTTCCAGTCGCATCGAAATCAAACGGCGCAACGCCACCGGCGGGTATGAGACGATCCATCCGAAGCTGACCGATTCGGTGCAGGCGGAAGACGTGATTCGCGTCAAGGAAAGTATTTTCTGATGGCTCTTCGAAACCTTCCAGCACTCGCGGTGGCAACGCAGGCACCGGTCCCGCTGCCGGTCATTCCGGAAAACTATACTCATCCTGGACTCTCCATCCAGCAGGTCATCGCGATCCTGAGGGCATTCTGGAAACAGAGCCTGGCAATCGGTGCCGTGGTTTTTGTGCTGATCGCAATTGCCGGCATCTTGAAGCCGAAGACGTACCGCGCGACGGCCACGCTGCTGGTCAGTTACGACATCAACGATCCGCTGGGCGGCAAGGAGTTTCCGCTGGCCCTCCTCGGCAGCTACCTGGCGACGCAGATCGAACTGTTGTCGAGTCCCGTGGTGCTGATGCCGGTGGTCGACAAGCTGAAATTGAACGAGAACAAGAAATACATCGCCGGCGTCAAAGGCGGCCCCGACGTGCTGCGGGCTGCGGCCGAACGGGCGATCGAGAAGAACCTCGTGATCGAACAGGGCCGCAATGGCAGCCAGCTCATCTATATCGGCTTTACCGCCAACTCGCCGGCCGAGGCCGCCGAAATCGCCAACACGATCGCCGAGGTCTACACCGATCGTGAGTATGTGAATTCGTCTGCGCCGGTCAGCGAACGGGCCGAGCGTTACAGCGCGCAGCTGGCGGAACTCAAGGCAAAGGTCACGCACGCGCAGGATCAGCTCACGGAATTTCGCCAGCGCACCGGCCTGATCGCCGGCGATGGCGACGCCGACATCGAGATGCAGACGCTGGCCGGACTCGAACAACGTCTGCTCGAAGCCAGGAACGCCCGACGCCAGGCCGAAGTTTTCAACGCTTCCAAGAAATCGGACGGCAGTCAGGTGCTCGGCTCGCCCGTGGTGCAAGGCCTGAAAACCCAGCTCACCACGCAGCTCGCGAAGATGGCGGAGATGCGGGCCACGGATGGGCCGAAGAATCCGCGCGTGATCGAATTGCAATCGCAGATCGACTCGACGCGCAAGGCCATCGACGACGAAGTGCACACGTTCTCCGGCAATGCGGCCACCGAGCTCGACAGCGCCCGGCAGCTCGAAGGCAAGCTCGCCAGTGCATCCGAGCAGCAGCGCGCGAAAGTCATCGCGCAACGCCAGCTCAAGGACGAACGCGAGAAATACCGGCTCGATCTCGAATCGGCGCAGACCGCTTACCGTCGGGCGCTGGATGGCTTCGATCAGATTTCGCGCGAGGCATCGAGCAAGTACAACAACGTCAATTTCGTGAGCCGCGCGACGCCACCCACACAAGCGAGCAGCCGCCGCACGCGGGTCACGCTGATGCTCGGCATGATCGCCGGCGGGTTCCTCGGTCTCGCAATTCCGCTGGGATATGGTCTGATCAATCGGCGCGTGCGCTGCCGAGACGATATCGAACGCGACTACGGCATCCCGGTGCTGGTCGAATTCAGCGCCATTCCCGCATGAACCCGGAGAACGATTACGACGCGCCCGAGGACGCGGAAGCACAACTGCGCGCCGCACTGATCCGCTGCTGCGCGCTGAGCGACGAGGCCATCGCCAAGATCACGCACGCGGCGCGTGTTCTCGATATCGACTTCAGCGAAGCGGCGCTCAGCACCGGCTTCGTGACCGAAGAAGATATCGACTATGCGCGGCAGTCGACACGGCGGGTCCCGCAGGTCCGCGCGAAGCGTGCCCGGCCAGGCCCGGAACTGGTACTGCCGCGCGATCCGTTCGATACGCGCAGCGAGAAACTTCTGGCGCTGCGCACCGAATTGCTGCTGCGCCACGACGCCGACAGCCGCGCCAACATGGTCGCCTTGCTCAGCCCTTGCGCCGGCGAAGGCCGTTCACAACTGGCGGCGGAACTGGCGCTCGCGTTCGCACAGTTGGGACATCCGACATTGCTGGTCGACGCCGACCTGCGCAGGCCGCGCCAGCATCTGCTGTTCAACGCTGATAATGAACAAGGCCTTTCGCAATCGATCGCGAAACGTGAAACGCCGCTGCTGCTGCCGGTCGAGAACATGCCGCAGATGTCCCTGCTGACGGCCGGTCCGACACCGCTCAACCCGCTGGAACTGCTGTCAGACGGCTACTTCGAGCGGATGGTCAGGGACTGGCGGCAAAGCTACGAATTCGTCGTCATCGACACGGCGCCGGTCAACCAGTTTTCGGATGGCCTGGCGGTTGCGACGCTGGTTGGTCGCGTGCTCGTGCTGAGTCGCGCAAACCACACGCCTTATCCGCAACAACGCGAGATGCTCAGACGTCTCGCGGCAACGCGCTCGCAGATTCTCGGCGCGGTTATCAATCATTTCTGATCGGGCATCCGGTTTTTTCCGCCTTAACGAAATCACCCGATTGCGAACAGGCCATGGCCGTATAAACTTGCCCAACCGGTTGGGCTGAATGCTTGATCTCTCGGTGATAATTGCAGCGTCCCTTCGTCAAAAGTGTGTTCTGCCATCGTCGTGCGCCAACCCAAATGAACGGTATAGCCGATTCTTTCTGCCGATACGGCACCCCACCGGAAGCCGCCGTCGCGGCCGTGAAGAATCACGCGGAACCGTTACTGCTCGACTTCGACGAAACCCTTTATCTCCGCAATTCGACCGAAGACTTCATCGATACGGCGATCCCCGGTCTGCCGGCGTTGCTGCTGCTGAGGGTCCTCGACGTCATCAAACCCTGGCGCTGGACCGGCGGCGAAGCCACTCGCGATGTCTGGCGCGTGCGGCTCATCGCCTTATTTTTCCCATGGATCTGGCGCAGCTGGCGGCGGCGTACCGTAGCCCTGGCGAGGCTGCATGCGAATCGCGCACTGGTCGAGACGGTCGCGGGGCGGACATTCCCGACGCTGATCGTCACGGTAGGATTTCGACGGATCGTCGAACCGCTCGTGGTGGCGCTGGGCTTGACCCAGGTGCAGATCGTCGCGGCGCGGCTGGACGGCTTTTCGGATCGTCGTCGCGGCAAACTCGCGATGGCGGTCGACGCGCTCGGCGAGGATCTTGTTTCCAGGAGCATGGTGCTGACCGATTCGCTCGACGATCAGTCCCTGCTCGAGCGCTGTGCGTTGCCGATGCTCACCGTCTGGCCGGAGGCGCGCTACGAAAAAGCGCTGGGCCGCGTTTATCTTCCTGGACAGTATCTGACGCAGGTCAAGCGGCCGGGGCAGCGTTACATCGTTCGCGGCATCCTGCAGGAAGATTACGCATTCTGGATTCTCAGCTCGATCGGTGCTGCGCAAATGCCGGCGCTGCATGTACTCGGCATGCTGGCCCTCCTGATTTCATTCTGGGCGATCTACGAGCGCGGTTACGTGGACAACGACTGGATCGCGCAGCGCTATGAAAAAGACCCCAAGCTCAGCGTCACGTTTGGCCGGGTCGAAGTCGCGACGCCCCCGCTCCAGCCCTGGCTCTGGGCGGCAGGCGCCGGTGCACTGGCGCTCTTCCTCCTGCGTTGGCCCGATCGAATGAGCCTGTCCGACGCCGCCACCTGGGCGGGCGTTCTGCTTGCAACGCATTTCGGTTTCGCAATGTACAACCGTTGCGACAAGGCGAGCCGCATCTGGTTGTTCCCTGGACTACAGCTCGCGCGCAGCGCTTCGTTCGCGCTGCTGGTGCCGATCGGACTCGCCGCGTCGCTGGCGCTAGGCGCCCATGTCATCGCGCGCTGGGTGCCGTACTACGTCTATCGCATCGGCGACAAGAACTGGCCTGAGGCGCCGCTGTTTCTCTCGCGCCTGATGTTTTACGGACTGCTCTGGGTCATGGTCGCCGTCACCCAGGGACTCGATGGCCTGCTCACCGGCACCGCGCTCGCGCTGCTCGGCTGGAACCTGTTCCGGGCGCGCAGGGAACTGGCCGCATTGCTCCACGGACTGCATCGCATCGATCGTCCTGGGCCGCGTGAATAATGAGGATCAGTCTCTGCATCGCGACCTATCGACGACCGGATCGTCTGGCCGCGCTGCTCGCGGACCTGATTGGTCAGGAACTGCTGCCAGTCGAAGTCGTCGTCGTCGACAACCATGCCGAGGGCAGCGCCCGCGCCGTCATCGACCAGTGTCGTGCGCTCGGCGCGCCGTTTCCGCTTCACTACGATATCCAGCCGCAACGAAACATCGCGCTGACCCGCAATCGGACCGTCGAACTGGCGGTCAGTGGCGACTGGCTGGCGTTTATCGATGACGATGAGCGGGCACCGCCGTCGTGGCTGCGGCAACTCTCGGAGGCCGCGATGCGCCTCGGTGCCGACGTCATCCTTGCGCCGGTGGTGCCCGTCGTGCCGGACACCGCACCTGACTGGATTCGTCGCGGCGGCTTCTACGATTTTCCGCGTCTGGCGACCGGCGCGATCGTGCCGCTGAACCGTCTGCGTTTCGGCAATGCGCTGCTGCGCGGAGCGCCGTTGCGGGCCGAGCCAGGACCCTTCGATCCGGCCTATGGACTCACGACCGGCGAGGACGGCGATCTGCTCGTGCGACTCGTGGAGAAAGGCGCGCGCGTGCTCTGGTGCGACGAGGCGATCGTCACCGAGCCCGTCGAATCGGCGCGCCTTTCATTGCGCTGGCTCTTGCAACGGGCCCTGAGCGGTGGCCAGGAATTCGCGCGCAAGACGCTCGCTGGACGCTATGGCCCGATTTCACTGGGCGGCCGCGCCGGTCTTTTCGTCAAGGCGTTCGCGCAACTGCTGGTCGCGGCGATCCTGGCGCCGCTCTCGCTGCCGCTGGGTCGGCATCGCGCGGTCCGGTGGCTGGTCAAGGCCGCCGCCAATCTCGGCAAGATTTCTATTTTCTGGGGCGCCCGTTACGACGAGTACGCGAAGACGATGCCATGAGTTTCGTCTTGACGCTGCTGCTGGTCCTGCTCGCCACGCCGGCAATCGTGAGCTGCGTCTATCTATTCGTTTTGACGATGCTGTCCGCGAATCTTCCAGCGCCACCGCTATCGTCGCGCCGCATGCGTTTCGACGTCATCGTGCCGGCGCATAACGAAGCGGCGGTGATCGGGCGTACGGTCGCAAGCCTTCGGCGGCTCGACTGGCCCGCCGACCGCTTCCACGTGCTGGTCATCGCCGACAACTGCACCGACGATACCGCCGCACTGGCCCGCGCCGCTGGCGCCGACGTGCTCGAACGCCGACACGAGACGCTGCGCGGCAAGGGCTACGCGCTGGATTTCGCATTTGCCGCGAGTCGCAGCGCCGGTCGCGCCGATGCCGTCGTCGTCATCGATGCCGATTCCGAAGTCTCGACCAACTTGCTCGAAGCCTTCGCCACGCGCCTCGAAACGGGCGCTACGGCCGTGCAGGCGCATTACGGCATCCTGAATCCTCTGGCGTCCTGGCGCACGCGGCTGATCACGATCGCCAAGGCGTCGTTCCACATCGCGCGGTCGCGCGCGCGCGCGCGACTTGGCCTGTCCTGCGGTATTCGCGGTAACGGCTGGTGCGTGTCGCACCGCCTGCTGGTCGAGGTTCCTTACCAGGCGTTTTCGCTGACGGAGGATCTCGAATACGGCATCACGCTGGGCCTTGCCGGACATCGTGTCCACTATGCCGACGAAGCCCATTCCGATGCCGACATGGTGACCGGCGAACAGACGGCCGGCACGCAGCGACAGCGCTGGGAGGATGGCCGCTTCCAGCTGATCCGCACGATGACGCTGCCGTTGTTGCAGGCGGCGATCACGCGGCGCAGCGCAGTCTGCTTCGATCTGGCGATGGACCTGCTGGTGCTGCCCCTGTCCTACGTCGCGCTGAACGTCGTCGCATTCATTCTGGTCGCGGCCCTCGGGGTTCTGCTGACGAATGTCGCTGCGGTCTGGCTCTGGCTTTCCCTGGCGTGCCTGAGCACGCTGGTCGTTTATGTGTTGCGCGGCTGGCAGCTGAGCGGACTCGGCCGCCAGGGCCTGATCGATCTCGCACGGGCGCCGTTCTTCGTGTTCTGGAAAGTGATCCTGATGCTGCGCCGGCGCAATGCCAAGGGCTGGGTCCGAACCGATCGCGAGGGTTCATGAGTCGGTTCGGCCGGCACGGCGTCTTCGTACGGATGTTCAGCAGCGCTGTGGTCAATCAGGCGGTGCTGTCGGCGGCGAGCCTCATGGTCAGCCTCGTGCTGATCCGCCATACCAGCGACCACGAGTACGGCTATTACGTGCTCGTCGTCGCCGCGATGCTGCTGCTGACTTCACTCCAGAACGCTTTCTACGCACCGTCGATGATCGTGCGCATGACGCGCTTTGACCGCGCGCAACGCAGCGACCTCGTCGGTGGTCTTTATCGCGAACAACGCACGGTCTGGACCTGCGCTGCGGTGGCTGCGGTCGGCGCGGCAGCGGCGCTCTGGGCGTTCGGGATTTTCAACGGCACCACCGGTCCGATCGTCATTACCGGCATCGTCGTCGCGCTCGCGGTGCTGCGACGGGAATACTTCCGGACCGTGCTGCTGGCCTATCGGCGGGCCGAGGACGTCCTGAAGGCCGATGTCCCCTATGTCGTATTGCTGGTCGCCGGCGCGGCGGTTGCGACGCTGTCGCCGGCGCCGGCGATGACCGCAGTTCTGGGCCTGGGCCTCTCGGCGCTGATCGGCGGCGCATTGCTGGCCAGAGCGCTGCGCCGCCACGAACACTGGGACATCCGCGGCGCGCCTGGAATCCTGAGGGAAATCGCACCGCTTGCGGTCTGGTCGACGGCGGGCGCGGTCGTCCATTGGAGTTTCAGCCAGGGTTACAGCTACCTCGTGGCCGGCACGCTCGACATCACGGCGGTCGCCGCGATCGGCGCGACGCGACTGCTGATGATGCCGATCAATCTGCTGTCCACCGGCATCGGCTCGCTGATGCTGCCGCTCGCGTCCAGCTGGCTGCATCAGCACGGCGCTGGCACAGTACTGCGGCGGCTCAGCCTGTTCGCCGCCGGTTTGGCGGCGGCGACGCTGTGCTACTTCGTGCTCATGTGGCTGGTCCGCGACTGGCTGTTCGCGACCGTTCTCAGGAAACAGTTCGCCGATCGCGACCGCCTGTTGCTGCTCTGGGGCGCGATATCCCTGGTCACCGTGATTCGCGATCAGTTGATCTATCTGCCGGTATCGCGCGAGCGCTTCCGTCCGTTGACGGCGCAAGCCCTCGTCAGCGCCATTGCGGCATTGATCGTCAGCTATTGGGGCATGCGTTTCTACGGAGTTTGGGGCGCCCTGATCGGCGTGCTGACCGGAGAATTGCTGAATGTCGCCGGCCTCGTGGTTCTTTCCCTCCTCGAAGTGAAATCTGACCGCGCCGCATTGCGCGCTTCGACGGGTAATCCTGCCCTTTGAAGCGCGGTACGCCAGTTCGGCGGGCGACGGATTGAAGTTCTCGTAGCCGGCGTGAAAACCGAGCCGGACCGGGTAATTGCGGCCAGGAACCAACTCAACCGTCAGGTCAACGAGGCTTGCGAAACCCGCGTTATAAGTAGGCAAAAGCGTTCATCTGGATCAAAAGCCTTGAATCATGCAGCCGAACCATCGGCCCGCCGAACGGTAGCTTGCAGCGCGTCTAGTCTATTTCACCTAATGGTAGACTCCGGTCAAACGTGCTGGCGACAACGTCCTGAAGTTCATCGGGACGCATTACTGCAAGCGCAAACTCCCGAGTCGCGAAGTTCAAGACTCGGCCCGTCATCGGCGTCTATCGCCATGCGCAACTCCGATTCAAACTCCCAGGTAATCCAGCATGCTCAATGGAATTCGCGGTATTTATTTCGGCGTTCTCGCGGCAGTTTCCTCAGTCGTCCCGGTGCTCACGCCGATAACCGCCACCGCGGCAAATTCCATTACCGATAACGCGCCGGCGGCGGCTTCGGCCAAGCCCTCCCGGAGCTTCCCGCAGCAGAGCATTTCCAATTTTTCGCCGAAGTCCGGCCCGGTTGGCACGGTCGTCACGCTCACCGGCCGCGGTTTCACCCGCTCTGCGGTCGCCTGGGTCGGCAGCGCGCGCCACGCGGAACTGCACGTGCGCAGCGATTCCCAGGCTACCATCGTCGTTCCGGAGGACGGCACCACCGGCGGTATCGCCATCATCAATTCGCAGCACGCGGCGTTCACGCCGCAGCGTTTCATCGTCACGGCGCGACAAACCGCGCCACAGCAGACTGTTTCAGGCTTCTCGCCGGGCTCCGGCGCGGTCGGGACGGTCATCACGATTCGGGGTAGCGGCTTCACCGGGTCGAGTCGCGCGTCGATCGGCGCGACCAGCGGCATCGCCCTGAATGTCGCCAGCGACACGCGCGCAAGCCTGACGGTGCCATCGACCGCGGGCTCCGGCCCGATCAGTGTGTTCAACTCGAAACGATCGGCCCGTTCGTCGGCGACGTTCACCGTCACGACGAATGGCCCACAGCAAACGATTTCCAGCTTTTCGCCGGCGTCCGGCCCGGCCGGCACCGTGGTCTCGCTATTCGGCGCCGGCTTTGCCGGTTCGACCGTCGCCTGGGTCGGCAAGGCGCGCAACGCGCCGCTCCAGATTGTCAGCGATCAACTCGCCCGGGTCACCGTGCCATCGGACGCAACGAGCGGCAGCATCGCAATCATCAATCCGCAGCACACCGGCTTTACGACGGCTCAGTTCAAGGTAACTGCGGGTGGCGGACCATCCGGTGGTACTACCGGCGGTTCGACTGGCCGGACGACGGGCAGCACCACCGGTGGCACGACGGGAAACACCACCGGCGGTACAACGGGTGGCACCACCGGCGGCACAACAGGCGGTGGCACCACCGGCGGCACAACAGGCGGTGGCACTACCGGTGGCACG
>JAYWBB010000109.1:0-12447 GCA_043781855.1 Nevskia sp. | reverse complement strand
ACTGGTGCCTAAGGAGAGACTCGAACTCTCACGAGGGGTTGCCTCGGCGGATTTTGAGTCCGCTGCGTCTACCGATTCCGCCACTCAGGCCCGACAGTGCCCTTTCGGGTCGCGCATTATAGCGGTCGCGCGGCGGACCGGGTCTGCTGCGTTTCCTCGCTTCCGATCTTCCGTTCATGCAGCGCAGCGATTTTCACTACGAGCTTCCTCCCGACCTGATTGCCCAGACGCCGCCGGCCGTGCGCAGCGGTGGCCGCATGCTGTGCGTCGAGCCAGACGCTTCGGGCTTTCGCGATTCGCTCGTGGCCGATCTGCCGGGCGAACTGCGGGCCGGCGATCTGCTGGTGCTCAACGACACGCGCGTGATTCGGGCGCGGCTGCACGGCGTGAAGGCGAGCGGCGGGCGCATCGAGGCGATGATTGAGCGGCTGCTCGACGCGCGGCGGGCGCTGGCGCAGATCCGTGCGAGCAAGACGCCGAAGCCGGGTTCGCGATTGCACTTTGCGAATGGCGCGCTGCTGGCCACGGTACTTGCGAAGCACGACGATCTTTACGAACTGGCGTTCGAGACCGACGACCTGCTGGCCGCGCTCGATCGCCACGGCGAGTTGCCACTGCCGCCTTACATCGAGCGGGCGCCCGGCGCCGATGACGATGCGCGCTATCAGACGATCTGGGCGCGCGAGCCGGGCGCGGTGGCGGCGCCAACGGCGGGGCTGCACTTCGACGCTTCGATGCTTGCGGCAATCCAGGCGCGCGGCATCGAGCTGGGCCATGCGACGCTGCACATCGGCGCGGGTACGTTCCAGCCAGTGCGCGTCGAGGATCTCGCGACGCATCGCATGCATGCGGAGCGGGTCACGGTCGGCGCGCCACTCGCCGCTCAGGTCGCTGCGGCAAAGGCGCGCGGCGGGCGCGTGGTCGCAGCAGGGACGACGGTCGTGCGGGCGCTCGAATCGGCGGCTGCGAAAACCGGCATCGTGCAGGCGCACTCGGGCGAGACGCGGCTGTTCATCACGCCGGGTTACGACTTCAGCGTAGTTGACGCCTTGCTGACCAATTTTCATCTACCGGAAAGCACACTGCTGATGCTGGTCTGCGCGTTCGGCGGTTACGAGCGGATCATGGCCGCATACCGGCACGCGGTTGCCGCACGCTATCGCTTCTTCTCTTATGGCGATGCGATGTGGTTGCCGGCGCGCAGCCAGGCCACTGCTCCTTCCGCCGCAGCGCGCCCCGTCGCGAAGCAGGCGGTCAGCAGGTAGCCGCCGGTCGGCGCTTCCCAGTCGAGCATCTCGCCGGCGCAGAACACGCCGGGCAGTTCGCGCAGCATCAGATCGTCGGCGAGTGCCTCGAAACGCACGCCGCCAGCCGTGCTGATCGCCTCGTCGATCGGCCGCGTTGCGTATAACGGCACGATCAGCGATTTGATCGCAGCGGCGAGCGCGGCAGGATCCGCGAAAGTTTCCTTACTCGCGAATTCGCGCAGCAACGCGGCCTTGACGCCGTCGATGCCGGTGCGATGCAGACGCTTCGCCAGCGATTGCGAACCGCGCGGCCGGACCAGCTTTTCGGTCAGCTTCGACAGCGGTACGCCGGGCGCGAGATCGAGTTCGAGCAGGGCGACGCCGCAGGCTTCGATGGCGTCACGCAAAGCGGGCGATAGCGCATAGATCAAGCTGCCCTCGACACCGCTGGCGGTGACGATGAACTCGCCCTGGCGCATGCCCGCGCCGCCCTGCGCGACCGCGAGGCGTGCCGCCACCGGCTTGATCGGCAGGCCGGCGCAATGCCTGCGGAAGTGCTCGCTCCAGCGGGTTTCGAAACCGCAGTTCGCTGGCTTCAGCGCTTGCAGCGCGATGCCGCGCGCGGCCAGCAACGGCAGCCAGGCGCCATCCGAGCCGAGCTGCGACCAGCTGCCGCCGCCGAGCGCGAGCACCGTCGCTGCGGCGATGATCCGGCGCTCGCCGTCCGGTATCGAAAAGCGCAGCCCGCCGTCGGCGGTCCAGCCAACCCACCGATGCCGCATGTGAAACTGCACGCCGTGCTCGCGCAGGCGCTTGAGCCAGCCGCGCAGCAGCGGTGCGGCCTTCATGTCGGACGGAAACACGCGCCGCGAGGTGCCGACGAAGGTCTCGATGCCGAGGCCGCGCGCCCAGTCGCGCAAGGCATCGGCATCGAAGCGTTCGAGGACTGCCCGCAGTCGCACCGACGCCGTGCCGTAGCGCGCGAGGAAGCTTTCGAAAGCTTCGGCATGCGTGAGGTTGAGGCCACCCTTGCCGGCGAGCAGGAACTTGCGCCCGGTCGAGGGCATCGCGTCGTAAAGGTCGACTTGCAGCCCCGCGTTGCTCAGCACCTCGGCCGCCATCAGGCCGGCGGGGCCACCGCCGATCACGGCCACGCGACGCGCGTCTGGACGATCCGGTGACACTGCGCGCGCGTGATTCAGCGCGCGGCCGGCGTCGCCAGGAGGATGCCGGCCGCGCCGTCCGCCTTTGCGGCGTACATCGCGATATCGGCGGCGCGCAGCAGCGGCGCCAGCGTCTCGGCGTGCTCTGGATACATCGCAGCGCCAATACTGGCGCCGACTGTCAGATTCTTGCCGGGGTAAAGATGCGGTGCGCCGATCGCCACGATCAGCGCCTCGCCGAGTTCGAGCGCATCGTTCGCGTCGGTGCCGGTCGGCAGTAAAACGCCGAACTCGTCGCCGCCCAGCCGCGCGACGAGGTGCGTCGCCGGCACGGCCCGCTGCAAGCGCTGCGCGATCGCCACGAGTACCTCGTCGCCACAGGCGTGGCCGAACAGGTCGTTGATCTTCTTGAAGCCGTCGAGATCGATGAACAACACGCCGAAGCAAAGGTTTTGGGCGCTGGCACCGGCCAGAAGTTCCGTTGCCGAACGATGAAAGTATGCGCGGTTGGCCAGCCCGGTGAGCGCGTCGCGTTCGGCCTGTTCGCGCAGCCGCGTGACCGCCTCCTGACGCTCGGAAATGTCGCGGAAGATCAGCACCCAGGAAGGCTGCTGCCCATCTTGCGGCGCGACGACCGAAAGCACGAATTCCACGACGAGTTTGCCTCCTGTGCCGGTGTGGAACAGGGTCTCGGTGCGGTACGGATGTTCGGCTTCGGCGCGGTCGAAGATCGCCTCGCTCGTGGCCGCATCGAACAGCGCGCAACGGGTGACTTCATGCAGCGCTTGCCCGACCAGGTCCTGCGAGTGCGCTTCGAGCAGCGCGCAGGCCGCCGGATTGGCGAAGGCGATGCAGCCGTTTTCGGCGACGCCGAGAATGCCATCGCCGACGGCGCGCAGGAGCTGGCTCATCTGCCGGTTCATGTGACGCAGTGCGCGCGTCGCCTCGGCCAGCTGCTGGCGGTGACGATAAAGCTCAAGCAGGACGTTGAGTTTGCTGGTGAGCAGTACCCGGTCCACCGGCTTGTACAGGAAGTCGATCGCGCCGCTGGCATAGCCCTGCATCGTCGCCCCGTGCGTGCGGTCGTTGGCGGTGATGAAGATGATCGGCGTCGGCGTCTTGCCGAGCTGCTCGCGCAGCCGGCGGGCGGTCTCGAAGCCGTCCATATCGGGCATCTGCACGTCGAGCAGAATGGCCGCGAACTCGTCATCGGCTGCGGCCACGAGTGCCTGCGCGCCGCTGCTCGCGGTGATCACGTCGACATCGAGCGATTGCAGATTCCTGGTCAGCACCAGCAGATTCGCCGGATGATCGTCGACCGCCAGCAGCCGCGGCCGCGGCATCGCCACCGGCGCGGCATAGAGGCTGCCTTCGTCATCCATCAAATCCATTTCCCCTCCCTGCCGTCAGCGGTCGGTATTTCGTGAAGCAGGTCTCAATAACGATCGGCAATGACCGTAGTATCGTCCTTACCGCATGGCAACGCCGGTAGCGCGCTGCCCGGTCTTTCCGAAACAGGTCGATCGATGCCCGAGCTGACGCGCCCCGTGCCGTTCAAATCCCTGCTGGAACCGGCGCTTTTTTCGGTCGGTCGGGGGATCTGCGCACCGGGCGGTGAATCGGCCCGGGTTGCCGCGCTGCGCTCTTATGCATTGCTCGACAGTCCGCCCGAAGCCGAATTCGACGACATCGTCCTGCTCGCGGCCAACGTCTGCGAGACGCCGATCGCGATGATCAGTCTGGTCGACGAGCGCCGCACCTGGTTCAAGGCGCGAATCGGCCTCGCGCTTGCGGAAATGCCGCGCGATATCTCGTTCTGCGCGCAGGCCATCGCACGGCCGCACGAGCTGATGACGGTGCCCGATGCGCTGGCCGACGCCCGTTTTGCGAACAACCCGCTGGTCAGCGGCGAGCCGTACATCCGTTTTTATGCCGGCATGCCGCTGGTCGCCTCCGATGGCCATGTCATCGGCGTGCTCTGCGTGATCGACCACGTGGCGCGCTCCGTGCTGCCCGCGCAGGAGCAGGCGCTGTGCGCGCTGGCGCGGCAGGTCACGCGACTGTTCGAACTGCGTCGCCGGATCGCTGAACTGCAGCAGGCCCCCGCCGCGCCGCTTCCGGACGCGACCGAAGCCCGACGGATCGCGACCGAGCAGCGCTACCACGATCTGGTCGACAGCATGCCGGCCATGATCTATCGCACCGAGACCGTGACGCCGTGGCGGGTCGAATATGTGAGCGAATCCTGCACCCGGGTCACCGGCTGGCCGGCCAGCCACTTCATCGACGATGGCGCGCTCTGGACCAGCGTCATGTTCGAAGACGACATCGAGCGGGTCAGCGAAATCGTCGGCAAGGCACTGGCGGATGGGCAGTCCGGCGCCCGCGCCGAATACCGCGTGCGCCATCGCGATGGCTCGACCCGCTGGGTCGAGGATCACGCGCGAATCCTTCGCGCCGGGCGGGGTGCGGTCATTGAAGGCGTGATGTTCGATATCACCGAGCGCAAACAGGCGGAGGACGCCGTGCGCGAGAGCGAGGCGCGCTACCGCTTCCTGACCAACGTGATTCCGCATCAGGTCTGGACCGCGCGACCCGACGGCGGGTTGGACTACGTCAACCAGGTGACTTGCGACTATTTCGGCCGCAACCTGAACGAGATCGTCACCGGCGGCTGGTCATCGGTCGTCCCGGCGGAGGACCAGAAACGGATCGTGCCGATCTGGCGCAACGCGGTCGCCATCGGCGGACCCTACGATGTGGAATTCCGCCTGCGCCGCCATGACGGCAGCTACCGTTGGCATGCCGTGCGCGCGGTGCCGCTGAAGGATGCGCAGGGCCGCGTCGAAAAATGGTTCGGGACCAATTTCGACATCGACGACATGAAGCAGGCCGGGACCAGCCTCCAGATCGTCGCCCGCGCGCTGTCGCGCAGCGAATCGAGGCTGCGTGCCGTACTCGAAACCTCGCCCGTCGGCATCGCGACGACCGACGCCGAACTGCGCCTGCTCACCGTCAATTCGGCGTTCGCGGGAATCCTCGGCTTTACGCCGTCCGAGTTGATCGGCCTGCACATCGATGACCTGACGCATCCCGATGATCGGATCGCAACGACACAGATGGTCGAGGATCTCCTCGCCGGTCGCGTCAGGGTCGGCGAACTGGAGAAGCGCAACCTGCGCCGCGATGGCAGCGAAGTCTGGGTCCACATTCGAGCGTCGCTGCTCCGGCAAGGCGACGACGCGCCGCCGCAGGTCATTTCGACGATGCAGGACATCAGCGCCCGCCGCCGCGCCGAGGACAGCCTGCGCCAAAGCCAGGGCATGTTCGAAGGCATCTACAACGAGGGTCTGACCTTCGCCGGCATCCTGCGCCCGGATGGCGTGATGCTCGACGCCAACAACGTCGCACTGGAACTCTGCGGATACCGCCGCGAGGACGAGATCGGCAGGCCGCTCGAGCAGACCGGCTGGTTCAAGAGAATTCCCGAAGTGCACACGCGGCTGCGCAAGCTGATCGAGGCCGCAGCCGGCGGCGCGCGTGTGCGCGAGGAACTGCCCTACGACTTCGCCGATGGCTCGCGCCGGCACCTCGATCTGGCGCTGAATCCGATTCGCAATGCCCAGGGCGAAGTGCGATACTTAATCCCCACGGGTGTCGACATCACCGAGCAGCAGCAGTCGCACGAGGCGCTGACCGAGAGCGAAGCGCGCTACCGTTTTCTCGCGCACTCGATCCCGCATCACGTCTGGACCGCCACGGCCGACGGCGAGCTCGACTACGTCAACGATGCGGCAATCCAGTTCTTCGGTTTCAAATTCGACGAGATGCTCGGCCAGCACTGGCTCGAGTTCGTGCATCACGACGAGCGCGACGAGGTCGAGCGACGCTGGAAATCGACGCTGGGTTCCGGCGCACCGTTCGAGATCGAGATGCGTCTGCGCCGTGCCGACGGCGCCTACCGCTGGCATCTCAGCCGCGCGATGCCGTACCGCGATCGCGGCGGCGCGATCGTCAAATGGTTCGGCTCGACGTTCGACGTCGAAGAGCTGAAGCGTGCGCAGGGTGCGGCCGAGGATGCCGCGCAGGCCAAGAGCAGCTTCCTGTCGACGATGAGCCACGAAATCCGGACGCCGATGAACGCGATCATCGGCATGGCCTCGCTGCTGCTCGACAGCCGACTCGATGCCGACCAGCGCGAGTTCGCCGACGTCATCCACAGCAGCGGCGATCACCTGCTGGCGGTCATCAATGAAATTCTCGATTTCTCGAAGATCGACGCGGGTCATCTGGTGCTGGAGAACTCGCCGTTCACGCTTTCCGAATGCGTCGGCGATGCGCTCGACGCCGTGATCCAGCAAGCGCAGGAAAAGCAGCTCGAACTGGCCTGCTTCATCGAACCCGACCTGCCGTCGCAGTTTCTCGGCGATGCCACACGCCTGCGGCAGGTGCTGATCAATCTGCTCGGCAACGCCGTGAAGTTCACTGCGCGTGGGGAAATTTCGATTCACGTCGGCGGCAACGCGCTGAAAAACAACCGCCATGTACTCGATGTCGTCATCCGCGATAGCGGCATCGGAATTCCCGCCGATCGCATGGAACGTCTTTTTCGGCCCTTCTCTCAGGTGGATGTCTCGACCACACGGCGCTACGGCGGCACCGGCCTCGGCCTCGCGATCACTCGCAGGCTGATCGAACGGATGGGCGGAATCATCACGGTGGACAGCACGCTGGGGGTGGGATCGACGTTCCGCTTCGGCGTGATCGTCGATGCCATCGCCGATCCCGCGCCGGCGCCGGCCGCACTCGCCGGCCACCGTCTGCTGATCGTCGACGACAACGCGACCAGTCGGCGCATCGCCGAAAGCTATGCAAGGGCCTGGGGCATGGAGGCCGTGGCCGTCGCCAGCGCTGGCGAAGCGCTGGAACGCGTGAGCGGCGGCGAGCATTTCGACGTCGGCCTGCTCGACTACCTGATGCCGGACACCGATGGGGTCGCGCTTGCCGGCGCGCTGCGACAACTCGACGGCGCTGAATCGCTGCCGCTGATCCTGCTCAGCTCGGTGTCGTTGCGCCGGCCCGAGCTGAGCGGGCAGGCCGCGCGGTTCACGCGCCTGCTGATGAAGCCGGTCAAGCCGATGGCGCTCCGTGAAGCCATTGGTGAGGCGCTCTCGGCGCCGGGGGCGCCGCTGCGGGGCGTCGAACGCCGGCAGTTCGTTTTCGATGCGCAGATGGGGCAGCGCCATCCGCTGCGCGTGCTCCTGGCCGAGGACAACATGGTGAACCAGCGCGTTGCGCTGATGCAGCTGGCGCGGCTGGGTTACACGGCAGAGGTCGCCGCCAACGGCGTCGAAGCCTTGCAGGCGCTGGAACGCCGGCCTTACGACGTACTCTTCATGGACATGCGGATGCCGCAGATGGATGGCCTCGCCGCAACCCGCGAAATTCTTCGCCGCTGGCCGGTCGGACAGCGGCCGCGCATCGTCGGCGTCACGGCAAACGCGAGCCGGCAGGATCGAGCGGACTGTCTCGGCGCCGGCATGGACGACTACCTCCCCAAGCCGGTCACCGTGGCGCAGCTGGTCGAGGCTCTGCAGCGCAGCGTTCGGCGCGCCGACTGAGCCACGTTCAAATGTCGAAGCGGCGCTCCGCGAGTGGCGGCGGTGTGTACTGATACAACCAGGTTTCACTGAGCCCCTGACCGCCGGCGCGCAGGAACAGGCGCAGGTCGATTGGCTCGAGGCTGTCGTCGACCAGCTTCAGGTCGAACACGGCGCGCCAGCCGTTGATCTCTTTCAACGGCCGCGTAGTCGCCAGTTCGATGACGCCGCGCGAGGCGCTGACGACGGGCGTGGCCCTGGCGTCCTTGCCGAGTAGTGCGAGATCACCGGCGACGAAGTCCACCGCGAAGCGCCACGAAAAATAGCTGCGCTTGTGGCCGACGATGCCACCGAGCCCCGTGCGCGTGGCGCTGACCGTCGCCAGCAGCGAGAACACCGGCAGCCGCGCGCCCCAGTGCAGGCGATAGGCGTAAAGCAATTCCTGTCCAGGTTGTGGCTTTTCCTGAGGACACCAGAACGCGACGATGTTGTCGTTGGTTTCGTTGTTGGTCGGCAGTTCCACGAGTTGCACCGCGCCGCGCCCCCAGGTGCCCTTCGGTTCGACCCAGAGGCTGGGCCGGCGATCGTAGTAGGCGCCGTCGTCCTGGTAGTGATCGAAGTTGCGGTCGCGCTGGATCAGGCCGAAACCGCGCGGATTGTCGTCGCCGAAGCTGTTGATGCGGATGCCGGTCGGATTGACCAGCGGCCGCCAGATCCATTCGCCGCCGCCGGTGCAGATCGACAGACCGTCGGAGTCGTGAATTTCCGGGCGGAAGTCGTAGTCCAGGCGGCGGTCGTTCTCGCCAACCTGATACATGCTCGTGCCCGGCGCGATGCCGATGCGCTCGATGGCGCGGCGCGGATAGAGTGCGGCGTCGACCTCCATCGTCAGCGTGGCGCCCGGCACCATCTCGAAGCGGTAGGCGCCGGCGATGCTCGGCGAGTCGAGCAGCGCATAGATCACCAGCCGGTTCGAACCGGCCGGCGGTTTCTCCAGCCAGAACGCGGTGAAGCGCGGGAACTCCTCGCCGTGCGGGCCGCCAGTGTCGATCGCCAGCCCGCGCGACGACAGCCCGTACTGCCAGTCGCCGCCAACGGCGCGGAAATAACTGGCGCCGAGCCAGGCCGCAACATCACGGTCGAGATCGGTATGGAACAGGACGCGGAAGCCGGCGAAGCCCAGGTCCTTCGGCAGCTTGTCGGCCCGCACGCCCGAGCGGCCGTAGTCAAACAGGCGCGAGTCGAACGCGAGCTCCTGCGCCGTCCCCTCGATCACTTCATGGATACGCACCGGCTCATTGAAAAACAGGCCGGGATGGAAAAAACGCGCCTGAAACTCGAGATCGTCGTCGGCCCACAGCGCGCGCTCGCTGCGGAAGCGGATCGTCTGGTAATGGTCGTAGTCGAGATCACGCAGGGTGGCCGGCAGCTTGCGGTCTGCCGCGAGATACGCCACGCCGGCGAGCGCCCGCGCCTGGGCTTTGAGCCCGGCATAGTCGAAAGGCTGCGGCTTGCCGAGCGGTTTCAGCCTTCCGGCATCGGCGCCGAAGGCGAAGCCGGGCAGGCCCCCCGCGAGCGCGGCGGAAGATAACGAACGGAGAAATTTTCGTCTTTGCATTCGGTCAGTGATCGGGCGGTGGGTCAGCACGTTGCGCGCGAATGATAACCAGATGATCGCGGCGGACGTGCCAAAGCCGCGCCTGCATGCCGCTAAACTGGGCGCGGTCTCTCTTCCTCTCATCGCGAACATGAAAACTGCGATCCTCGGCCTGTTTGCCGGTCAGATACAGGCGATGCCTGGAGACGGGCGGCCGACCGCGATTTTCAAAGCGCCCGTGATCGGCCGAATCAGAGTCGGTTTCGAAGGCCTGGCCAATGATGTGCAGGCCGATCGCCGCGTGCATGGCGGACCGGAAAAAGCCGTGCATCATTTTCCGCTCGAAACTCATGCACGCCTCGCGCGCGAATTTCCCGACGCCGCTGCGGGGCTGGTCGCCGGCGGACTCGGCGAAAACATCTCGACGCTCGGCCTCGACGAATCATCCGTCTGCATCGGCGATGTCTTCACCTGCGGCAGCGTCCGCGTGCAGGTCTGCCAGCCGCGTACGCCCTGCTGGAAGATCGAGGCGCGGCACGGCGTGGAAGGCATTACGCGCCACATTGCCAACGCCGGCATCGCCGGCTGGTACTACCGAGTGCTCGCAGTCGGCGAAGTCGCACCAGGCGACGAACTCGCGCTGATCGAGCGCGCGGACGATCCTGTTTCGCTCGCAGAATTCTGGCAGACCGTCCATCGGCACCGACCGGAACCGGAAGCTTTGCTGCGGCTCGCGTCAGCGCCGGGGCTTGCCGCGTCCTGGCAGCGCAAGCTCCGCGAACGAATCGACTGGCTGCGCGCCAACTGACGCTTACCCGCACGGTGCCTGAACTCCCGAACTATCCGGCGCTCGCCGCGTTGCCGGCCTTGCGCCGTGCACTGGCGGTGGATGGTCGCGCCGTGCTCGCGGCGCCGCCCGGCTCCGGCAAGACCACGGTCATTCCGCTGGCGCTGCTCGACGAACCCTGGCTGCACGGCAAGAAGATCGTGATGCTCGAGCCGCGCCGGGTTGCCGCGCGCGCTTCGGCGGCGCGCATGGCAAGCCTGCTGGGCGAGCGGGTCGGGGAGACCGTCGGTTATCAGGTGCGCTTCGAGCGACGGGTCTCGACCGCGACGCGCATCGAGGTCATCACCGAAGGTCTGCTGACGCGGCGCCTGCAAGCCGACGCTGACTTGCCTGGCGTCGGCCTCGTGATCTTCGACGAGTTCCACGAACGCAGTCTCGATACCGATCTCGCGCTGGCGCTGACACTCGAAGTACGCGCGAATCTCAACGACGAACTGCGCGTGCTGGTGATGTCGGCGACGCTCGATACGCAGCGCGTGTCCACTTTGCTCGGCAACGCGCCGGTGATCGAGGCCGGCGGCCGGATGTTTGCCGTCGATGTCCGTTACCTGCCGCTGCGCACCGGCACGGCGCTCGAGGTGGCGCTTGCCGACGCCGCTGCTGCGGCGCTGGCGGACAACGACGGCGACGTGCTGGCGTTTCTGCCCGGTGGTCGCGAAATCCGTGGCGCGCAGCGTCTGCTCGAGACGCGGCTGGGCAACACGGTCGGCGTATTTCCGCTGTACGGCGATCTGCCGAGCGCCGAGCAGGACGCTGCCTTGCAGCCGATAAACGACGGCCGCCGCAAGATCATCCTTGCGACCAACATCGCGCAGACGAGTCTGACGGTTGAAGGCGTGACCACGGTTGTCGACGGCGGCTACGCGCGAGTCGCACGCTTCGATCTCGGCGCCGGTGCCAACCGGCTGGAGACACAGCGCATCTCGCGCGCGAGCGCCGACCAGCGCGCCGGCCGCGCGGGACGGCTCCAGCCCGGCGTCGCCTATCGCCTGTGGAGCCGCGACCAGCACGGTCAGTTGCCCGCGCATGACACGCCGGAAATTCTCAGCGCCGACCTGTCGCGCTTCGCGCTCGAACTCGCCGGCTGGGGCGTGAACGATCCCTCGCAGCTAGCGCTGATGGACGCGCCGCCGACAACGAGCTGGCGCTACGCGCGCGACCTTCTCGCGTCGCTCGAGGCGCTCGATGGCGATGGCCGGATCACCGCACACGGCCGCGCGCTGCTGCGTTTGCCGGCCGCGCCGCGCATCGCGCATATGCTGGTCGTGGCGAAGGCGATGAACCTTTCCGAACTCGCGGCCTGGACCGCCGCCGCGATCGAGGAGCGCGATACCGGCGCCGATCTCTCGGGCGCCGCGCGCAATCTGCACGCGGGTCGTGCCGAGCCCGGCGTACAGCGCCGCGTGCGCGAATCGGTGCGGCAACTCTTGCGTCTGATCGATGCCGACGAACGCGGCGCCCCGGATTTCGATGCGGTCGGCCGCGTCGTCGCGCTGGCCTATCCCGAACGCGTCGCACGTCGGCGCGGCGAACAGCGCGGGGTATTCCTTTGTGTCGACGGTGGCGAGGCGCGGCTGCACGAGCGCGAGACGCTGGCGTCGTCCGACTGGCTCGCCGTCGCGCATTGGGAGCCGGGTGTGCCGCGCCGGATCCGCTCTGCGGCCTTGCTGAACCAGGATGACCTGCTGCGCGATCACGCGGCGCAGATCGTCACCGCCGACGAGGTGCGCTGGGATGCGCAGGTCGAGGCCGTGGTGTCCGAGCGCCAGACGCGGCTCGGCGCGATCGTGCTCGAACGCAAGCCTCTGCGCGAGTCGAAAAGCGGGGCTCGACGTTCGGCGCTCATACAGGGCTTGCGCGGCCTCGGTCTCGACGCGTTGCCTTGGACCGACACTGCGCGGCAGTGGCAGGCGCGCGTGATGAGCCTTCGCGCCTGGCGCGCGAACGAGGCCAAGAACGAGGGCTGGCCCGATGTTGCCGACGCGGCGCTGCT
>JAYWBB010000108.1:0-12483 GCA_043781855.1 Nevskia sp. | reverse complement strand
ACGGAAGCCGTCGATCGCTCGATAGGCTTGCAGGTAGGCCTCCTGTACGGCGTCCTCGGCCTCGGCGTCGTCTTTGAGGATGCTGCGCGCCGCGCGATACAGCGCCTGATTGTTCCGCCGCATCAGCAGGGTCAATGCGTCCCGGTCCCCGCCCGCAATCCGCCGGGCGATTTCAGCATCTGGCAGATCGCTGCTGACTGTTTTGGGAGATACACGAAGCATTTGGTTTCTCACTGCCGGCTACGTTTCGTTGGCTTGCAAACATTAGATGCAGGCCAGGTGCTCCACGTTCCCAACGGGTCTCAGCTTGGTCGGCACCGATCAAAATTCGAAACGCTGACCTTGGCCTTAGCGCAGCCAGACCAATTCAGGCGCACTGCCAAGCCGCCCGCGCAGGACCGCGTTCTGGGCTAGCTCGCGACCGAGAGCTTCGGCATACCCGGCGGGCGGATCGCAGAGCAGCTCGCTGGCTTCGACCGGCCATTCGCCCGCGTCGTCTTCGCCGAACGCGGCGCAGCGGCGAATGCCGTCGGCTTCGAGCCGCTCGCGCAGCATCACCTCGCGCCTCGCGTTGGTTTCGGCACTCGCGGCCTTGCCGTGGGGATTGCAGGCCGTCATCAGCGCCCAGCGGGTGCGGACGCCGCATTCATTGATGAGCCGGGCATCGGCGGCGGGGTTGGCCTGTTCGACGCGGAGGATGATCGGCGTGCCTGCCGCAGCAACGGAGTAGCGGGCGACGCGGTAGGCGCCGGCGAGCAGAGCGCGCGTCAGCAGTTCATCGAAGATCCGTTCGAGTTCCGGCAGACGCTCGTTCAGTGTGTGGTCGGCGTCGAGCAGATGCAGCGTCGCCGCATGGCGCTGCGCGTAATGGATCGCGCGTTCGACCGGCACGATGTCGTCATTCCATCCGTGCACCACGGCGTTGATGCGCGGCGGCGGTGGCGGTTCTTCGTCAAAGCCGGGAAAGTACAGTGCCGGCGCCAGCAGCAGCAGCGCCTGCGGCCGCAGTTCGCCGCAGACCATCGCCGACACATAACCACCCATGCTCGACCCCACCAGCACCAGTGCCGCGCGCGCCTGCGGCGCGAGTTGCAGCAACTGGGCGACCCGCGCCCGGGGGTCGACCGTGTGGCTATAATCCGGGCTGATGACTTCAAAGCCCCGGCTTCGCGCCGTCTGCGCGAGATGCGTGATCTTCGTGCCCCAGGGGCCGCTTTCCTTGCCGTGGGCGAACACCACCAGATTCTCAGGGTTGGCCATGGAGCGATCCGTATGTCGGTGAAGAAGGAGATCGAGAGCATAGCCAAGCGCCGCAGCCGGCGTGTGCCCGAGCCGGTCGCGGTGAAGCTGACACTGCGCTATCGCTTCGGCGACGAACCCGGAGATACGGTGACGGTGATGAACGACCGCGCCATCCCAATGGTCGACAGCGTATTCAAGAATCGCGAACGTATCCTGCGCGCATTTGCGCTGACCCTGGTGCGCGCCGGGGTGACGCAGCCGAAAGTGCTGCGCGAGATGCTGCCGGCGCTCGGCCTGCTGCGCGGTCGCCGGAAATCCGGAAACAAGAACGAGACATGAGATATCTGCTGATCCTCGACCTGACGCTGGCCGCGCTGGGTGCGGCGATGACCATTGGCGTCGGCTTCGTCGCGCTCGTTTACCTGGTCTACGGCCACACCTATGCGCGCATGCAGGCCGGCCTTTCGGGTGTGTCGATCATGACCGGCTGCTTCTTTGCCTTGTTCCTGCTCGCCTTGCTTGCCGGCCTGCTGCTGAAGCGGCGAAACCGTTGGTCCTGGCCTTGGCACTGGCCAGCGCAGGTGCTGTTGTTCGGCGCACTGCCGCTGCTGTGGCAGACCGTTCTCGTTCATCTCCGCACGCCCTGACGCCCCATGAAAATCCTGGCCTTCGCCGGCACGCAGCGCCCTGCCTCCTATAACCGCATGCTGGTCCACATCGTCGCGCGGGGTGCGGCGGAGGCGGGTGCTGAGATCACGTATCTGGACTGGGCCGATTATGCGATGCCGTTGTACGACCCGGCGATCGAGGCGGCAGGAATGCCCGAGGTCGTGATGCGTTTCAAGGCGATCCTGATCGCGCATCAGGGTTTCCTGATCTCGACACCGGAGTACAACGGCTCGATCACGCCGCTGATGAAGAATTCGATCGACTGGGCGACGCGCCCGGTACCCGGTGAGAAGCCGATGGCCTGCTTCAAGCACAAGGTCGTCGGGCTGACCTCGACCTCGCCCGGCGTGTTCGGCGGCGTGCTGGCGCTGGCGCAGGTGCGGACGTTGCTGACGCGGCTCGGCAGCCTCGTGCTGCCAGAGCAGTTTCCGGTCGGCGAGGCCGGCAAGATCTTCGACGAGAACGGCGAGCTGCGCGACGCCAGGCAGCGCGCGATCGCCGAATCGATCGGCGCGCGCGTCGCGACCGTGCTCAAGAACTGGCCGGAAGCGCAGGCTTGAGCAGCGCGCCCAGGTATCGCGACTGGCTGTCGCTGCTGCCGATCACCGCCGGCCTCTACTGGCTGCTCGCGGCCGACGGCAAAGGCTGGCTGCTCTGCGCACTGCTGCCCGGAATTCTGCTGATCGCTTCCGGTGCGGCCTCGCTGCTCTGGCCGGGCGAAGGCAAGATCACGCAATACATGGCGCTGGCCGGCGTGCTTGGGCTGATCCTGAGCCTTCCCGCGATTTTTGCGGCCAGCTTCGTCACGGCCCTCGGCGCGGCCGCACTGTCGATTGCCAGCTTCCTCGTCGCCGGACGCTTTTCCCTGCTCGGCGCGCCCGTGGCGGCTGGCGCGCCCGAGCCGCCGATGGATTTGAAGACCTACGCCAAGGCCGCGCTCGACGAGGCGCTGCTCGGCTACTTCGTGACCGTGGCGAAGCTGCCGCACGGCGCGGTCGCCGAACGCATGTGCGCGGAAGCGCTGAAGCTGGAGGCAGCGCTGGCCGAAAGCGGGTGTTATTACAATGTCGCGGACTTCCATCAGACGCCGCCGCCGCCGACCGATGCCCGGCTGAACCCGGCACGCGGCGTGGGCCGTGACTTCGAGCGCCTGCGCTTCACCAGCGGCTTCGTGCCCGATGCGAAATTGCCTGGTGCGGCGCTCTGGTCCGCGCACGTTCCGAATCGTGAGTGCTATGCCAGCGTCTTCCGTCAGAAAGGGCATGGCCGCCCTTGGCTGCTGTGCATCCACGGCTACAGAATGGGGATTCCGTTCCTCGATCTGCGCCTGTTCGCGCCGCACATCCTGCATGATCGCTATGGCCTGAACCTCGTGCTGCCGGTGCTGCCGCTGCATGGTCCGCGGCGCATCGGCCGGCAGAGCGGCGATCATTTTCTCGATGGCGACTTGCTCGACCTCCTGCATGCCGAAACGCAGGCACTGTGGGATCTGCGGCGCACGATCGCGTGGATCCGCACGCAGGAGCCGGCGGCGCAGATCGGCGTACTCGGCTACAGCCTTGGCGGCTACAACGCGGCGCTGCTCGCGGCGCACGAGCCGGGGCTGGATTTTGTCGTGGCCGGCATTCCGGTCTGTGATTTCGCCTCCGCACTCTGGCGCCACATTCCGCCGGCGCAGCGGGCTTACTACGTCGAGCAGGGGCTGGACCAGGATCGCTACCGGCGACTGCTGCATGTCGTCTCGCCGGTCGCGCTCGCGCCGAAGCTTCGGGCGCAGCATCTTTACATCTTCGCCGGGAGTGCCGATCGCGTCGTGCCGCCGGACCAGCCGCTGCGCCTCGCGAAGCATTGGGGCCGCCCGATCAACTGGTTTCCGGGCGCGCATCTGACCTTTCGCGGCGAGCGTGCCGTGGTTCGCTGCATCGAGGATGCGATGGTCGGCGCCGGGTGGGCGTTGCGTGAATCCAGCCAGCCCGTCGAAGCGTAAAATGCGCGCACTCAAGACCTTCGGGAGTGGCGGGCGTCAATGAAGAAAGTCTGCATCAGCGGCAGCGGCCTGTTCACGCCGGCCGAATCGGTCTCGAACGACGAACTCGTAGTTGCGTTCAATGCCTACGTGGCGAACTTCAACGCTGAAAATGCCGAAGCCATCGCCGCCGGAACGGTGCAGCCTCTCCAGCCGTCGAGCAGCGAATTCATCGTCAAGGCCTCGGGCATCAAGGCGCGCTACACGGTGAACAAGAGTGGCGTGATCGACCCCGCGATCATGCGGCCGCAGATTCGCAACCGTGGCAACGACGAGCCCTCGTTGCTGGTCGAGATGGGTCTTGTTGCAGCGAAGCAGGCTCTGGCGGCGGCGGGGCGCTCGCCCGCAGATATCGATGCGCTGCTGGTCGCCTGCTCGAACCTGCAACGGCCTTATCCGGCGATGGCGGTGGAGCTTCAGCATTATCTCGGCACTGGCGGTTTCGGCTACGACATGAACGTGGCCTGCGCCTCGGCCGCGTTCGGCGTGCAGACGGCGGTCGATGCGGTAAGCCGGGGCTCGGCGCGCGCCGTACTCGTGGTCAGCCCGGAAATCTGCACGGGCCATCTGAATTTCCGTAATCGCGACTGCCATTTCATCTTCGGCGATGCGGCGACTGCGCTGCTGGTCGAGCCGCTCGAAGGCGCGAGCGGCAAGCATCGTTTCGAGATTCTCGGCACGCGCCTGCAAACGCAGTTCTCCAACAACATCCGCAACAACTTCGGTTTCCTGAATTCCGCCGAATTGCCGGCGCGGCCCTGGAACGACGTACTGTTCGCGCAGGAAGGCCGCAAGGTTTTCAAGGAAGTGGTGCCGATGGTCTCGGAGCTGCTGGCGAGCCATCTGAAAGATCTCGGCATCGAACCGAATTCGGTCAAACGCTTCTGGCTGCATCAGGCCAACCTCGGCATGAACCAGCTGATCGCCAAGCGCGTGCTCGGCCGCGAGCCCAGCGCGGAAGAAGCGCCGATCATCCTCGACGAATACGCGAACACCAGCTCCGCGGGATCGGTCATCGCCTTCCACAAATTTCACGATGACTTCAAGCCCGGCAATGTCGGCGTGCTCTGTGCCTTCGGCGCCGGTTATTCGGCCGGCAGCGTGGTGCTGCGCAAGCTCTGAAAGCGCCCTCCGGTGCGGGCTGTCAAATGCCTGTAACAAGTTGCTTCTAACTTGAACACTGGGTCTAATCATCGGATGGGGATGCAAAACAAGAAGATTCTGGTGATCGAGGACGAAGCCTCGATCCGCGACATGCTCCGCTTCGCTCTGGAGCGAGCCGAGTTCCGCGTCGGCGTTGCCCAGGATGTCCCCACTGGCCGGCTCCGGATCGCCGAGGAACGGCCCGACCTGATCCTGCTCGACTGGATGATGCCGGGCGTGTCGGGCGTCGAATACGCGCGTGAGCTGAAAGGCTCGGCAACGACCCGCGATATCCCGATCATCATGGTCACCGCGCGCGCCGAGGAGGAAGACAAGATTCGCGGACTCAATATCGGCTGCGACGATTACGTCTCCAAGCCGTTCTCGTTCCCGGAACTGATCGCGCGCATCCAGGCCGTCATGCGCCGGAGCATGCCGGGCGGCGAAGAGGAAAGACTTGCCGTGGCGGGTCTGCAAGTCGACGCCGCGAGCCAGCGCGTCACCGCAAAAGGCGATCCGGTGCGGCTCGGTCCCACCGAATACCGCCTGCTGCATTTCTTCATCAGCCATCCCGAGCGCGTCTATACGCGCGAGCAGGTGCTCGACCGCGTCTGGGGGCAGAACGTCTACGTCGAGGAGCGCACGGTCGATGTCCACATCCGTCGTCTGCGCAAGGCGCTGGAGCCCTACGGCTATGACGGCATGATTCAAACCGTGCGCGGCACCGGCTATCGTTTTTCGGAAAAGGTGTAGGCCGTGCAAGCGGACAGCACGTGAACCCCGCGCTGCTGCGGGAACTGCTCCTCGTCGCGCTGAAAGTCGCGTTTGCAGCCCTGCTGGGCACGTGGATCGGTTATCCGTGGCAGACGGTAGGTGTCGTGCTCGTCGTTGTGCTGGTGTTGAACCTCAGACATCTCACGATCCTGCGCCGGTGGCTGGTCACGCCGAAGCTCATCGAGCTGCCGATGCCGGGGGGCCCTTGGGGCGAGGTCTACGACGGCCTGCTCAATCTTCAAAAACGCAATCGCAAGCGCAAGCGCCGGCTCGCGGCGATGCTCGCCGAATTCCAGGCTTCCACCGAAGCGCTGCCGGACGGCGCGGTGGTGCTTGGCCCGAACGGCGAAATCGTCTGGTTCAACCAGGCGGCGCAGGCGTTGCTTGGCTTGCGCCTGCAGCAGGACCTTGGCCTGCGCATCGCCAATCTCGTGCGCAAACCGGCATTCACCGAGTATTTCACGGCGGGCGATTACAGCGGCGAGGTTGAGGCCGGCTCGCCCGTCAACGCCAGCGTCATGCTGTCGTTCCGCGTAATTCCCTACGGCAACGGCCAGCGCCTGCTGATCGTGCGCGATGTTTCCGAGCTGCGCCGCGTGGAAACCGCGCGGCGCGATTTCGTCGCCAACGCCTCGCATGAACTGCGCACGCCGCTGACCGTGCTGCGCGGCTATCTCGACGTCATGGAACCCGAGGCACGAACCCAGGGCACGCTCGAACTCTGGGCCGCGCCGCTGCACGAAATGCGCAACCAGGCGGCCCGCATGGAATCGCTGATCCACGATCTGCTGAAGCTCGCGCGGCTCGAGTCCGACGTGATCCAGACCCGGCAGGACCTGCTCGACGTACCGCGCATGCTGGCGCGTACGCAGGAGGAGGCGAGGACACTGTCGAAAGGCGAACACCGCTTCGAGTTCGATATCCAGCAGGACCTGCGTCTTTACGGGCGTGAATCGGAGACGCAGAGCATCTTCACCAATCTGATCACCAACGCCGTGCTCTATACACCGGCGGGCGGCATCATCAGCGTGCGCTGGTGGGGCGACGATCAGGGCGCGAATTTCCGCGTGGCGGACAGCGGTATCGGTATCGCCGAGAAGGACCTGCAACGCGTCACCGAGCGCTTCTATCGCGTCGATGTCGCTCGCTCGCGCGCGAGCGGCGGCACCGGGCTCGGATTGTCGATCGTCAAGCACGCGCTGGAACAACACGAGGGCCGACTGACGATCGAAAGCGAGCTCGGCGTCGGCAGCACTTTCACCTGCCATTTCCCACCACATCGCGTGCATCGCGATAGCCAGCGCAACGAGCTGCGAGTGATTGTCAGCTGACCGTTGCAACAATTCAGCCCGGCTTCAAGTCGATGGTTTCCATGGACTTGCCGCAGTTTCCAGGGGCGACTGTCACAGAATCTTAACCTTTGTGTCACGAAGCCTACACGGCCTCCGGACGACACTTGCGGCTGAACTGAGACGCATGTCGGAACGGCTGTTTCCAGTGCGATGGGGGGTGTTCGGGTCCATCGCGACGGAGTGCCGAAATGTGTCGAGCCGCCAACTCTGAGGTGCCAGCGGCTTTCAGCCTAGACCTCGTAATCCATTGGGAGATGATGCAAGTGAACAAACTGCTTCAGTACAGTGCTGCGGCGTTGCTGCTCGGCGTAGGTGCAACCGGCGTCGCAATGGCGGACTCCGCCTCGACCAGCGGCGGTCTCAAGATCAAAACCGACGACGGCAAATTCGAGTTCGGTATCGGCGGCCGTTTGCAGTTGGACACGGTGATCTTCGACGACGACAAGCTCGCCGCGCTAGGCCTCCAGCCGAATGGACAAGCCATCCCAACCCCGAATCCGACCGGTCTCTCGTCAGGAACCACGAGCGGCACGTTTTTTCGCCGCACCTACCTGACCCTCACCGGCAAACTCTACGACTTCAAATTCAAGTTTGAAAACGATTTCTCGGCCGGCGCCAGCCCGGCTTCGTTCCGCGAAGTCTGGATTGGGCACCAGGTGCTCGGCGGCGATTTGATTGTCGGTCAGCACAAGCCGTTCCGTGGCATCGAAGAACTGACCAGCTCGAACGAGATTCTGTTGCTAGAACGTCCGTTCACCAACAATGTCCTGTTCGCAAGCGGCGGCAATCGCCAGTTCCAGCCGGGCGTGTTCTACAAGCTTCCGATCAATACGGATTTCGGTTATTTCTTTGCGCAGGCGTCGGTCTACAACGCGAACCACGCGCTGGGCACGCCGCCGGGACAGGGCTTCGGCACCTCCGAGCGTCTGACCTGGTTGATCGTCGGAACCGACAACCTCAAGCTTCATCTCGGCGTCTGGGGTGGTGAGGACGAGTTCTCGAAGACCGCATCGGGCAATCAGTCGGTCAATTATGCCGGCCGGAACAGCGGCGGCTCGCAGGTCATCGGTGTTTCGCAGCTCATCGCGCCGTCGCTGCTCGGCTCGCAGGAGACGTTCTACGGTGCCGAGGCCGCTGCGGCCTGGGGTTCTGCTTTCGTTCAGAGCGAATGGGCTCGGGCGACGTATCAGGACGCGCGAGGACCAGGGCTCGACGATTCTCTCGTGAGCTGGTACGTGCAGGGCAGCTACTTCATCACTGGCGAAAAAAAGGTCTACAAGAAGGATCGCGGTACGTTCGGCTCCCCGAAAGTCAACAGCCCGTACGGCGCGGTGGAGATCGTCGGCCGATACGACACGGTCCACAACACCGATCGCTCCGCCAGCGCCGGCGGCGGTGTCTGTCAGGCTGCGGCAGCAGCCGTCATTGCCGGCGCCGAGTGCAAGGCCGATCAGTGGACGGTTGGTCTGAATTACTACTTCAACCCGGCGGTCCGCGTGCTGTTCAACTACGTCAACGGCACCAACAAGGTTACGGACGACAACACCGCGTCCTACAATCTGCGTTTGCAGCTTGCGTTCTGAGCTAATCTGCATCCGGTGCGACACCCGTCGCGCCGGATGCTTTTCAAAGCGGCGTAGCGCACGGCGTTCTGAAAAGCATTGCGACGTTCCGGAAAGTGGCCTGCGATCGGCTAGCGACTCGCCTCGGAGACTCCGCTATCGTGTCTGCCTGAATCACATCAGCCTCACACCGACCATGAACACGCCCTCGTACAAATCCCATATCTCAAGTCAGTACAACTCCGAGCTCGAAGACGTGCGTCAGCGCGTGTTGGCGATGGGCGGGCTGGTCGAACAACAGATAATCGATGCCACCCGGGCACTGATCGAGGCGGATGGCGCGCTCGGCGAGGAAGTGTCGCGCAACGACTTCAAGGTCAACCAGCTCGAAGTGCTGATCGACGAGGAATGCAGCGGCATTCTCGCGCGGCGCCAGCCGACGGCAGGCGATCTGCGCCTCGTCTATGCGGTGATCAAGACCATCACCGATCTCGAACGTATCGGCGACGAGGCGGAAAAGATCGCCCGGATGGCGGTCGACCTCGCGGCGCAGGAACGGAGCGGCGCGCCGCTGGTCGAGGTCGGCCACTTGTCGCGGCACGTCTCGCAGATGGTGCGCGATGCGCTCGACGCCTTCGCGCGCATGGACGTCGACGCGGCACTGGCCGTGGCGCGCGAGGATCTGATCGTCGATCGCGAGTACGAGGCATTGATGCGCCAGTGCATCACCTTCATGATGGAAGACCCGCGCACGATCCGGCGCGTGATCGATGTCATCTGGTCGGTGCGCGCGCTCGAACGCATCGGCGACCATGCGCGCAATATCTCCGAGTACGTCATCTACTTCGTCAAGGGCAAGGACGTGCGCCACATCGGGATCGAGGCAATGGAGCGCGAAGTGCGCGGCGAGGGCTGATCCCGCTCCCGCGAGGCTTTGGCATCCGCGAATTATTGTCTTTCGGTGGTTCGCATCCTGCTATTCACGGTCAGAAGCCCGTGCCGTCACGCGAACGGTCGATGAAACGATTACCCGAGGCTATTCCTCCGACCAGCACCGTCCGTATCCGCCTGCTGGTCGATGGTGAAATCGCGATGGATCCGGGCGAGGCCGAATTGCTCGACGCGATCCTTACTTCGGGCTCGATTTCGGCTGCGGCGAAAACACTCGATATGTCGTATCGCCGTGCCTGGCTGCTGGTCGAGACGATGCCGGGATGATATTCAACTAATCCACATTCATCCTGCGGGGTCGGTGTGGTCGTGATTCAAATTCCAAATTCAGGTAAACCTTGCTCATGCGTCTCGCATATCTCGTGCTTTACACGAGCGTACTCGCTGCGTTGGCCGCAACTCCGGCGATCGCCGCCGATGCCCAGCCCTGGACGCTCCAGTCTGCGATCGGAAATCCGCAGAACTTCTCGGTCTCCGGCAGCTTCCGCGCGCGCATCGAGGCGCTCGACGGCCAGTTCCGGCCTGGGCTGGATGACGGCGACAACCTGATCTTGCTGCGAACGACGCTGGCGGCCGAATATCATGAGAGCAGTTTCCGGATCGGCGCCGAACTCTTCGACTCGCGCGCCTATTTCGACGATCACAACAGCTCGGTCAGCACCAGCGAGGTCAACACCTTCGAACTCGTGCAGGGCTATGTCGGTGGCAGCTTCGGCGAGGTGCTCGGCGCGGGATCGGAGACCTCGGTCACGGCGGGCCGCTTCACGCTCGATCTCGGATCGCGGCGGCTGGTCGCGCGGAATGATTTTCGGAATACGACGAACGCTTTCACTGGCATCCACTTCGACTGGCGCGGCTCCGCGAAGGAGCAGTTGACGCTGTTCTACACGCTGCCGCAGCTGCGTCTGCCTTCTGGCCGCGAGGCGGTTCTCGGCAATGCCATCGAGTTCGATCACGAGGGTTCCGAGCTGCGCTTCTGGGGTGGCTTCTTCAGCGCGCCGAAACTCGTTCCCGGGACCACGGTCGAGTTGTACTTCTACGGCTTGAACGAGAACGACTCCGAAGGCCGGCCGACGCGCAACCGCCACCTGTACACGCCGGGAACACGTCTTTATCACTCGTCCGATCCCGGCGAGTTCGACTACGAACTTGAAGGCGCCTATCAGTTCGGCGATGCGCGCACCGGCACGGCTAACAATGCCGCGAAGCAGGATGTGTCCGCCTACTTCGTCCACGTCCAGGTCGGCAGGACCTTCAAGATCGTCTGGAGTCCGCGCATCGCCGTGGGTTATGACCGCGACAGCGGCGACCACTCGAAGTCCGCGAGCATCAATCGCTTCGATACCTTGTTCGGGGCTCGCCGTTTCGACTTCGGGCCGACCAGCATCTACGGTCCGCTGGCGCGTACCAACCTAAGCTCGCCCGAGGCCCGCCTGGAGGTGAAACCCGACGCACGCTGGGATGGCCTCGTCGCCTATCGCGCGGCATGGCTCGATTCGAGTACCGACAGTTTTTCGAACACTGGCGTGCGCGATGTCAGCGGTCGTTCCGGGACTTTTGCAGGACATCAGATCGAAACCCGCGTGCGCTATTGGCTGGTTCCGAAACGGATTCGGCTCGATAGCGGCGGCGCTGTCTTTTTCAACGCCCGATTTCTCGACGAAGCACCGAACCGGGCGGGAAACGGCAACACGCTATACGGCTATTTCAGTGTGACAACGAGTTTTTGAGCGAGTCCAATCCGGCCGGCGGGAGGGCGATTCGGCGCGAAAGAAGCTACCATTCGCGCACTCATGGTCCGAATCAAATCTCCGTTTCTGCGCTGGCTGCTGATCGGTCTCGTCGTCGCGTTCAGCCTTGGTACTGTCGCCTTCTCGATCTATCTCGTCCGGCTCGATCGTGACGTGAGGGATCGTTTTGCCGGCGTGCGCTGGGTCCTGCCGGCTCAGGTCTACGCCGCACCGCTCGAGCTCTACCCCGGCGCGCGCATCACGCTGGCGGCGCTGCGTCACGAGCTTGATCGTCTCGGCTATCGCGGTGGCGATGAGCTGATTGGCCCCGGCACTTACGTTGCCACCGGCAGCGAGCTGCGCATCGACACGCGCGCCTTCGCATTCTGGGACGGTGCGCAAGACGAGACGCGGATCGCTGTGCGCGGCGACGGCGCGAGCCTCACCGCGATCCGCAGCATGGGTAGCGACAATCCGATCGACCTTCTGCGGCTCGATCCGATGTTGATCGGCAGCATCTATCCGAGTCACAGCGGCGAGGACCGGGTACTCGTCCGCATCGAAGATGTGCCGCCGCTGTTGCCGGCAACCTTGCTGCAGGTCGAAGACCGCAATTTCGAAAATCACGTTGGCATCAGTCCGACCGGCATCCTGCGCGCCTTCGTCAACAATCTTTTCCACCGCGGCAAGAAGCAGGGCGGCAGTACGATCACGCAACAACTTGTGCGCAACCTGTTTCTGTCCAACGAGCAGAATTACAGCCGCAAGATTCGGGAAGCGCTGATGTCGATCCTGCTGGAACGGCACGTCGGCAAGAAAGAGATCCTGGAGGCTTATCTCAACGAGGTCTGGCTCGGGCAGGACGGTGGCCGGGCGATCCACGGCTTCGGTCTCGCCAGCCAGTTTTATTTCAACAAGCCGCTGAACGAGCTGCGGCCGGAGGAGATTGCCTTGCTCGTCGGCATTGCCAAGGGGCCGACAGTCTACAACCCGCGACGCTATGCAGAGCGCGTCAAGGAGCGGCGCGATCTGGT
>JAYWBB010000107.1:0-4211 GCA_043781855.1 Nevskia sp. | reverse complement strand
GATTGAGCGCAAAATTCTGCTCGCGGTTCTTCGCGTGGATGCCCCAGACCGGCGTCTTGCCGCTGCGGTAGTCGCGGATGACATGCAGCGCGGCGCTCTCGCCTTCGAGCGATTGCACGGTGAGTTCGAGGCCGCGTTCGACCTCGTCCGGCAGGTACAGAAATTCGTTGACGTGCCAGTCCTTGACCTTCGGTCCGCTGACGCGGTAGCAGGCGCGGCCGCGGTCGTCCTGCCACGAATCCATCTTCTCGCCATGCGTGGTCCAGAAGTCGTCCGGCAGTTGTGCGTAGCCGGAGTACAGCAGATCCAGATCGTCGAGAACCTGATCGTTGTGGTAGTCCTCGGTGTGGACGCCGACGATCGCCGCCTTGATGCGGAGATTGATGTCCTTCGAGACCAGCGTGATCGGCCGCGTCGGATGTTCCGTGCGCAGGGCCAGTGCCGTCAGCAGGATGTTGTTGTCGGGCTTGTTGCCAGGCAGCACGTCCGGCAGGATCGCGTCCGGTGGTTTGGTCTGGAAGAACAGCCGGCCGCTCGAAGGTGCCGTGTGACCGCCGCCGTTGCCGGGCTTGGTCTGCGTCGTCGGAAGCTGAATGCCTTTCTCGATCTGCGCGTGATCTTTCCCGCGCATCAGGTCATCGAGAAAGCGCGTGACCTGACGGACGTTGCGCGAGACCTCGCTGGTGCCTTTCTTGCCGGCGTCGAGCTCTTCGAGCACGACCATCGGGATGAAGATGTCGTGTTCCTCGAACCGGTAGAGGCAGGTCGGGTCGTGCATCAGCACGTTGGTGTCGAGTACGAAAATTTTCTTTTTCATCGTCATGGATGATGGGGCGCGGTCACCGTCGGGCGGGCGCCACGCCGGTCTGGGAAAAACGGAGGATGGCGGTACGACAACGGGTCAGAGGCTCTTGACCGCCTCCAGCACGTCGGCGGCGTGGCCCTTGGCCGAGACCTTGCGCCAGTCCTTTGCGAGCTTGCCGGATCCATCGAATAGAAAGGTGCAGCGGTCGATGCCCATGTACTTTTTTCCGTACATGCTTTTTTCGACGATCGCGCCGAAGGCGTCGCAGAGCGCGCCGTCGGTGTCGGCAAGCAGTGTGAACGGGAAGCCGAACTTGCTGCAGAAGTTGTCGTGCGATTTCACGCTGTCCTTCGAGACACCGACGATGTCGGCACCGGCCTTGGTGAACTCCTTGTACAGCGTCGTGAAATCCTGACCTTCGAGCGTGCAGCCGGGCGTGTTGTCTTTCGGATAGAAATAAACGACGAGTTTCTTGCCCTTGTAATCCTTGGCAACGTTGACCTGACGGTCGCCGTTCGCGGCCAGACTCAGGTCGGGCAGCTTGTCGCCAGTCTTCACACTCATCCTTGCGCATCCTCGCTTGTGATAACCGCCATCTGAGACGGCTCGAATATTGAAATGAGATTACACCCGCGGCATGGTGTGGTGGCCGTGTCAGCCGACGACCGGAGCACCGCGTGCCCCCATCAAGACTTGATCGGATCGAGCATGCCGTCGGCGTTCAGATCGTCACAGAGATCCATGAACGATTCGCGCAGCGCCTGCGGGTGCTGGTTGACCGGCACGTGCAGCACCATCTGCACGCTGACCATGCCGGCGCCGGTATGCGTCGACTGATATTTCTGCGTCGACATCTCGGCCACCTGCACATCCTGGCTGTTGAAGAATTCGAGGAGATGCACCAGTAGATCGGGCTGCTGCGGCGCAATCACGTCGGCGGCGTAAGGGCGGAACTCCGGATTCGGCTCGCGCATGTTGCAGCGCTGGAAACGCACCTGCAATTCCAGCTTTTCGGCGATGCCGGGCAGGGCGGTTTCGAGCCGGCCCAGCGCGCTCCAGTTGCCCGAGACCACGAGATTCGCGGTCAGGCGGTCACCAATCGGCGCAATCCGGCAATCCTCGACTTCGCCGCCGCGCTCGCGAATGGCCTTGAACAGTTCCAGCGCGAGTTGCGGGCGCGGTTGGCCAAGGACGGAGATGGATAGCAGATTTTCTGGAGCGGCCATTGAGCGAAGGCTGGAATTCCCGGGTGAAGTTTGTTTGTATCCGGCGATGCGCGCAACACGGCGCCGCGCCGAGGTTTCGTTATAATCGCAGTTTACCCATACCGCAGTGTTCTTTCGAATGATCAAGGGCAGTATTGTCGCCATCGTCACGCCGATGCGCGCCACCGGCGAGGTCGATTTCGACGCACTCACGCGACTGGTCGAATGGCACATCGGCGAGGGCACGGACGGCATCGTCGCAGTCGGCACCACGGGTGAATCGGCGACCCTCGACGTCGACGAGCACATCGCGGTAATCCGCAAAGTCGTCGCTGTGGCGAGGGGCCGCGTGCCGGTCATCGCCGGCACCGGCGCCAATTCGACGAGCGAGGCCATCGAGATGACCCGCGCCGGCAAGGACGCAGGTGCGGTCGCCTGCCTGCTGGTCACGCCTTACTACAACAAGCCGCCGCAGGAAGGTTTGTATCGCCACTACAAGGCGATTGCCGAAGCGGTTCCGGTGCCGATCATTCTCTACAACGTGCCCGGCCGCACCGGCTGCGACATGCAGCCCGCGACCGTGAAGCGACTCGCCGCCATCGACAACATCGTCGGGCTGAAGGAAGCGAAGGGCGAACTGCCGCGCATCCGCGAGCTGCTCGAGCTCGGGCTGCCGGCCTCGTTCGCGCTGTATTCGGGCGACGATGCCACGGCCTGCGAGTCGATCCTCATGGGCTGCCATGGCGATATTTCGGTGACGGCAAACGTCGCACCGAAGCTCATGCACCAGATGTGTGCCGCCGCGCTCGCTGGCAATCGCGCTGCGGCCGAAGCGGCCGATGCAAAATTGCAACCGCTGCACAAGAATCTCTTCGTCGAACCGAACCCGATCCCGGCGAAATGGGCTCTGCAAGCGATGGGGATGATATCGGACGGCATCCGCCTGCCGCTCGTCCCGCTGGATCCCGCCTACTTTGAAGTCGTGCGCAGCAGCCTGCGCGCGGCCGGAGCCTAGAACTCATGTTGATTCGTTCCTTGTCCCTGATCGCGGTGATCGCCTCGATCGCGGCCTGCTCCTCGACCCGCTACTGCGCGCGTGAGCAGAGCTATGAAAAATCCGTGTCGATCCCGCCGATCGTTGCGCCCGAAGGTCTGAAACTTCCCGCGACGAGCACCGCCCTGAAAGTGCCGGAGCCGCGCGGCGAGTCACTGAGCTTCGCGTACCTGACTCCGGACCCGGCCAAGCCCGGCAAGAACAAGGTTCAATGCCTCGATCAGCCACCGCCGATTCCGCCACTGTCCGACAACGTCAAATAAGTCGCGCTCCGGCCGAAAGAAAAGGCAGGAAGCGCCGCCATTCGATTAGAATACGCGGCGTCGCAGGGTTGCAGACACGGAGAGGTGTCCGAGCGGTTGAAGGAGCACGCCTGGAAAGCGTGTATGGGGTGAACAACCTCATCGCGGGTTCGAATCCCGCTCTCTCCGCCATTTTCTTCTGACAGAATTGAAAAAATCTGCCGTGTGGAGAGGTGTGGCAAAAACTACTCGACATTCCGTGGCTTTGGCGTGGCCGTGCGTGTCGACCCGGACTTAGGCGTCTCCCGAAAGCAGTGTCAGAGCGGGCTTTCGGCCCATCGTCTCCGGGACCCGAAAATCCAGTGCGGGTTGCGGGTGACTGAATCAGCCTTTCCAAAATCCCAGCTGCGCCATCTGCCGATCCCAGGCCAGCGGCAAACGCGTATCACGCAGCAGAACCATCGAAGTCAGGGCAACAGGTTGGCGTCCCTCGAGAATCGCGTTACTGATCTGAGGGGCTAGAAAAGCCAGCCGCAACAAGCGCGTGACATAGGAAGAAGAAGTGTTCAGCTCCGTTGCAATCGTCTCGACCGACTCATAGCGTCCCGACATCAGCTTCTCCTTCAAAGCCTGCGCTTTCGCGATCACACTGACCAGCCTCGGATCCGGCTTGGTCGCGCGCTCGCCGGCGACCAGCATCCGGATCCCGTATCCGCTCCGTTGCAAATTCACGGCAACGCAAAGCGTGATCGTGTGATCCTCGCGCTGGTCTTTGATCGTCAAGCCGCCGATCTTCAGGACTGCGGGGTAATCCCCCCATAAATTAGCCGGGGTGGGAAGTGGAATTTTCTCGTAATCTTTTCCGAGGAGGTTCCCGTGAAGAAATCCCGTTTCAGCGATTCCCA
>JAYWBB010000106.1:0-12543 GCA_043781855.1 Nevskia sp. | reverse complement strand
AGTCGATGATCCACGTCGCGAACGAGGACAAGCTGCCGGTGCTGGTCGGCCTGCTGCGCCACCACGCACCGGTGCGCACGCTGGTTTTCGTCAACACCAAGCGCGGCGCCGAGGAAGTCGAGGCGGCACTGACGGCGAACGGCTACAAGGCCGGCGTGCTGTCCGGCGATGTGCCGCAGAACAAGCGCGAGCGGCTGCTGGCCGAATTCAAGCTCGGCGAGCTGCCGGTGCTGGTGGCCACCGATGTCGCGGCGCGCGGCCTGCACATTCCGGATGTTTCGCACGTCATCAACTTCGATCTGCCCCAGGACGGCGAGGACTACGTGCATCGCATCGGCCGCACCGCGCGCGCGGGTGCTTCCGGTGACGCGATCTCGCTCTGCTGCGAAACCTATGTCTATTCGCTGCCGATCATCGAAAAGGCCATCGGCATCCGCATCCCGCAGATGGAAGCCAGCCTCGACCAGCTGATGCCGCAGGATTACCTCAAGCCCAAGCACATCCACCGCGATCGTTCCGGGCGCCCGCCGCAGCGCGGTGGTGGCCGGCCCGGTGGCGGGCGGCGGCAAGAGCGGAGCACGCGGCCGGTCCGCAGATAAGACAAAGCCCCGGAACGCATTGCGTCCCGGGGCTTTGCGATCCGCCTACTTCGGGTCTTTCGCGGCGGCAGTCTTCTCCGCCTTCGCCGGTGCCTTGCTGCCACCGCCGACGGTCAGATTGTCGCGATTCTTCGCAATCGTCGACGCGCCGATACCCTTCACCTTGTCGAGTTCGTCGACGCTTTTGAACGGGCCGTTCTTGGTCCGGTATTCGACGATCGCCTCGGCCTTTGACGCGCCCACGCCTTTGAGCCCCTCGAAGGCTTTGGCGTCGGCGCTGTTGATGTCGATTGCTGCGGCCCAGGCTGCACTGGCGAGCAAAAGGGCGAGACCGGCAAATGCTGCTTTGATGAGTTTCATTGAAGCCTCCCTGCTGAACGATGGATGAAATGGAAGTCGACGGACGACGTTTTCGGTCGCTTCCGTGCGACACAACAATCTTCGCGCATTCGGCGCCTCGCTGTCTGTGAATTGCTTCTCAGTTCGGCGCAATCGGGGTCGTCGATGTGACGCGGTTCACGCGCCGGCCGATCCCCAGGCCGGAAGCGGCAGTTCGCCCAGACGATCGACCGCAGCGAACTCGTCGATCACGCGCCTCGCTGCCGATGAATCCGGATGCCGGATCGCGACGATCTGTGCAATGCCATAATCCCGCGCGGCACGCAGCACCGGCAGGCTGTCGTCGACGAACAGCGTCCGCGCCGGGTCGAAATTGTGGCGCGCGCGCAGCGCCGGCCAGAAGCGCGGGTCTTCCTTCGGCGCACCGAAGTCGTGCGAGCTCAGCACCTGATCGAAATGCACGTCGAAACCGGTCTCGGCCAGCTTCAGTTTCCAGCTACCGCGATGAGCGTTCGTGACGAGCCAGAGTGCGCGGCCATTCGAGCGCACAGCGCGGAGAAAACCTTCGCTGCCGGGCAGCGCCGCAATCCGGTGTCGGACCTCGGTTTTCATCGCTGCGATATCGAGCCCGGTGAACCGGCTCCAGTAATCGAGGCAGTACCAGTTCAGCGTGCCCTGCGTGGCGAGGAATTCCGGCTCAAGTCGCGCCCTGGCTTCGCCGAGCGTCAGGCCGTGATGCTCGGCGTAGCGGCTCGGGAGCAGCTCGTACCAGAAGTGGCTATCGTAGGCGAGATCGAGAACGGTGCCGTCCATGTCGAGCAGCACGTGGTCGATGGTCGACCAGTCGATGAGAGTCGCGGTCATGCCGTTATGATAGCGGCTGTCCCGATTGCCGACGCCATGAACCCGTCCGAATTGCTGGAAGAGGTTTTGAAGATCGCGATCGCCGCCGGCCGCGTGATCCTCGAAGTCTACGAGTCCGATTTCGCGGTCACGCACAAGGAGGACACCTCGCCGTTGACGCAGGCTGATCTGCGTGCGCACCACTTGATCGTCGATGCGCTGACCGTGTTGACACCGGAAATTCCCTGCCTGTCCGAGGAATCGGCCGAGATCGACTACTCGGTGCGCCGCCGCTGGACGCGCTACTGGCTGATCGACCCGCTCGACGGCACCAGGGAATTCGTCAAGCGCAATGGCGAGTTCACGGTCAACATCGCGCTGATTGATCGGCACGAGCCCGTGCTCGGTGTGGTGCATGCGCCGGTGCTGAAGGTCAGCTATCTCGCGGCGCGCGGCGTCGGTGCGTATCTGATCCGCAACGGCGTCCGCACGACCATGAAGACTCGCGCAACACCGGAGCGCCCGTCGCTCGTCGTCACAAAATCGCACCGCGACGCCGCCCTCGATATCTTCCTCGCACACGCGCCCGAGCATGAACAGATCAGCTGCGGGTCTTCGCTGAAATTCTGCATGGTTGCGGAAGGCGTTGCCGATTTCTATCCGCGCACCGGGCCGACCTCCGAGTGGGACACCGGGGCCGCGCACTGCGTTGCCGAAGTCGCCGGCGCGCAGGTCCGGCGGCTGCCGGATTGGTTGCCGCTGCGCTACAACGAAAAGCCCTCGCTGCTGAATCCGGGTTTCGTCGTGATCGGCGATCCGGCCTATGGCTGGCGCGAAAAGCTGGAGGCCCGCTGATGGCCGTGCGCGTCTCTACGGTCTATCGGCAGCGCGTGCACGCGCTTTGGGACGACTTGGGAATTGCTGTCGAAATGGTTCATGCACGCCGGCTGCCGCTGCATGCCGAAGCGCAGCGACTACAGCCGATCGGTCTTGGAACGGATGGCCGCGACAAAATGCTGACGCCGGGTGCCGCCGAGGCCTGGGTCGCGATGCGCGCGGCGGCGCACGCCCAGGGCGTCGAACTGTTGCTGATCTCGGCGTTTCGCAGCGTCGATTTCCAGGCCGGGCTGATTCGCGGGAAGCTTGCAAAAGGCCGCGCCATCGAGGAGATCCTGACGGTCAACGCCCCGCCGGGTTGCAGCGAGCATCACACCGGACGTGCCGTCGACATCGGCGCGGTCGACTGTCCGCCGCTCGAAGCAGAGTTCGAAACAACGGCGGCTTATCGCTGGCTGACCGTGAACGCCGCGCGCTTCGACTTCGTGATGAGCTATCCGAAGGACAATGCCGAGGGCTATCTCTACGAACCCTGGCACTGGTGCTTTAGCTGACCGCGACCTCGGAAAAATCCCGCGCCTGCGGATGCTGCGGAAACGACTTCGCTTTTGCATCCCGGATCAGCTGGCAAGTCTGCATGTCGGCCGCGCGGGCGGCGTCCAGTTCTTCGCCGATATCCGACAGAAACAACACCGCAGCGCCAGGCAGGCCGAGGCGCGAGAGGATCGTGCGATAGGAGTCGGCCTCGCGCTTCGCGCCGATGCGCGTATCGAAATAGCCCGAGAACAGCGGCGTCAGATCGCCGGCGTCGGAGTGGCCGAAGATCAGCTTCTGCGCGGCTTCGGAGCCTGAGGAGTAGACGTAGAGTTTCTTGCCGGCTGCGAACCAGCGACGTAGATAGGTCGGCGTGTCGGCGTAAACGTGTCCGCTAAGCGCGCCGTTCGCATAACCCTGCGCCCAGATCAGGCCTTGAATTGCTTTCAGCGGCGTGTCTTTACGGTCCTCTTCGATCCAGCGTTCAAGCACGTCCGCAGCCTGATCGATCGCGAGCTTGCGGCCCTCGCTTCGCGCCAGCGCTTCCAGTTGTTCCTCGACTTCGGCGTCCGCAGCGTGCGCCTGCAAATAAGCGCGCAGGTGCTGTTTCGCGTACGGAAACAATGTCCGGTGCACGAAGTCGATCGATGAGGTCGTGCCTTCGATATCGGTGACGATGGCTTTGATCACGTGAAGATTCCTGAAACGCGATGGCCGCCCTGAGGCGGCCATCGCTTGTTGCCGGAAAGGCTTATGCCGCTTTCAGATAATGCGGCGCTTCGAGACGCGGAAAACTGTCGGCGATCTTGTCACCGGTGTAGTTCGCCACCCAGCCGTCCGGCGTGATGAACAGACGGATCGCCTTGAAGTTCGGGTTCGGGCCCATGTCGAACCAGTGGCGCACGTTCGCCGGCACCGAGATCAGGTCGCCTTGCGTGCACAGCACACCATGCACGCGGCCGGCTTCGCGGATGTAGAACAGCGCCTCGCCCTCGACGAAGAATCGCACCTCGAATTCGTCGTGCCGGTGCTCGCTGAGGAATTTCGTACGCAGTGCTTCCTTCTGCGGGTGCCCGGGATGCAGGCTGATGACGTCGACCGACTTGAACTGATATTGATTCATCAGCCGGTTCACGGATTCGCGATACGCCTCGATGATCTCGTCCTGCGTCGCCTGAGCATCGAGTTGACGCTTGGCCTCCCAGCGCTCGAACTGCACGCCGATTTTCGCCAGATGGTCGCGGATATCATCGAACTTCTGCCAGGACGCGACGGGTTTCCCGCTTTCTTCGTAAATTCTGAGTTCGCTCATATTGATGACCTCGCACTCCATAGTTCGCACTCGAACATGAATTCCAGGGCTTCCACGCGGTGACGTGCCTGCGCCACCGTCTCGCCCCATGTGTACAGTCCGTGTCCCGCAATTAGATAAGCGGGTGCCCCGGATTGTTCCTTCATATACCTATCCACCTGTCGGCTCAAGCGGTCAATATCCTGATCGTTCGCGAACACTGGAATGGCGGTCTCCGCAGCCGGATCGACAACCCCCGGCAGGATCTTCTGGAGCTCGTAGCCGGACAAGACCACCCTGGCTCGCTGACGTGACAGAACCGTGTTGGCGACCGTATGCACGTGCATCACGGCCTGGATCGCCGGATCGTGCCGATAAAGCTGGGTGTGCAGGGCGGTTTCGTAGGAGCTCTTGCGGCCAACCTGCAAGGGCCGACCGTTCAGATCGGCGATGAGGAAATCCTCGCGCTTCAGCTCGCCCTTGTGCACGCCGGACGCGGTAATGAGCAGGCGTTCATCCGGCAAGCGCGCCGAGAAGTTGCCGCCGGTGGCGGGTACCCAGCCACGCCGGTGGAACAGATCGCAGGCCGCGATCAGGGCATCGGCCAGCGCTGCCTGCGCGCCGGTATCGCGATCCTCAGCCTTGACCACATCCGTCTCCGGAAATCGAAGGGGGCGAACTCTAGGCCAAGCGGCGCGGCGGTGCAAATGCCGGCGCCTCAATGGACCAGAAAGATCGACGCCAAGCCAAGGAAAATGAAGAAGCCCATGCTGTCGGTGAGCGCCGTCAGCAGCACGCTGGAGCCGAGCACCGGGTCGCGACCGAAGCGTTCGAGCGCGACCGGAATCATCGCGCCGGCCGTTGCGGCGACCAGCAGTTCGCCAACGGTCGCCCCGGCGATGACCAGCGCCAGTTTGTAGTCGTGGTAGATCGCGAAGGTGACCACGCCCAATGCCGAACCCCAGACGCTGCCATTGAGTCCGGCAATCAGCAGTTCCTTGACCAGCATCTTGCGCAGCAGTGGGCCGTTGAGCTGGTTCAGGCTCAAGGAGCGGATCACCAGCGCCATGGTCTGGTTGCCGGTGTTGCCGCCGATCGAGGCGACGATCGGCATCAGCGTGGCGAGCGCGACCAGCTTCTCGATCGTCGGCTCGTAAAAACCGATGACGCGCGAGGCGATGAAGGCGGTGAACAGGTTCAGCGCCAGCCAGGGCCAGCGGTTGCGGCCGCTCTGCCAGGCCGGCGCGAACAGGTCTTCCTCTTCGCTCAAGCCGACCTGACGCAGCGAGTCGCGGTCACGCTGGTCGTTGCTCGCGTCGACGATATCGTCGATCGTGATGCGGCCGACAACCTCGCGATGCAGGTTCACCACTGGTGCGCTGATCAGGTCATAACGTTCGAACGCGGCGACCGCGTCGTCCACCGCATCGTCGGTGTAGAAATATTGCGGGCCGGGCGCCATGACTTCAGTGACGGTCTGCTCCGGCTCCGAGAGCAGAAGCTGCTCCAGCGTCAGCACGCCTCGGAGCACATTGGCGCGGTCGACGACGATGATCTGGTAAGTCTCGGCCGGCAGCCTCTTCTTGCGCCGCAGCAGGCGCAGTACCGCCTCGAGCGAGGCATCGTCGCGCACGGTCAGGAAGTCGACATCCATCATTGCGCCGACGGTACCTTCGGGGAACGAGAGCACCGAGCGCACCTCGGCCTGGTCGTCGCGGTCCAGTCGCGCGAGCACCTGTGCGCCGATGTCCGCAGGCAACGCACCGATCAGCTCCGCGATGTCGTCCGATTCCAGATGATGGAGGGCCGCGGCGATGTCGGCCGGCGGCATGTCTTCGATCAGGCCGCGGCGCACCGCGTCAGTGGTTTCGAGCAGCACCGCACCGCGCCGCTCGGGTCGCACCAGCGCCCAGGCCATTTCGCGCGCATCGTGCGGCAGGCTTTCGAGGACGAACGCGATGTCGGCCGGATGGAAGCGCAGCAGACGCTGCTCGAGCGCCGCCTGCTGCTGCCGCGCGACCAGTTGGCCGACGACTTCCGACTGGCCGCCGGCGTCGGTCTTCCTGACCAGCTCGCGTTCGACCGCCTGACGGGTCAGCAACTCGATCACCTGCGCGCGCGCATGTTCGAGGTGGCGATGATGCGGGCTGTCCGTAGGCTCGACGTTCATGGCGCGAAGATGATACGGGAGTCGAGTGAAAATCGAACTTCGATGCCAAACAAAAAGGCCGCCTGACAGGATTTCTGACCCGACAGGCCGCCAAGCAAAACGCCCCTCTTTCGAGGGGCGCCATTTGCAACCTCAAGTACGTCGTTTGGAAACAGTCTGCGACGCGGTTTTTCTCGATGCCCGCGACCGCCTAGACGATCAGCGCGTTGAACTGCGCCGGATCTTCACTGGTGTCGTCGAGATTGAGGCTGTTGATGTCGACTGGCGTTGCCGACTCGGTCGTGGTCCCGAACAGCTGGGCCATGAACGCAGCAAGCGTGGTTGCCGACGGTGTGGGCGGTGGCGGAGTGCCCGTGTTGCTCGTGCCGCCGCCACCGCATGCCGCCAGCGACAGCGCCATCGCAATACCGAATAACCATTGCTTTCTCATGGCGCGCTCCTCAGGGTGCCGTGCCGTCAGCCGGATTGCCGTTGCCGTTCGGGCCGAGCGGTCCGTTGGGCGAGCCCGGGATCGGCGTGTTCAGGTAGGGGAACACGGTCAGGTAGTTTGCCGGGTCTGCGCGCACTCCGTCAGTGACGATGGCGCCGGCAGTAACCGCCGGCGTCGCACCGGAAACGTTACAGGTTTGCAGACCATTGCTGCCGGTCAGCGCGCCCTCGGCGACGGTCAGCTCGATGTCGACCACGTCATCCGCCGGGCGGCGGCCGTTCGGGAAGCCGGCGAGATCGCAACCGAGGAAGCCGAGATCGCTATAACCCGCCGCACCCGGCGCCACTGCCGGCAACGAGGTGTTGAGACGCAGCATTTCGCCGGCGCCGGTGAACGGGCTGGCCAGCGCCACGTTCTGAGGATGCGTGTAGTCGAACGGCTGGCCGTTGACCGTGGCGCGAATGCCGGTGACGAAGGCGTTCAGCAGGTCGATACGCGGTGTCGATGGAACCGTGGTAGCGCCGGGGAACAGCGCATTGACCAGCACCGGCAGCGACGGATAGAGGACGTAGTTCGCGAAATTCGCCACATCGTTGCGTGGCTCGCTGGAATTGAACTTGTCCTTGTCGGTGATGCCGATGACGACTTCATTGACCAGCGGCGCGCCGAGTCGCGAAATCTGCGTCCAGGCGCCACCGACGACTTCCGGCGGCACCACGCCGCTGGCCCGCGCCGGTCCCTGGGGGTTCGGATTCAGTACGCGGCCCTGGCGCAGGCTCGACGTGCTCCAGGCGCCGATGACCGGCTCCGGCACCGAGTTGCCGCCGACCGTGACATTGGTCGTCAGGCAGGCGATCGGTACTTCCAGCGCGAGTGTCGTGATGTTCTTGTCGTCGAGAATGTTCGGACTGCCCGTGCGGCTGCCGAGCGGGTTGAGATTGATCAGATCGAAGACCTCGCCAAGGTTCACGACGAAGCCCTCGCGGCGCTGGCCGACGAACACGCGACCCTGCGTCGAGCAGCCCGGAATCGTCACGTCGTAGATGTACTGATTCGCATACGCCGCGTAGTTCGGAATTGACTTGTTGCCGATGTTGTCGACCGGCTTGGTAAACACGGTGGGGGTCGCGCCGCCGGCAACGTTGCTGAGCAACTGCGCAGCCGAACCGCGACGCGGTCCGCGCACCAGGCCGACGGTGTAGGTCTCGGTGCGGTTCAGCGTCGGTGTCGTGGCATTGCTCGGCGGCAGGTTGACCAGCGGAATCGCGACGTTGACCGCAGCGGTCGACGAGCCCGCCGTGGGATTCGGGTTGCCGTTGACCGGAATGCCGGCGAAGGTGTTGGTGAAGCGAAACTGGAACGTCAGATCCTCGACGGCATCGCCGGTGTTGTCGACGTGGATTTCGTAAAGCGCATTCGGATTCAGCGCGAAATAATTCGGGCCGCCGTAAGAATCCTGCAAGGGGTTGTAGTTCGCCAGAATGGTGACGAAGGCGCTGCGACCGGATTCGTAACTGCGGAACATGTAGAAATCGGTGCCGTCGACGCTGGGATTTTGCGCGATGAAGGGGGCTTCACGGTGACTTGACGCTTGTGCCGTCAGACTGGTCGCGGCAGCGACAAGTGCGAGCGGGAGGAGTTTTCTCGTACGCATGGTGTTCTCCGAATGGTTCGTTATTGGGTTACGCCTTCTGGTCTACGTGGCTTTCTGAATGATGGATGCAGAACATCCACGCGTCCGCGAAACGATTGGCAAGCCGCGATCCTGTGGCAAGTGGCAAGCCGCGATCCTGTGGCAAGCCGCGATCCTGAATGGTCTGCCGTAACGGATTAAGAAATCCGATTGGACCGTCGATCGATTCCGCAGATGACATTAGGCGTGTGCGCCCTCGCACCATCGGCTAGACTTCGCAACACTTTGGCGAGGCCTGCGGCCATATCTGCCGGGCCTTCCAGCGCCCGATTTCAACGAGAGGAAGCGTCAATGCCGGTGAAAATAGCCGTGCTCAAGGAAATCCGCGCCAACGAGCGCCGTGTGGCGCTGGTGCCGGCCGTCGCCGACAAGCTGGTCAAGCTTGGCGCCGAACTGCATATGCAGTCCTCCGCCGGCGATGCGGTAAAACTGCCTGACAATTTGTTCAAAAATGTAAGTTTCGCCGCCAATCCGCAGGGCCTGGTTTCGGATGCCGACATCGTGCTCAGCGTGCAGCCACCGTCGGTCGAAACCGTTGGTGCGATGAAGGAAGGTGCGATCCTCGTGTCCTTTATCTACGCGCACAAGGAAGTCGAGCTGGTCAGGCGACTGCGCGACAAGAAGATCACCTGCTTCGCGATGGAACTGGTGCCGCGCATCTCGCGCGCGCAGGCGATGGATGCACTGTCATCGCAGGCGGCACTTGCCGGTTATTACGCTGCGTTGATGGGCGCGACCAACATCGCCCGCATCCTGCCGATGATGACGACGGCGGTCGGCTCGATCCGTCCTGCCACGACACTGGTCATGGGGCTTGGCGTGGCTGGCTTGCAGGCGTTGGCCACGGCGCGCCGCCTCGGCTCGAAGACCGAAGGTTACGACGTGCGGCCGGAAACCAAGGAACAGGCCGAATCGCTCGGCGCGAAGTTCGTGGAAACCGGTGTCGACGCCCGCGGCGCCGGCGGCTATGCGCGCGAGTTGACTGCGGAAGAGAAAGAAAAAATCGCCAGTGTCGTGACCAAACACATTCAGTCCGCGGACATCATCATCACCACCGCCGCGATCCCGGGCCGGCCGTCGCCGAAGCTGATCTCGAAGGCACAGGTCGACGGCATGAAGGCCGGCAGCGTCATCATCGATCTCGCCGCAGAAGGCGGCGGCAACTGCGAATACACGGTGCCGGGCGAGACCGTGCAAATCGGCCAGGTCACCATCGTCGCGCCGCTGAACGTGCCGAGCCTGCTCGGCGAGCACGCCAGCGAGCTGTACGCGAAGAACCAGTACAACCTGCTCGAACTGTTCATCAAGGACCAGGCGATCAAGCTCGACTGGGACGACGAGATCATCGCCAAGTCCTGCCTGACGCACGGCGGCGAGATCAGGAACGAAGCTGCAAAGAAGGCTGTGGAGGGATAACCGATGCTGACTGGATTTGTAGCGCTGTACATCTTCATGCTCGCCGCGTTCGCTGGCTACGAGATCATCGGCCGCGTGCCGTCGATCCTGCACACGCCGCTGATGTCGGGCTCGAACTTCGTGCATGGCATTGTCGTCGTCGGCGCGCTGTTCGCACTGATCAACGCCACGAGCGTGCTGGAGCAGGTGATCGGTTTCTTCGGCGTGCTTCTCGGCGCGGGCAACGCGGCCGGTGGTTACGTCGTCACCGAACGCATGCTGCAGATGTTCAAGTCCAGCGACAAGAAGAAGGCGTAAAAGCCATGACCCTGAATCAACAGGTAGCGACGCGAGCGCCCCGCGCCGTGCGGAGCACGTCTGCGGCAACGCGAGTCGGCGCCAAGCTGCGGGCCGGACTGAACTTTGGAGTTAACGCACAATGAATCCGCAGCTTGTCATCGACGCCAGCTACCTCCTGGCGGCTTTCCTGTTCATCTACGGCCTGAAGCGCATGAGTTCGCCGGTCACTGCCGCCTCGGGCATTCGCGTCGCCGGGCTCGGCATGTTGATCGCGGTGCTCGCGAGCTTCCTGTACGTGTTCAATGCCAGTGAAGGAGCGAAGCCGCACCTGACCGTCAACGTCATCCTCGCCGCCGTCGCGCTGCTGATCGGCCTCGGCTGGGCCTGGCGCAGTGGCAAGCGCGTCGAGATGACCGCGATGCCGCAGATGGTCGCGCTCTACAACGGCATGGGTGGTGGTGCGGCGGCGGCGATCGCGGCGGTCGAGCTGTTCCGCAGCGGCGAAAACCTTTCGCTGATTCCCTTGGTGGTCACCGTCATCGGCGGCCTGATCGGCGCGGTCTCGCTCGCCGGCAGTCTGATCGCCTGGGCCAAGCTCGATGGCCGCATCAACGGCACCTGGCGCGTCAAGGGCCTGCAGCTCATCAACGGCACGTTCTTTACCGCCACGCTGGCGCTGGGTCTCTACATCGCGCTCGTCGCACACGGCCACGCACCGGTCGCGCTGACAGCGGCCTTCTTCGTCCTTGCGCTGATCTTCGGCGTGCTGATGACGATGCCGATCGGTGGCGCCGACATGCCGGTGGTGATCTCGCTCTACAACGCCTTCACCGGCCTCGCAGTCGGCTTCCAAGGTTTCGTCTTGCAGAACCCGGCGCTGATGATCGCGGGCATGGTGGTCGGCTCGGCCGGCACGCTGCTGACGCTGTTGATGGCGAAGGCGATGAATCGCAGTGTCGCCAACGTGATCTTCTCGAACTTCGGCGCCACCGGCGACGAAGAACAGGGCGAGATCAAGGGCGCGATGAAGCCGGTTGATGCCGGCGACGCCGGCATCAACATGCGTTATTCCTCGAAAGTCATCATCGCGCCCGGCTATGGTCTGGCAGTGGCGCAGGCGCAGCACAAACTCTACGACTTCGTGAAGCTGCTGCAGGAGGCGGAAGTGGACGTGAAGTTCGCGATCCACCCGGTCGCCGGCCGCATGCCGGGCCACATGAACGTGCTGCTCGCCGAAGCCGGCGTGCCCTACGACATCATCTACGACATGGAAGACATCAACGGCGAGTTCAAGGATGCCGATGTTGCCATCGTCATCGGCGCCAACGACACGGTTAACCCGGCGGCGCGCACCAACAAGTCCTCGCCGATCTACGGCATGCCGATCCTCAACGTCGACCAGGCCAAGCAGGTTTATGTCGTCAAACGCGGCCAGGGCAAGGGGTACTCGGGCGTCGAGAACGAGCTGTTCTTCGCCGATAACACCAACATGGTCTACGGCGATGCGCAGAAGGTCATGGTCAGCATGATCCAGGCGGTGAAGTCTCTTGATGGCGGCCATTAGGGGCGCCGGGGCTCGACGGCGCTGAGGGAACACGCTTGAAGAAGCTGTCTTCGGACGGTTTTTTTGAATTAGGGATGCTCTGAAAAAGCAGTTAAACCCTTCTCCCTCCGGGAGAGGGGCAGGGATGAGGGACTTTCAATGAAAGACTTACTTTAATTTGAAAATCCCTCACCCAACCCTCTCCCGGAGGGAGAGGGTTTTTTCCAGAGTTTCCTTAGTCGACGACCTGGAACGCATCAATCCGATGTGCTGGCCGGATCGGGGTTGCCGCAAGGAAGAGCGGCAGGCAGAGGAAAAAGTTTCCTGGTGGACCTGCGGCATCGCCAGCAGCGGCACGATTGGCGGCAGTCGCGCCGAGTTGGTTGCATGCACCGTGCCCCCTGACTACTCTGGCGCCATTCCAGAAAACGAAGCCGCCGACTACAGTCCGGCGGACGGGACATCCGCAGTGTTGCCGAGGGCGGCATGAGCGCCGGAGACTACAAATATTGGGGTTTCGTCAGCTACAGCCACCAGGATCGCCGCTGGGGTGAATGGCTGCATCGCGC
>JAYWBB010000105.1:0-4236 GCA_043781855.1 Nevskia sp. | reverse complement strand
CGACCGCGTAGCCGTCCATGTGGCCATTGCGTACTCTCGGGTTCAGTGATACCTCCAAAACCAGGCGCTGCGGCTGATTGAGCAGTTCACGGAAAACGCGGTCGGGCAGCAGCGCGACGCCTGGCGCCATTGCGCGCGATACCGACAAGAGCCGGCTGTCGTGCTGCAGGCCGCGCCAACGGCGCGCACCGGCGCAATCCAGCAGCAGCCCGCGGGCGGCGATTCCGCCGATCGTACAATCGTCCAGCGCCTCGCCGATATGCAGTCGACGCTGCATGCCGGCAGGGTTCTCGATGATGACTGTCGGCGACACACTGCCAATGACCGTGCCTGCGACGCGCCAGGGTTCAGCCGCTGGCTCCTGCGCCAGCGCTTTCAGCGGCAAGCACAGAAGTACGGGCAAGAAGCGCAGACGCATCGCCTCAGCTCGGGAAGAAGTCGATCGGCTTCGTCGTCGTCACCGAGGCGACGTCGCGCGCCTCGAACTTGAACAACAGCACCCGCTGGACGAGATGGTGTTCGAGTTCCGCATCGTGCAGTTCGCTTGTAACCACGTCGCAGCCCGAGACCGTGCCGTTCGGCAGGATTGTCAGCCGCAGCACCATCTTGCCTTGCAGGGCCGGCGTTTCCCGCAGCGCACGGTTGTAGAGCGCGTAAATCGCGCCCTTGTTCTGGTCGAACACGCGTTCGATCTCTTCGCGGCTGCGCGAACCGCCGCTGCCGCTGCCGCTACCGTTGCCACTGCCGGTACCGGTGCCATTTCCGCCGCCACCGTTACCGGTACCGTTACCACTGCCGTTGCCACCGTGGCCGATACCGGGGCCCTTGCCGTTGCCACCGCCGCCGTAACCTTCGACCTGCGTCGTGCCGCGTCCCGCCAGGCCGCCGCCGCCGGTGCCGCGGCTGAACGCGGCGGTATTGATGCCGCCGCTGGCCAGGCCGGCCTGGGCGGTAATCAGCGAGCGCTCGGAACCGGCGCCCTTGTCGGTGCCGCCGTTCAGATCGGAGGTGTAATTCGGATTCGGCTTGCCGGTCAGATCAGGCCGGCCGGTGATCGCTTTCGAAGCGACCGAGGAATCGCGCAGGGAGGCCAGATCGTTTGCCAATGCCCCAAGCCCGGCGGCTTGTGCGCGTTCGCGCGCGGTCGGGCCGGGCGGCGCCGAGCCTGAGGTCGTATCGGTCACCGGCTTCGGCGTTTCCTGTGCAAGCCGCTTCGGCGGTTTGACCGGCGCAGCCGACGGCACGACGGGAGCGGCCTTCAACTCGGCGACGACGGCTGGTGGCGCGGGCGGCAGCGCCGGTGGTGCCGGGCGCTGGTCGAGCACGATCTTGATCGGCGCCGGCGGCGCCGGGGCTAGCGTCTGGACGAGTTGCGGCACCGGCAGCAGGAAGATCAACAGGCTCAGCACCAGCAGCGTCGCGAGGACGCGCAGCTGGATGCGCCGATAGCGGCGCTCCTGATCGCTCGATTGCGTCCACGGCAGCTCGAAGCTGCGATACATGCGCAGGCCCGTGGCGCTCATAGTGCCGGCCTCGCGCGAGCCGGGCCGGCCTTTTGCAGCACCGCCAGCGAGAGCTTGCCGTAGTCGGACTCGGTGCAGGTGGCGAGCACTTTCTTCAGCAGGCGATAGGGAATTTCGCGGTCTCCCATGATCGTCAGCTCGCGCGGCTCAGCGGCGGCGTTGGGCGCGGGCGCCGGGCTCGGCGCGATCTGTTGCCGCAACGCGACTTTAAGTGCCGGGATCGTCCGCTCGTCGGAGTTCAGAACATCGTTGACATGAGCGACGACCGCGCCCTGAACGAGGATATCGTTGCGGTTGACCATGACCACGATCGTCTCGACCGCGCGCGCTTCTGCGATCGACTCCGGCAGGCGCACATCCTTCGATTCGGGCAACAGTTCCAGTTCTGTGGAGTTCAGCAGCAGAAAGAACACCAGCACGGTGAAGATATCGATCAGCGAGATGATGTTCAGCGTCATGCCTTTTTTCTGCCGGGTCAGTCTGCGCTGCCGGCGTTCGCGGAGTGAGAGGTGGGCCATGTCGGTTACTTCCCTGAGGGTGGGGCGTCGGCGATGGGCGCATCGCCAACCGCGATTTCCGGGAACAGCTCGGCCGGCGCGTGTCGGCCGTTCGCCGGCTGGTCGAACGAGCGGACCGCGTCCATGACCTGCACCAGACGATCGTAGGAAACATCCGCTTCGACCAGCACGGTTGCGTCTTTCTGGCCCGGGTAGAGGGATTTGAGCTGCTGCAACTGCGCCGTCAGCTGCGGCAAATTCGGACCGTCGGCCGTGTTCTGGATATCGGCAAACCGGCCGCGATTGCGGTCGCCGACTTCCAGTGCGTTCTTGCGCACGGTAATCTCGAGCAGCAGTTTTCCAGCCGGTGTCGCGAGCGCGGCATCGGCCGGCGCCGGCAGATTCAGATTCAGCACCGCCGAGTGCGAAAACACGACATTGACCAGCAGGAACGTGACCAGCACGACCATCGGATTGATGAACGCGGTCAGCTCCAGGTCTGCCGGCGTGCGCCGGTGCCGGACACGGCGGCGGCGGTTCACGCGTGCACCGGGCTCGGCGCGATGCGCGGCGCCGCTTCCGGTCGAGCGACCGGCGCGGCACGCTCGGTGACGGCGTTGAGGAATTTCACCGAAGCCGTTTCCAGGCTGTCGACGATTTCGGTTGCGCGCGATTGCAGCAGCGAGTGGATCATCATCATCGGTATCGCAACGAGCAGACCGAACGCCGTGCAGTTCAGCGCCTCGGAAATGCTCGACGACAGCAGCGCGGCCTTTTCGGCGGCGCTGGCATCGCCGACTGCGGCGAAGGCGTGGATCAGGCCGGCGATCGTGCCGAGCAACCCGAGGAGGGTAGCGACGTTGGCGAACATCGCGAGGTAGTGCGTACGCTTCTCGATACTCGGAATCGCTTCGATCAGGCTTTCCTCCATCGCGCGCTCGACCTCGTCGGGATGGCGCCCCAGACGCACGCGGTTCAGGCCGTAGCTAAGCATGTTGGCGATGGCGGTGTCGGATTTCGACGCGATCGCGGCGACGCCGTTGAGATCGCCGAGGTTCAACAGCGGCGTGACCTCGCGCCAGACCGCGCGGTTCTTCGACGCGATTTTCCTGAGGTAGAACCAGCGTTCGATCGCGACCGCGATGCCGAGGCCGAAGACGACGGCGATCGGGAACATGAAGATCCCGCCCTGGTGGAAGAAGCGAACAAGCGTGCCGTAAATCTCCATGGGTAACTCTCCGGTTGATTGTCGGGTTCGGTCGGGATGCTTCAGCGTCCCGCTCCAGGATCCGGGTCGGGATCGGTGCTGCTGTTCAGTCCGTCGTAATAGCGCTGCTGGCGGCGGAATTCGGCGCGATCGACAGGCGCCAGCACTTCATCGAGCAAGGAACCTGCCGGACGCCCCGAGGCGTCGTCGGCGTCGGCGCGTTTCCACGGCACGATGTAGAGCACACGCGGCAGGCCCTTGTGCCCGGTGATCGACGTCGGATCGAGCTGCAAGGGGTCGGCCTTCGTCGCCACGCCGGGCTTGGCGCCGGTCGCGGGTTTTGCATTGCCTGATACGACGGCCCGCGCATCGACTTTGGCCGGGGGTTCGGCGGCGTACAGCGCGGGCACGGCGAGCAGGCAGGCAGCGACGAAGGACACGATGCGCGCGAGGCGAGGCTTGCGGACGTTCATGAGGGCTTGCCGGTCGTCGTGGGCCGAGCAACGGCAGGCGCGCTGGTGCGTCGCTGCAGATCGACGATCCAGCGCGCGACCTGCGCGTCTTCCCGGGTTTGCAGCCGCTGAAACTGCATGTAATTTTCCAGCGCCTGCGGCAGGCGCTGCAAATACAGCTCGTTGAGCACCGCGCGGTCGTAATAAGCCAGCGCGTAATCCGGGTTCGCGGCCTGCGCGCGGGCGAACGCCGCGTCGGCGGCTTCGAACTTGCCATCGTCGCGCAGTTGCCGACCGAGTTGATGCTGGGCCGGCGCGAAATCGGGCCAGCGCTCGACGGCGCGCTCGAACAGCTTCCGTGCGTCGTCGGGGCGTTTCAGGTGCTGGTAGACGAGGCCGAGATTGACGACCGGGCCCGGCAGCTCCGGGTTGGCGTCGATCAAGGTCTGCAATGCGGACTCGGCTTTCAGCCAGTCGGATGCCTGCATCGCGGTGAGCGCAACGGTATAGGCGCCGCGCACGGCCTGCGGCAGTTCCGCCGGAGCCGCAGGCACCGC
>JAYWBB010000104.1:0-12629 GCA_043781855.1 Nevskia sp. | reverse complement strand
CCTTCAATCCGGCGCCGGTGGCCTGGTCCGAATTGAATGGTGAGCGCGTCCGCTTCTGGAATGCACGGGCGGTGAGCGCGTCCAGGAGGACGAACGAGCCCGGGACGGTGCTGGCCGTCGACGGCGACGGTCTGCACGTCGCCACCGGCGACGGCGTGCTCCTTGTCACCGAGCTGCAAAGGCCCGGCGGCCGCAATCAGGCGGCCGCTTTAATCTGCCGTGATTGGCCGGTTGCGACGCTGCGCTTCGTTTAGACCAGGCGCGCCTCTTCGCCGGCGGTATCCATTTTTGCATGGCGCGCCAAGATGCGAGGATCGGCATGGGTTCCGGAGCGCGCGGGGACCCACTCAAGCTCTGTTCCAGCGACGCTCAGTCGGGATTTTTTCCTTCGGGTGCGTTTTCCAGCACGACGCCCGATTTCGCATCGACGCCAACTTCCTGCGTGGCCTTGCCGCGGCGGATATCGAAGGAGTACCGCAGGCCGCTACCGCCATCCTCACGCTCGAGTTCCTCGGCCGTAATGGTCCCCGGAAATGCTTTCAACGCGATCGCGCGCGCTGCCTTGAGCGGAACGCTGGCTTCTGCGAGGTACTGCGCACCATCGAGCTTCGTCGCTGCGTGCGCGGAAAGCGTGGCGCCAAGCAACGCCAGACCGATCAAGCGCAAGGCAGTTTTCATCGTGTTCATCGGCAACTCCGGCAAGGAGCCCCCCCCGTGTGCCGGGAGACATGCCGACACCTTGCGCGGCGGTGCTTAGCACCGGCTTACGTCGACATGCCATCAGCGAAAGATGAAATACACCGCACCGCACATGCACAGCGCGGCCCAGAGAAAATCCAGCTTTATCGGCTGGTCCATATAGAAGAATGCAAAGGGCACGAACACGCTCAGCGTGATGACCTCCTGCAGGATTTTCAGCTGCGCCAGGCTCATCGTGCCGAAACCGATGCGGTTGGCCGGAACCATCAGCAGATACTCGAAAAACGCCACGCCCCAGCTCGCCAGGACGGCGATCAGCAACGGCTTGCCGTGCAGCGTCTTCAGATGCCCGTACCAGGCATAGGTCATGAACAGATTGGACAGGATCAGAAGCCCTGCGGTCTGCGCGAGAATGCCGAGATTCATGCTTTGTTCCGTCAAAGAAAAACCCCGCAGCGGCGGGGTTCTTGTCGTGATCGACCGGATCAGTTGCGGCTGGAACCGCCGAGCAGGTTCAGCAGGCTGATGAAGACGTTGTAGATGTCCAGATACAGCGAAACCGTGGCGCTGATGTAGTTGGTCTCGCCACCATCGAGGATGCGGCCGGTGTCGTAGAGCATCAGGCCCGAGAACACGACCATCGCTGCGGCCGAGATCGCGAGCGACAGCCCGCCGATGTGCAGGAACAGGTTGGCGACCGAGGCAACCATCAACACCACCGCGCCGATGATCAGGAAGCTGCCCATCTTCGAGAAGTCGCGCTTGGAGATCAGCGCGTAGGCCGAGAGCGCGGTGAAGATCGCGCCGGTGCCGCCCAGCGCCATCATCACGACGTTGGCGCCGTTCGGGATCACGCGGACATACATCTGCACGATCGGGCCGGTCATGAAGCCGATGAAGCCGGTGAACGCGAACACCGCGAGCAGACCCCAGGTGCTGTTGCGCGCAGCCTGCACCCAGAACAGCAGGCCCAGCATGCCGCCGAGCGCGATGAACGGGTTGATGCGACCGATGTTGAGCATGACGGCGAGGCCCGCCGTGGCCGCCGAAAACAGCAGCGTCGCCGCCAGCAGCAGGTAAGTGTTGCGCAGGACGGTATGCGTGGCGAGCAGCTCGGACATACCGCCGCTGCGCGTGCCGGCGGGATTGATCGTGGTGACGCGAGTGTCGTTCGGGGAATTCATGTCGATGCTCCAGGAAGCGAGGGAGTTGCAGCACAATGATAACAGCGGCGCCGCTCGGAAAATCTCAGAAAAAAGTGAAAACTCTTCATCCTCGGCGCTTTCCGCGATCCCTAAGACCGCAACGCCCCCTGCGGGTTCACCGGGGGCAGGCGCAGCCGCTGGACGGCGGCGGCCACGCTCGCGAAATACCAGAGCTGTCCCTCGCGCTTGCGATAGCCGCCCTCGCGCAGCACCCTGAGCACGTTGCGCTGCGCGCTGCAGATGGCGACGAAGATGCCGGCTGCGAGCAATTCGTCGATCACGCTCTGCAGGGCGACGAGGCCGGTAATATCGATGGTCGGTACGGCCGCCAGATCGAGAATCACGGCGCGGACGTTGCGGTCGTGGTTCCTCAGCGCCGACACCGCGCGCTCCGCCGCGCCGAAGAACAGCGGGCCGGCGATGGTGTAATAGCGCACATCCTTCGGCAACCCGACCGGCGCATCGGCCTCGCCTTCGCTGATCATCTTCACCAGCGACAGCTTCGCCATCCGGTGCATGAACTCGAGCGCGGCCAGCACCACGCCGACCGAGATCGCCGTGACCATGTCGACCAGCACGGTCAGCGTGAAGCAGAGCAGCATCAGGATGACGTCGGTGCGCGGCGCCACGCGCAGGATGTTCCGGAAATTCTTGCGCTCGCTCATGTTCCAGGCCACCAGCAGCAGCAAGGCCGCGAGCCCGCACATCGGCAGCCAGGACAGCAGCGGTGCGATCGTCAGCATCGCGACCAGGATGAACAGCGCATGGATGACTGCGGCAATCGGCGAACGCGCGCCGGCGCGGATGTTCGCCGCCGTGCGGGCCAGCGCGCCGGTAGCCGGAATGCCGCCGAACAGCGGCGCGACGAGATTGCCCAGACCCTGCGCGACCAGTTCCGCATCCGGGTCGTGTTTCTTGCCGGTCATGCCGTCGGCAATCACCGCGCACAACAGGGATTCGATCGCGCCGAGCATGGCGATTGCGAAAGCCGGGCCGGCCAGCTCCTTCAGCAGGGCAAACGAAAGCATTAACGGCGCGTGGCCAACTGCCGTCAAATTCCACGGCCACGCGAACTGCGGCGGCAGTTGCGGAATTCCGGCGCGCACCGTGCCGTCGAGCAGATAGGAAAAGCGATCGGCGATCGTCGCGACATGAAACTCCGGCCACCAGTGCCCCAGGGCGAAGGACGCCAGCCCGGCGAACACGGCGCCGACCAGGTAAGCCGGAATCGGTGTGCGCAGGCGAGGCCAGACGATGAGCAAGGCGAGCGTGGCGAGGCCCAGTCCGGCTTCCGCGGGATTCAGCGTCGGCAGCGCTGCGCCGAGCGCAGTCAATCGTCCGAAGAAATTTTCCGGCACGTCGACTGGCGACAGCCCGAGAAAGTCCTTGATCTGGAGGCTGGCGATGACGACGGCAATGCCGGCCGTGAAGCCTGTCGTCACCGAATGCGGGATGTAGGAAATGAGCTGCCCCATGCGGCCCCAGCCCATCGCGACGAGGATGGCGCCGGACATGAGTGTGGCCACCAGCAGCCCGCCGATGCCGTACGCGACGGCGATCGGATGCAGGATCACGACGAAGGCGGCCGTCGGCCCGGTGACATTGAAGCGCGAGCCGCCGGCAAGCGCGGCGATGGCGCCGGCGATGATGGCCGTATACAGGCCGTGTTGCGGCGGCACGCCGGAGGCGATGGCCAGCGCAAGGGACAAGGGCAGGGCGATGATGCCGACCGACAGCCCGGCCCAGAAATCCTGCAGCAGTCCGGCGCGCCCGTAGTCTTCCTTCAGCGAGTCGCGCAACGCCGGCGCGAAGCGGGGAAACCTGCGGCCGATTTTCTCGAGATTCGTCACCGATTTGCAGGCGCCGGGTAATAACCCTGAGACTCTGGCCGAGGGGAGGAATTCAGTAAATGACGCGGATCATCGAAATCACTGATCAGCAGGGCGCGCTCGTCGATGCCGATTGTCTGTCGCGTTGCGAAAGCGTGCATCGTCAGCTGCGTCCTCAACTCATGCCCGATTACCCGGGCCGGATGATGCAGGTTTTCGCCGGTGGCGGGCGCATGGTGGTCGCCGTCGAAGGCGAAATGGTGCTCGGTCTTGCCGTTTACCGCGTGCTCGAAAAAACCTTTACGCGCTCGGAGTTGTACATCGACGACCTGGTCACCGACGAGGCTCGCCGCTCGACCGGCATCGGCCGCGCGCTGCTCGGCTGGTGCACAGCGCGCGCTCGCGAGCGCGGCTGCACGCAGCTCACGCTCGACTCCGGCACGCAGCGCCATCAGGCGCACAAGTTCTATTTCCGCGAGGGGTTGTTGATGACCTCGCTCCACTTCGTCAAGTCCCTTTAGGCCGCCATGCACAACTCCTACAAGCTGCATTTCTCGCGTTTCCTCACCGCCCAGCCGGGCCGCCTGCACGTCGCCGCGCACAGTCACCACCCCTGGCCCGATGTCAGCTTCGATGCCCAGGGTCAGGCCTGGCTCGACGCCGCCGAACTCATCGACGGCAAGTGGGATCGCATCTTCTGCAGCGTGCTGCCACGCGCGCAGAAGCATGTCGCGCAGCACCTGCATCTGCCGGACCCGCGCACGATCTGCTTCGCCGGCAACACGCACGAGCTGTTCATGCGGCTGATCTCCTGCATCGCGAAAAAATCGATGCGCGTACTGACCACCGACGGCGAGTTCCACAGCTTCAACCGCCAGCTCCAGCGCTTCGAGGAAGCCGGCGTGGCCAAGGTCAAGCGCGTGCCGGTCGAACCCTTCGCGACATTCCCCGAACGCTTCGCTGCGGCGGCCGCGAAGGGTGGACACGATCTTGTCTACTTCAGCCAGTGCTTCTTCAACAGCGGCTACCTGCTGCACGATCTGCCGGCGCTGGTCGCCGCCGTGCGCGACGCCGAAACCTTCGTCGTCATCGACGGCTACCACGGCTACATGGCGCTGCACACCGATCTCTCGGCGATCGCCGACCGCGCCTTCTACCTCAGCGGCGGCTACAAGTACGCGATGTGCGGCGAAGGCGTCGGCTTCATGCACTGCCCGTCGGCGTACGCGCCGCGGCCGGTCGACACGGGCTGGTTCGCGGGTTTCTCCGCGCTCAGCGAAGCGGCCGCGCAGATTCCGTACGCCGAAGCCGGCCTGCGCTTCATGGGTGCGACCTACGATCCCACCGCACTGTACCGGCTCAACGCCGTGATGGATTGGTTGCACGCACAGAAGCTGACGCCAGCGCGTATTCACGCCCGCGTCGCGTTCCTGCAGGACAGCTTTCTCGATGCCCTGACCAGGCTCTCGCTGCCCGCGCTCAATGTTGCGCAGCTGATTCCGGGACGTGGCCAGCCGCGCGGCAATTTCCTGACCTTCCGCACCCGGCGCGCCGGCGAGCTGCATGCGCAGCTCAAGACCCGCAAGGTCATCAGCGACTACCGCGAGGACCGTCTGCGCCTCGGCTTCGGCGTCTATCACGACGAGGCCGACGTCGGCGAGCTGGTGCAGCGCGTCGCTGTGGCGTTGCAATAGCGGAGCCGATCAGAGGACGATGTAATCCTCGGGGACTGCGGCCAGCGGCGGCAACGCATCGCCGAGCATCTCGCGCAGCGTCGCCTCGATCATCTCGGACATCGCCTGCAGCGGCAGGTCGTTGGGATCGGTACCGAACGGCGCTTCGAGTTCCTCGGCGATCGCTTCGAGCGCCATGAACGTGTACGAGACGAACACCGCGAACACCGGCGTGTACCAGCCGATCGACGGGATCAGCGCGAACGGCAGCAGCGAGCAATAAAAATAGATCGTCCGGTGGACCATCACCGAAAACGTCAGCGGAATCGGCGTGCCGTGAATGCGCTCGCAGCTGCCGACGACTGCGCCGAGCGCATCGAGGTTGCGCTCCATCGCCGCAGTCAGCACATCGCTCAACGCGCCTTGCTCGCGCGCTGTGCGCAACTGCTCGCCGAGCAGTTGCAGGATCACGATCGGCTGATAGCGCGCGGTCTCGACGCGCGCAAGATCACCAGCGCCCAGCAGGCGGCGCAGGTCGGGCAGCGCGTCGCTGCCGCGCAGCTGATGCCGCAGTGCATGCGTGTGCGCCGCGAGCGCCAGCACGAAGCGCCGCGCCTCGGGCGAGTCGCGCCGCCAGCCGGTCAGGCTCAAGGCTTGCCGCGCCAGCGCCCGCGCGGCGTTCAGCGCATTGCCCCAAAGCTTCCGCGCTTCCCAGTAGCGATCGTGGCTGACGTTGGTGCGGAACCCGAGGAAGATCGCGAGCGCGATACCGAGCAGCGTGAACGGCTGCGCGCTGAGGTCCATCAGACCCGGATCGGCGAGATAGCGATGGGTCAACAGCGCGAACACCGAGATCGCGAGAATGATCGCGAGCCGCGGCAGCAGCTTCTTCAGCACCGAGCCCTTCCAGATGAAGAGCATGAGGAACCAGTGCGGGCGCGGGCGGACGATCATGTCGTACTTCCTTCGCGAACCTACTTCGCCATCTTCTCTTGCAACCGTTGCAGATAACGATCGCGCAGCAGCGTCTGCCGGCTGACCATCGGCATCGGCACACCATCGATCCAGACCTGCGTCGCAGCGGTCGTCAGTTCCAGCGGGTCGCCATCCCAGAGCACGAGGTCGGCGATCTTGCCGGCTTCGATGCCGCCGCGCGTGTTGCTGAGGCCGAAGATTTCTGCGGGATAGAGCGTGATCGCGGCAAGCGCGAGGTCTTTTGAGAGCCCGTACGAAACTGCGATGCCGGCGATCTGCCGAAGGTTGCGCGCGTTGTGCGTGCTCGACTCCGAGTCGTCGATGAACGCGAACGACACGCCGGCTTTTTGCAGAATCTGCGCGGCGTCGGTGCGCACGTGCAGCGTTTCGAAATGCGCTGGCAGATCCTGCGAGGGATCGATCAGCACGGCGATGTGGTGCTCGGCGAGTTCCTTCGCGATCAGGTGCGCTTCCGCGCCGCCGCTGACGATCAGATGGATGCCGTAGTCGTCCGCCAGCCGCATGGCGGCGCGGATATCGGAGGCGCGGTTGACGCGAACCACGAGCGGCGTCTCGCCAGCCAGCACCGGCTTGAGTGCGGCGACATCAAGTGGGCCGAGCTGGGCATCGCGCGACAGCCCGGTGCCGAGACGCAGGCCACCGGACTTCGCTTCCTCGAAGGCTTCGCGCAGCGCCGCCATCGAGGCCGGCCGCGTGCCGCCGGCGAGTTCCGCGCCGCGTTCGCCAGTCTCGGCGTACATGGCTGCGCGCGGCCGGATCAGGAAGTGTTCGTCGTCGCGCGCCAGTGCACCGGCCAGCGAGATGAGCGCGCCCTGGCCGGCGATGAGGCTGCCGCCTTTCTTCGAATCCGGCGCGCTCATCGCCAGCGTGACGCCTTCGATGCGATTGACCGGAATGAGCGCCGAGCGCGGGTTCAGTGCGTCGGCCACGTCGAGTGCGGCGCTGAAGCGCGGTTGCTCGGAGGCGACGTCGTTGGTCTCGTCGACGCCATCGATTTCCTTGATGCCGAGTTCGGTCTGCGCGTCGACGATGCCGGGCGTGAGCACCTTGCCGCTGCCGTCGATGACTTTCGCATTGGCCGGAATGGCGATATCCGGACCCACGGCTTCGATACGGCCGTCGCGGATCAGCACGGTGGCGCGGGAGTAGGTGCCGGCGCGGGCCAGCGTGTGCACTTCGGCGTCCTTGATGGCGATGACGTCGGCGCCGGCGCTGGCGACGGTCAGAAGCGCTATGGCCAGTGACAGCAGGATCGGCTTCATGGCTGTTCTCCAGTCGCAGCCGCCGCTTCATCGACGTCGGCTCCAAGCAGATAATCGCTCTCTGGTTGCGCGGCGGGATGCGCACGGTCGTAGCGCAGCGCGCCGTCGATCCAGACCAGATCGGCGCGCGTGTAGACCGAGAACGGGTCGCCGCTCCAGAGCACGACATCGGCCGCCTTGTTCTTCTCGATCGTGCCGGTCTTGTCGAGGATGCCGAGTGCCTTCGCCGGATTGGTGCTGAGCCAGCTCATCGCGTGCTCGGGGGTGATCGTGAGGCCGGCTCGACGCCCCGCGGCCATTGCCTTCGCGGCCTCTTGATTGAGCCGCTGGATGCCGTTCGGATCATCGCTGTGGACGATGGCGCAACCGGGGCCGGCCTTGCTCTTCGCGTAATCGACCAGCGCGATGTTCTCGCGGATGCCGTCCCAGGCTTCGAGCTTGAAGCCCCACCAGTCGGCCCACATTGCCGCACAGGTCTGCGTTTCGGCCAGCACGTCGGCGATCTTGTAGGCCTCGACGGCATGATGGAATGCGGCGATCTTGAAACCGAACTCCTTGGCGACATCGAGCATCGTCTCCATCTGGTCGGCGCGGTAGCAATGCATCTGCACGATGATATTTCCGCGCAGTACGTCGGCCAGCGTATCCAGACCGAGGTCGCGATCAGGCGAAGCCCCTTCCTTCTTCTTGTCCCAGTCGTCCCACTTCTTGCGATAGGCCGTGGCCTTCGCAAACGCAGCGCGGTAACCGGCGACGTTGCCCATGCCGGTCGACGGCGCACGCTTCTGACCCAGGCCATATACCCGCTTCGGGTTTTCGCCGCAGGCCATTTTCAGCGTGCGCTTCGCGCCGGGAAACAGCATGGCCTGATAGCTGAGCGCCGGCACGTTCTTGATGACGACGCCGCGACCACCGATGAGGTTGCCCGAACCCGGCAGTATCTCCATCGTGGTGACGCCGCCGGCGCGCGCAGTATAAAAGCCGGGGTCCTGCGGCCAGATCGAATGCTCGGCCCAGACCTCGGGCGTGGTCGGATTGGTCAGCTCGTTGCCGTCGGCCGTTGCCCAGACTTCCGGCGAGGGATAGACGCCGAGATGCGAGTGGATGTCGATGATGCCGGGCGTCAGCCAGCGGCCTTTCGCTTCGACGACGGTGGCATCACTGGCGGCCAGCGCCTTGCCGATCCCGATGATCTTGCCGTCGGCGAGCAGCACGTCGGTATCGTCGAGTTTCGTGTCGATGCCGGTCAGCACCGTCGCGCCGCGAATCAGCACCCGGCCGGCGGCGGGCACGGTGTAGGTCGACGCGAACGCGGTTTTGCTCGCGTCCTCCGGCGTCTTGTGGTCGCAGGCAGCAAGGCCGGCGGCCGCAGCCGCCGCAAGGCCGGCGCAAAGCGCGGTCAAAGCTTTCATTCCTAAGCTCCCGAAAACGTTTGGCCGAGCTTAGCAGGCAGTCAACGCGCTGCGCGGTAGACGGCGACTCGGCTCAGGACTTAGGGTTCGCCAACCCGATTCGAGGCGATGATGATCGCCGGAGCTTGCCGTGAAATTTCTGTCTTTCGGAGTCGCGATTGTGTTGAGCCTGACTGCTGCCGCCCCCGCCGCCGAGCTGCCTTCGGATGATCCCTACCTCTGGCTCGAAGAAGTCGACGGCGCGAAACCGCTGGACTGGGTTCGCGCCCACAACGCGGTCAGCCAGAAGGAGCTTGAAGGTCTGCCGGAGTTCAAGCCGATCCATGAGCGTCTGCTGAAGATTCTCGATTCCGATGCGCGTATTCCTTACGTCGAAAAGCTTGGCGCGCACTACTACAACTTCTGGCGCGACGCGAAGCAGGTGCGCGGCATCTGGCGGCGCACGTCGCTGGCCGAATACCGCAGGAAAGAGCCGCGCTGGGAGACCGTGCTCGATCTCGATGCGCTGGCCGCCGCCGAAAAAGAAAACTGGGTCTGGCACGGCGCGGACTGCCTCTATCCAACCTACGATCGCTGTCTGCTGAAGCTTTCGCGCGGCGGCGGCGACGCCGTCGTCGTGCGCGAGTTCGACGTGACCACGAAGCACTTCATCGAAGACGGCTTCAATCTGACCGAAGCAAAAAGCGACATCGCCTGGCGCGGTCGCGACAGCGTCTACGTCGGCACCGATTTCGGTCCTTCGCCGACCGGCGGGTCGATGACCGACAGCGGCTATCCACGCATCGTCAAGGAATGGGCGCGCGGCACGCCGCTCGCCGAGGCGCGCACGGTGTTCGCGGGGCAGCCGACCGATGTCAGCGTGAGCGCGATGGTCAGCGACGAGCCGGGCTATCACCGCGAACTGATCCGCCGCTCGATCACCTTCTACACCAGCGAAAATTTTCTGCGTCTGGCCGACGACTTCCTGCCGCTCGATATTCCGGCCGATGCCGCACCGGGTGTTTATCGCGACCAGTTCACGGTGCAGTTGCGCAGCGACTGGACGGTTGGCGGCCGAACCTGGCCCGGCGGTGCGCTGCTCGCCATCGGCCTCGATGATTTTCTGCGCGGCGAGCGCGCGTTCCAGATGCTCTATACGCCGGGGCCGCGCAAATCGCTGGCCGGCGTCACGGCAACGCTGAACGGCTTGATCGTCAACGAACTGGACAATGTTCGTAACAAACTTTACGTGGTGAAAAACGTCAAGGGCCAGTGGATACGCCGGCCGCTGGCAGCGCCCGCGCACGGCACCGTCAGCGTGGCTGCAATCGACGGCAACGAGTCCGACGACTATTTCATGAGCGTCACTGATTTCCTGACGCCGACCAGTCTCTATTGGGGAAAAGTCGGTAGCCGTAAACGCGAACTGCTGAAATCCCTGCCGACGTTCTTCGATGCGAAGGGGCTGGAGATATCGCAGCACGAAGTGGAATCGAAAGATGGCACCCGAGTCCCGTATTTCCAGGTCTCCAGAGCCGGCATGCAGCTCGATGGCATGAACCCGACCCTGCTCTACGGCTACGGTGGCTTCGAGGTTTCTCTGACGCCGTCATACAGCGCCGGTATCGGCAGCGCCTGGCTTGAAAAGGGTGGTATCTACGTACTCGCCAACATTCGCGGCGGCGGCGAGTTCGGGCCGGCCTGGCATCATGGCGCGATCAAGGAAAGCCGCCAGCGCGCCTACGATGACTTCATCGCGATCGCCGAGAATCTCATCACACGCAAAGTTACCAGCCCCAAGCATCTCGGCATCCAGGGCGGCAGCAACGGTGGACTCTTGATGGGCGTGATGCTGACGCAACGTCCCGAGCTGTTCGGCGCCGTGGTCTGTCAGGTGCCGCTGCTCGACATGCGCCGCTACAGCCATCTGCTCGCCGGGGCGTCGTGGATGGGCGAGTACGGCAATCCGGATGTGCCGGAAGAATGGGCGTGGATCGCGAAGTACTCGCCGTACCAGAACCTGGCGAAGGACCGGACCACTCCGCGCGTACTGTTCACGACCTCGACGCGCGATGACCGCGTGCACCCCGGCCACGCGCGCAAGATGGCCGCCCGCATGGAAGAGCAGGGCCACGATTTTCTCTATTACGAGAACATCGAAGGTGGACACGGCGGCGCGGCGAACAACCAGCAGCAGGCTTACATGAATGCGCTGGCGTATACGTTCCTGTTGCAGCAGCTGCGCTGATACCGCTGCCGAACTGATCGACCTTGGCGCTATTGCCGCAACTCGTAAGCTCCAATATCGCAATACTGCCCACGTCGGCCGTCGTCATTTGGTGGACGGTGCGCGCCACGCTGGTCAAGCGCGGGGCAGGCGTCCGGCGCGGAGAAGGGGTTGATCGCGTCAACCGCGACGCTGCCGCGCCGCGGCTTGTGGCTGGCGGTGACGCCGCCGCCGAGGCGCAGCGGTTCGAGTAGTGTTGCGAACACCGTGCCGTTGTCTACATAAAGCTGCCCGGAGCAATTGCCATCGAGACCGATCAGAGAGTTCCGGACCGAGTAATTGCTGCCGGTCTGGCAGTTCACCCCTCGATAGGCTTCCGGGGGGTTTACATTTTCGTTGGGCGGATCATTGTCGTCCGGCGGCTCGCCGGTGTACGCGAGTGACAGATTGCCGGCGATCAGCGCTCCGGACAGTGCCGCCGTTCCGAGATTGAGCAGGCCGCCGCCAACGTTGTCCGTGATCGTGACGAAGGAAAGCTTTGCCGTGCCGCCGGGGCTGTTGAGGATTGCGGCGATGATTCTATCGGGCGTGTCGCCAACAAAGATTGGGGCAGAGTTCCCGGAAACGGTGGAGTTGCCCAGTTCCAGATATCCCGAGTTGTAGATGGCGGTGCCATCAAATGAGAAGTTGCCGACGAACAGGGACTGCTCGATGAAGGCGCTGCCGCTATTGTGGATCCCCGCACCCGCTCCGCTGGTTCTGTTATTCCGGATGGTGCTGCGCCGCAGATAGAGCGTGCCGGTATTGCTGATGCCGCTGCCGGAGCCGTCGGTCGTGTTGAAGCCGACCGTGCAGTTCTCCAACAACAAAGTGCCGCTGTTGGCGATGCCGCCACCCATGGCCTCCGGGTCGAAGTGGGGTTCGGTTCCCGGACGGATTAGGGGCGCGCTGTTTCCAGAAACGTACGTGTTTGTCAATTCGACCACGCCAGCGTTGCGGATGCCCCCGCCGGTGTTCAAGGCGTTCCCTCCCACAATACTCAGGGCGTAGGTTTTCAGAAAGGCAACATCCGGGACGTCAAACACGCGATCAATATGGCCGCCGTCGATGATCGTGGCGCTGCCGACGCCCACAATGTTCAACTGGCCTATGAGGTCAAGATCGCCGGTCTGGTTGTTGTCTTCGTCGATGCCGGGAATGGACAGCACATAGCGCCCCGCAGCCAGCTGGATGGTGTCGGAACCCGGATGCAGGTTCGCCGCCTGCACCGCTTCGCGCAGCGAGCAATCGCTATCGCAAAGGCCGTCCATCGAATCGGTGGTCTTGGTGACGATGTAGGTGCTCGCC
>JAYWBB010000103.1:0-12676 GCA_043781855.1 Nevskia sp. | reverse complement strand
CCACCAAAAGCGATTCGATGATCGACATCGACGGCGGCTTCGGGACTTTGCTGAGTTACTCGGGCAAAGGCCGGCGTGAGCTACCGAATTCCACCTTCATCGTCGATGGCAACACGGAAGTGATGAGCAAGACCGGCAGCTTTGTCGGCCAGCACATCATGACGCCGCTGAAAGGCGTGGCCGTGCACATCAACGCCTTCAACTTCCCGGTCTGGGGCATGCTCGAGAAGCTTTCGGTGAACCTGCTCGCGGGCGTACCGGCCATCGTCAAGCCAGCCAGCCAGACCGCGTTCCTGACCGAGCTGGTGTTCCGCCACATGGTCGCCTCACAAATCTTTCCGGAAGGTTCGTTCCAGCTCATCTGCGGCAGCGTCGGCGATCTGCTTGATCACATGACCGGCCAGGATGTCGTGACCTTCACCGGCTCGGCCTCGACCGGCCGCAAGCTGCGCAGCCATCCGGCCATCGTGCGCAACTCCGTGCGCTTCACGATGGAAGCGGACTCGCTGAACTGCTCCATCCTCGGCCCCGATGCCGTGCCGGGCACGCCGGAGTTCGATCTCTACATCAAGGAAGTCGTCCGCGAGATGACGACCAAATGCGGCCAGAAATGCACGGCGATCCGCCGCGCCTTCGTACCGCGCGCGCAGGTGCCGGCCGTGCTTGAAGCACTGAAGGCCAGGCTGGCGAAGGTCGTGATCGGCGATCCCTCGAAGGAAGGCGTGACCATGGGCGCGCTCGCCAGCCGTGGCCAGCGCGATGAAGTACGCAAGGCCGTCAGCACGCTGTGCGCGGCTGCCGAACTCGTTTTCGGCAATCCGACTGATTTCGCGGTGACAGGTGCCGATGCCGAAGCGGGCGCCTTCCTGCCGCCGTTGCTGCTTTACTGTGCCGATCCTCAAGGCACGCGCGTTGTGCACGAAGTCGAGGCCTTCGGTCCGGTTGCCACCGTGATGCCCTACGACAGCGTCGATGATGTCATCGAACTCGCCGCACGCGGCGAGGGCAGCCTTGTCGGTTCGATCTTCACCAGCGACAACGACTTCGCGCGCGAGATGGTCATGGGTGCCGGCAGCTATCACGGCCGCATGCTGATCGTGAACCGCGACTGCGCGAAGGAATCCACCGGTCACGGCTCGCCGATGCCGGTGCTGATCCATGGCGGCCCGGGTCGCGCGGGCGGAGGTGAGGAAATGGGCGGCGTGCGCGGCGTCATGCACTACCTGCAACGCACGGCGCTGCAGGGTTCACCCGCCACGCTGACGCGCATCACCGGCCAGTGGATTGCCGGTGCACCAAGGCTCGAAGGCGTGCATCCGTTCCGCAAGCATCTCGAAGACCTGCAACTCGGCGACACCGTTGTCGCCGGCACCAAGCTCATCACGCTCGAAGACATCGAGCATTTTGCGCACTTCACCGGCGATACCTTCTACGCCCACATGGACGAGGCCGCAGCGGCTGCGAATCCGTTCTTCGGCGGACGTGTGGCGCATGGCTACTACATCCTCTCGGTTGCGGCAGGACTGTTCGTGCAGCCCGACCCGGGCCCGGTACTCGCGAACTATGGTCTCGACAATCTGCGCTTCGTCACACCGGCCAAGCCAGGCGATTCGCTGACCGTGACCTTGACCTGCAAGGGCAAGAACCCGCGCATCACCGAGAACTACGGGGAAGTGCGCTGGGATACGGTCGTGACCAATCAGGACAACAAGATCGTCGCGCAGTACGACGTGCTGACGATGGTCGAGAAGAAGCCGCACTAACTGCTTGCTCCCTCCCCCCGTTCACGGGGGAGGGCTGGGGAGGGGGCGTCTGAAGTTCGCGCAAAGTCGGCGCCCCCATCCCGGCCTTCCCCCGTACGCGGGGAAGGAGACAAAACAAAAACTCAGGAGGAGCCGCCATGAGCTACGAAAACATCCAGTTCCAGACCGAAAACGGCATTGCGCGCATCACGCTGAACCGGCCGGACAAGCTGAACAGTTTCACGATGGACATGCATCGCGAGCTGCGCGATGCGATCACGCAGGTCCGTGCCGACAAGACCGTGCGCGTGCTTCTGCTGACCGGCGCCGGGCGTGGTTTCTGCGCCGGGCAGGATCTCGGGGATCGTGCGGTTGCACCGGGTGACAAAGCGGTTGATCTCGGCGAAGCCGTCCGTACCTGGTGGGCGCCGCTGGTGATGAGCCTGCGTACCCTGCCGCTGCCTGTGGTCTGCGCCGTCAACGGTGTGGCGGCTGGCGCCGGTGCGAACGTGGCGCTGGCCTGCGATCTCGTCATTGCAACCCGGTCCGCGAACTTCATCCAGCCGTTCTGCAAGCTCGGACTAATCCCCGATACCGGCGGTACCTGGATCCTGCCGCGCACGCTCGGCACAGCGCGCGCGATGGGCCTTGCGATGCTCGGCGACAAGCTCAGCGCCGAACAGGCGCAGGCCTGGGGCCTGATCTGGAAGTGCGTCGAGGATGCGAAGTTCGGCGAGGAAGTCGAGGCGCTGCTCACGCATCTCGCCACGGCCCCGACGCGCGGCCTCGCGAGAACCAAGGAACTGATTCTCGGTAGTGGCTCGCTGACACTCGAGGAAGCACTGGCGCGTGAAGCGGATGCGATGGGCGAACTCGGCTTCAGCGCAGACTATGCCGAAGGGGTTTCCGCCTTCATGGGCAAGCGCACAGCACGCTTCACGGGACTATGAGCGGGCAAGGAATGATTGGGGTCCCGGGCTTGTCGCCGACGATCGCCGACAAAGCCGCCGAACTCGCACGGCAGGTTGGTGCCGCCATGTTCGAGCGCGATCACGCCGCGCACGCGCTCGGTATCCGCATCGACGAGATCGGCCCTGGCGCGGCCCGCCTGAGCATGATGGTGCGCCGGGACATGCTCAACGCTCATCAGACCTGCCACGGCGGCTTCCTGTTCACGCTCGCCGACAGCGCCTTCGCGTTCGCCTGCAACAGCCGTAACGAGGCAACGGTCGCGGCGGGTTGCAACATCGAATACCTGCGGCCCGTGCTGATGGGTGAGCGGCTGACGGCCACCGCGCAGGAGCGTTCTCTGGCTGGCCGCAGCGGTGTCTACGACGTTGCCATGACCAACGAAAGCGGCGAGACCGTGGCGCTGTTCCGTGGCAAATCACAACGGGTCAAGGGTGAAGTGCTGGCGCCGGGCTGAACGGCGCGCACGAATTGCACGCAGTGCCGAGCGGCTGCACCCGGCGTGATGCGCCGGAGCGCCCTTTCGGAAAGAACAGGCGCACGGTATTGCGACCCGATCAAAGAGGAAGAGAGATGACGACGCGACATGCCCCGCGCGCAGCCCCGCTGGACCCCATTGAACGCGCCAGCCGCGATGAATTGCATGCGCTGCAGCTGCAGCGCATGCAGTGGTCACTGCGCCACGCCTACGACAACGTGGCGCATTACCGCCAGACGTTCGTTGCGGCCGGCGTGCATCCGGGCGATCTGAAAAGCCTGTCCGATCTCGCGAAGTTCCCCTTCATGACCAAGAAGGATCTGCGCGACAACTATCCGTTCGGCCTGTTCGCCGTGCCGCGCGAGCAGGTCTCGCGCATCCACGGTTCCAGCGGTACCACCGGCAAGCCGACGGTCGTCGGCTACACCGCGAAGGACATCGACACCTGGGCCAATGTCGTGGCGCGCAGCATCCGCGCGGCCGGCGGCGGGCCAGGTGACATCGTGCATATCGCCTATGGCTACGGCCTGTTCACGGGCGGCCTTGGCGCGCACTACGGTGCCGAGCGGCTGGGCTGCACCGTGGTGCCGATGTCTGGCGGTCAGACCGAGAAGCAGGTGCAGCTGATGCAGGACTTCAAGCCCGACATCATCATGGTCACGCCGTCGTACATGCTGAACCTGATCGAGGAATTCCAGCGCCAGGGCATCGATCCTGCTCAATGCTCCTTGCGCGCCGGCATCTTCGGCGCCGAGCCCTGGACCAATGCCATGCGCCGCGAGATAGAGACGCGTGCGGATATCGACGCCGTCGACATCTACGGCCTCTCCGAAGTCATGGGCCCGGGTGTGGCCAGCGAATGCATCGAGACCAAGGATGGACCGGTGATCTGGGAAGACCATTTCTATCCGGAGATCATCGACCCGGTTACCGGCGAAGTGCTGCCTGATGGCGAGGAAGGCGAGCTGGTGTTCACCTCGCTGACCAAGGGAGCACTGCCGGTGATCCGCTACCGCACGCGCGATCTCACGCGCCTGCTGCCGCCGACATCGCGCTCGATGCGCCGCATCGGCAAGATCACCGGCCGCTCCGACGACATGTTGATCATCCGTGGCGTCAACGTGTTCCCGACCCAGATCGAGGAACTGCTGCTGCGCTGCCCGGAACTGGCGCCGCACTACCTGATCGAGGTCACGCGCGAAGGCAACCTCGATCAGCTGCTGGTCAATGTCGAACTTGCGCCCGGCGCCGCGAATATCGGCAACGATGATCGGCAGGAAGTGTCGCGCACGCTTCAGCACCTCGTGAAGACTCATGTCGGAATCAGCATCCAGGTGCTGATGCACAAGCCGGAGACGCTGGAGCGTTCGTCCGGCAAGGCGCGCCGTGTCATCGACAAGCGCCCGAAGGAAGCCACAGCTTCTACGCAGTCCAACCCTATCTGAAGGCGATTATCGTGCAGCTTCATGAGCTGACAGAAGCGCGATGAGACGGCGGCCTTGCAAGGGTTGCCGCCTCAGGTCTTGCGCAGCTCGGCGACGAGGAAGTCGATCAGGCAGCGCGCGCTGGGTCAGGAAGCGCGTCTGCGGATAGATGATGCTGACCGGCTTCGGAATCGGGTAATAGTCCTCAAGCAGGTTCACCAGCCCGTGCTGCGCAAAGTCGCTGTTCACGATCCAGTCCGGAATCTGTGCGATGCCGAGATCGGACAACACGGCATGGTAGATGGCGTCGGCATCGTTGATCCGCAGCGGGCCGGATACTTCGACACTCTGGCGTCCGTGCTCGGACTCGAAATCCCAGCGGTTGGTGCTGCCGTAGACAATGCACTGATGCTCGCCGAGGTCCAGTGGCGATTCCGGGCGGCCGAACTTCTCCAGGTATTTGGGCGTCGCGACGAGTGTCTGTTCCACGATCCCGAGCGATCTTGTGATCAGCGTGTTCGAGGGCAGGGTACCGATGCGGATACCCAGTTCCAGCCCTTCACTGATCAGGTCCAGCACATCGTCGGTCATGACGATATCGAGCTTGACCTTCGGATAGCGCTCGATGAACCGCGACAGTATCGGCACGAGACGCCGCCGCCCGAAAGAGTTCGGAATCGTGATCCGCAGCACGCCGCTGGGATCGGCTTTCGGGGTCTTGCGCGTGGAGGAAGTCAGCGCCTCCAGCGTGTCCAGCAACTGCCGTGCGTGCTCATAGAGCTGCAAGACTTCGTCAGTCGGATGCAGCTTTCTCGTCGTGCGCGTGAACAGCTGCACGCCGAGACTGGTCTCGAGTGCGGCGATTATCTTGCTGACCGAGGACTGCGAAATACCCATTTCGCGGGCCACGGTGGAGAAGCTGCCCGCCTCGAGCGCGCACGAATGTCGAGTAAGCCTTGGTGATGTCCACCGCTTAGTTTTGCCCGGACGTCCAGAAGATTGGGGTCGGTGATCTTAGGCGGTTCCGGCGTTCAGGCGCTGCCGAACTGCATCAACACAGCCTGCGTCGGAACGCCGTCGTCCATCCCCGGGTCGTTGGCGCCGCTGACATACACTGCCTCTGCGGTACGCACCTGCGAGATGCGAGATGCGAGGCCAGGCTGCGCCGATCTGGACTAGAGTGGAGTAGCGGTGAAGATTAAGTCCATTGTGGAATAAATATTAATTGAAAGCGGAGGTTTCCGATCGTTTCGGCTTGCGGCAGAATTCGATACAGAAAATATGGCGGTCGAATAAAAACCGAGGAGAATTACCGCATGAGCAAGAAGATCGGAATTGTCGGTGCTGGAACCGCCGGCCTGCATCTGGGTCTGTACCTGCAGCAGCAGGGCGTCGACGTCACCATCTTCACCGACCGCAAGCCTGACGATTACCGCGGCATGCGGCTGCTGAACACCGTGGCTCACCATGCAGTCACCGTTGAGCGCGAAACCGCGCTGGGTGTGAACCACTGGCCGGGCCAGAAGTACGGCTACTTCGGTCACTACTACTTCATCGGTGTGCAGCCGCAACCGCTGGAGTTCTACGGCGACCTGCACGCGCCGAGCCGCGCCGTTGATTACCGCATCTACAGCCGAAGCTGATCGAGGACTTCCTCGCGCGCGGCGGCGATATCGAATACCGCGACATCAAGGGCGACGAAGTGGCCTCGCTCAGCGCCCGGTTCGACATGATGGTGGTCTGCACCGGCAAGGGGCCGTTCGGCCAGATGTTCCCGCACGAGCCGGAGCATTCGCCGTTCGAGCGCCCGCAGCGTGCGCTGTGCGTGGGCCTGTTCAAGGGCATCAAGGACCGCGCGATCCGTGCCGTGACGATGAACTTCTCGCCCGGCGGCGGCGAGATGATCGAGATTCCGACACTGACCTTCAGCGGCATGGCCACGGCACTGGTGATCGAGAACATCATCGGCGGCGATCTCGAAGTGCTGGCCAAGACCAAGTACGACGACAACCCGCGCGCCTTCCTCGACCTGCTGCTGGCCAAGCTGCGCAAGCATTACCCGGCCTGCGCCGATCGTATCGACGAGCAGGAGTTCGATCTGGCCAATGGCCCGCTCGACATCCTGCAGGGTGGCGTCACGCCGACAGTCCGCAAGTCCCACGTCGTGCTCGAAGGCGGCAAGCTCGCGATCGCGCTCGGCGATGTGCAGACGGTGGTCGATCCGGTGCTTGGCCAGGGTGCGAACATGGCCTCGTATGCGGTCTGGATCCTCGGCGAAGAAATCGTCAAGCACGACGTATATGACGAGCGCTTTGTCGAACACGTCAACATGCGCCGTAACGATCGCGTGCTCGGCGCCTCGCGCTGGACCAACCTCATGTTGACCAGCCTGAAGGAGATGCCGATCGAGCTGCAGCAGTTCATCGGCGCACTGAGTCAGAACCGTGCGATGGCCGATGAGTTCACCGACAACTTCAACTTCCCCGAGCGCCAGTGGGATTGCTTCGCGAGCGTCGAGCGCATGCGCGCCTGGTGCGAGAAGCGGATGAAGCAGGCTCCGCGCCCGAAGGCAGCGCCGGTGGCCGAGGCGCGTCTGGTCGCCAACGCGGCCTGATGCCTGATCACTACGCCAGGTTAAAGCCGCCTAGTCATGCCGGGAGAATGCTCCATGAATAGTCCAGTAAACGCGCCGCCGACCGGCAACGGGGTTGACGGCACGCTGTTCCGCAAGTCGGTCTCGCTCTTCGCCACCGGCATCGTCGTGCTCACCTGTGAAGATAACGATGGCAATGTGCACGGCATGACCGTCAACAGCTTCACTTCGGTCAACCTCGATCCGCCGACCGTGCTGGTGTCGCTGAAGCCCGGCAAAGCGCACCGGCTGATCTCGCGCAATGGCCGTTACGGAGCCCTGCATCCTGAACGAGGCCCAGCAAAGTTTTTCCGCGCATTTCAGCGGCCGTCCGCAGGAAGCCCTGCAGCCGGATTTCCTGGTGCGTGATCGCATGCCGACCTTGCGCAACTGTCTCGCCTGGTTCGAGTGCGAGATCGTCGAGAAAGTCCAGATCCACGACCACACGCTGTTCGTGGCGCAGGTCACCGCCTGCGGCAGTGAAGAAGGCACGCCATTGATGTTCTTTGGCAGTCGCTATCACCGCACGGCGATTGCGGCCTGAAACAGAAATGCAGCGGTCCTGGAATCGGATTTGCGGCAACTATAAAACGACTGGAAGTGGGGGAGAGAAAGATGTCGAAAACTTTGCAGCGCAAGATGGCTGGCCACGGAATTCTGATGATCTTCAGCACGCTGCTGTTCGGCGTTGCACTCTGGATGAACCTTGTCGGCGGTTTTGAAATCGTTCCGGGTTACATCATTCATTTCAATATTCCCGGAACACCCGAAGGCTGGGCCAAGGCCCACATCGGCCCGGCGCTGAACGGCATGATGGTGATTGCCGTGGCATTGGTGCTGCCGCTGCTCGATTTCACCGAGAAAGCAGCCTCGCGTCTGGGCTGGATCATCGTTGCCGACGGCTGGGCCAATGTCGGGTTCTATTTTTTCGGCAATTTCACGTCGAACCGTGGCCTCAGTTTCGGCGACAACAAGTTCGGTGCCGGCGACATTTTCAGCGCGCTTGCGCTCGGCCCGGCTTATCTGTTCGGCGTGCTGGCCCTGATCGCCTTGTTCATCATCGGCTGTCGGGCCTTCCGCGCCAGCTGAAGTGTCTACGACCGGGTGCGACGCAAACGGTCGGCGACACGGCGCGGCCTTCGTTTTACTTCTTCCTTGATCTTCGCGGAGCTGGTGCGCCCGGCCGGAGTCGAACCGGCATGCCCGTTAAGGCGGGAAATTTTAAGTCTCCTGCGTCTACCGATTTCGCCACGGGCGCGCGGCAGCATTCTAACCGGATGCCGGATTTGTGAGGATCGAGATTTAAAACAAGGCTTGTCTCACACAAGGAACGCAGAGCCGCTGAGCGCGGCAAATACTGAAAGAAACTTCAGTATTGTTGTTGCCGTTCTCCGCGTCTCGGTGTTCTCCGCGTGACGAGGCGCTTTTTGTTTCAGCGGTCCCGGAAATGCGTCTCGACTTTCTCGTCCTGGCCCTTGATATCGACGCAGACGGTCGCTGTCGGCCTCGCCAGCAGGCGCAGGATGCCGATCGGCTCGCCGGTCTTCGTGCAGTAGCCATATTCCTTGTCGCGGATACGGCGCAGGGATTCGTCGATCTTGCGCATCAGCATCGACTCGCGTTCGCGCAGGCGCAGGTCAAGCCAGTGTTCTTCCTCCGCCGTGGCGCGGTCGGCAGGGTCGGCGAAAATTTCGCGCTGGTGCAGCCGCTCCTTGACGTCGAGTTCGCGAGCCAGCACTTCTTCTCGCATTTTCAGCAGGCGCAGACGGAAATACTCGATCTGCACGTCGTTCATGTACTCCGGCTCGGACATCTCGCGGATGTCGTCATCGGTCAGATTCGAGACGTTGTTCAGCGTCGCAGCGGAGGAGCGAGCCGCCCGCGGTGGGCGGGCAGCCTTTTCCGGAAGGGGCTGCGCCGCCTGCTTTACGACGACGGGTTTCCCGGCGGGCTGGCCGGTTCGGCCGCCGCTGGCGGCGCTGCCGCTGGAGTCGCCACGGCCGGTGTTATTGCTGCCGGCGGAGCTGCTGCCGGCGCCGCTACGGGCATCGACATGGGCGCCGGGGCGGGCGCTATTGACTGCTTTTTTTTTTCCACGGCCGCAGGTTTCGCAACCGGCTTCGGCGCGACGGCTTTCTTTGGCGCCGGCTTCGGAGCGGCCTTCTTTGCGATGGCTTTCTTCGCGACGACTTTCTTGCCGACCGTCTTGGCGGCCGCTTTCTTCGCAACGACTTTCTTGGCGGCAGCCTTCTTCGGTATCGCTTTCCTGGCGGAAGCCTTCTTTGGCACCGCCTTCTTCGCAGCAGCCTTCTTCGCGGCAGGCTTGGCCTTCGCGACTTTCTTTGGCGCGGCCTTTTGGGCGGCAGCGGCCTTCTTCTTCGGCACGATCTTCGCGATCAGTTTCTTGACCAATTTCTTGGCTCCGCCTTTCGGCGCGGCCTTCTTGGCAAGCTTGGATTTTGGCGCAGTTTTCTTGGTAGCCACCGGCGTCTCCCGCTTCGCATTCGTTAAGGTAAATTAAGCAGTTATTGAGACTGCTTAAACCCGCGCGTTATAGCACCCGTCCCCAATCGCGTCAATGAAAAAAGTCCCATTGTGGCGCCCTCGAGCGAGCCTCAAGACGATACACGCACGTGCGCAGATTTACACGAGGTTGCGCGCGTTTTTTTTCGAGCGCGATGTACTCGAAGTGGAAACGCCGGTGTTGTCCCGAGCGGCTACTGTCGATTCCAACATCGACAGCTTCGCGACGCGGGACGGCCGCTGGTTGCAGACTTCGCCGGAGTTCCCGATGAAGCGTCTGCTCGCCGCCGGCAGCGGCGCGATCTGGCAGATCGCGCGCGTATTCCGTGTCGACGAGGCCGGGCATTTTCACAATCCCGAATTCAGCCTGCTCGAATGGTATCGGCCGGGCTTCGATCATCTTCGTCTGATGGACGAGGTCGAGACATTGATTCGTCATCTCGGTGTTGCGGCGGCGTCGCCGTTCGAGCGGTTGAGCTACCGCGACGCCTTTCACCGCCATGCCAGTCTCGATCCGCATTGCGCGTCGCTCGCGCAACTTCATGACGCCTGCGCGCGGCTGCCGGGCGGCGTTCCGACGCTCACGAACGACGACGAAGCCGCGCGGCGCGATTTTTATCTGGACCTGCTGCTGAGCCGTCTCGTTGGCCCAACGCTGGGCTCGGAGCAGCCGCTGTTCCTGTTCGATTTCCCGGCCTCGCAGGCCGCGCTCGCGCGCGTCCGCGACGGCAATCCGCCGGTTGCCGAGCGTTTCGAGTTGTTCTGGCGCGGAATCGAACTCGCGAACGGCTTTCACGAATTGAGCAATGCCACTGAGCAGCGCCGACGCTTCGAAAAAGACCGCGCGCGCAGGACAGCGCAGGGCCGCGAAGCGCCACCATTCGATCATTATCTTATCGACGCACTGGCGAGCGGTCTTCCAGACTGTGCCGGCGTCGCGCTGGGTCTCGATCGTCTGCTGATGTTGCTGCTCGATCTGGATGGCGTCGCCGACACGCTGACCTTCGACGACGGGCGCGCCTGAGAATTTTTTCGTGCTTTGCGTTCGATTCGTCAAGTCCGGCACGGTCGACCTTGCCGTCTACGAATGCGGCAGCCCGGTGCGCTGCATGCATCAATGCTGCGCAAAAATGTCCCAGGCGAAGCGCGCGATCAGCAGGCCGACAATGACGATGAAGAGCCGACGCACGAAGCCGCTGCCTTTCTTGATCGCGAGGCGTGAGCCGACCAGCGAGCCGGCGATGTTGAGCGCTGCCATCGGCACGGCGAGTGCGAACAGGATGTTGCCGCTGGCGATGAAGTAGCTGAGCGCGGCGAGGTTGGTGATCGAGTTCACGGCCTTCGCCGAAGCCGAGGCGGCGAGGAAGCTGAAGCCGAACAGGCCGACGAACGCGAAGATCAGGAAGCTGCCGGTGCCGGGGCCGAAGAAGCCGTCGTAAAAACCAATGACCGATCCCGTGGAAAGGCCGATCCACAACTGTTGCGTGGCCGTCAGCCGAGGCGCGTGCAGGGCGCCGAGGTCCTTTTTCAAGAGCGTGTAGCCGAGCACGACAATCAGCAGCACGAGGATCATCGGCTTGAGCTGCGTGTTGCTGAGCAGGCTGACCGAGCGCGCGCCGAGAAACGAGAACAAAGCTGCCGCGATGCCGGCAGGAATCACCACCGGCCAGGCGATCGGCACGCGCCGCGCGTACTGGATCGTGGCGCTGACGGTGCCGCCGATGCCGGCGAACTTGCTGGTGCCGAGGAGTGCCGCGACCGGCGCATTCGGCAGCAGCACGAACAGCGCCGGGATCTGGATCAGACCACCACCGCCGACGACGGCGTCGATGAAGCCGGCGAGAAACGCGAAGCCGCAGAGCGCGAGCAGTTGCGGCGTGAGGAAGTCCGCGAGGGCTGCGGGATCAGGCAAGACCGGACTCGCGCTGTCCGGCGCCGAGCCGGACTGCGTTCATTTCAGCAGCTTGCCGACCGTCGCCGGAACCTTGTAGCGCTTGCCGGCAAACAGCTTGTTCAGCAGCAGGGTGAGCCAGGTACGCGAGGTCGTGAACTCGGTGAGCTTGATGTAGCGATCGTCGCCGTCGGCCTCGACCTCGTAACGCTCGATGGTTGCCGTCACCGGGTCGCGCTCGCCTTTCAACAGGGCACGCACCGTCAGGCGGTTATCGGCAGTGTTGACCGTGCAGTCGATCACTTCGCCGTAATCCTTGAAACGATCGTTGACGAAAGCCTTCAGCGAGATCGCGAGGGCGCCGTCCTTCATGCCGCGGGCCATGCTCTTGAGCATCGGCGTTCTCCCTTGCTTTTTTTAGAGTATGTCCGACGCATACGCCGCGAGGCGCGAGCGCTCGCCGCGCGCCAGCGTTACGTGGCCGCCGTGCGGCCAGCCTCTGAAACGATCGACGACGTAGGTCAGTCCCGAAGTGGTTTCGGACAGATACGGCGTGTCGATCTGCGTCAGATTGCCGAGACAGACAATTTTGCTTCCGGGACCGCAGCGGGTGATCAGCGCCTTCATCTGCTTGGAGGTCAGGTTCTGCGCCTCGTCGATGATGATGTAGCGGTTCAGGAAGGTGCGCCCGCGCATGAAGTTGAGCGAGCGGATCTTGATGCGCTTGGCCAGCAGGTCGTTGGTCGCGGCGCGTTCCCAGTCGCCGGCGTTGCTGGTCTGGGTCAGCACTTCGAGGTTGTCCATCAACGCACCCATCCACGGCGTCATCTTCTCCTCCTCGGTACCGGGCAGGAAGCCGATGTCTTCGCCGAGCGGCACGGTGACGCGGGTCATGATGATCTCGCGGTAGCGCGGCTCGTCGAGCGTTTGCGCGAGGCCCGCCGCGAGCGCGAGCAGGGTCTTGCCGGTGCCGGCTGCACCCAGCAGCGTGACGAAATCGACGTCGGGATCGAGCAG
>JAYWBB010000102.1:0-33355 GCA_043781855.1 Nevskia sp. | reverse complement strand
CAAAAAAAGCGTTCTCGGACATAACGACCTCTAGGGTTCAGACTTGGACGTAAGGGTTTGTGCGGCCCTGGCGATGGCCGCTGGTGTGAGTTCATAATTGAAACCGCGGACTTCAAAATAGTTAAGCGCCTTGCCATCCTGCGACAGCTCGAGCTTGCTGGTGACAAGACCGGCTTCTTCCAGCCGCTGTAAATGCAAATGCAGCAAGGGTCGGCTGATGCCAAGCTCCCGCGCCAGCTGGCTTACGTAGTTGCGTCCGCCAGATGCGAGTGCCGCGATGACCCGTAGGCGATGCGGATTGGCCAACGCAGCCAGCATGGCTAGTAAGCGGTCACCATTTATCCGTGCATCTTTCATGTGTCAGATAATACTGACACATGAAATACTAGATGTCAACTATTCTGAAGAAATTTGCTGCTTCATAAGCTGCCGCTGGTGATAGAGCGGCTCCGGGTCAACTCCAGCTGTTGGCGATAGGCGCTCGACTGATCGGCGAACGTATTAGCCACGAAACTCAGCCGTCTCGGTTCACGCAGCCGCGCATAGCGCCACCGAACATTACCCATCGCTCGCAGGGAGCGCGGCGCTACGCCGTGCTGCATCGATGCAATAACTTCCACAACTTGGGCGCCGAAGAGCGCGACGTCGCTCGCATTCTTCCTGTCAGAAGCAAGTCTTTGCATTACCACTTGCCCGGATGGCGTGGCGTCATAAGGGTGACCACATGTGAGGCTCCTAATGTTGTATCGGGAGCCCAGAGATTGAAACTTACATGTGAGTGGCCCTATCGACCGCTCGACAAGTCGAGCACGACCACGAGAGTGTCCAAACAGGTCGCTTCTGGCGTCCCGTCATTTGCTGAAGCGCTCTTCTCATACGCGCCGTATCAGAAGAGGATTGCAGTACGGCTGAAATCTCCACATATCACTGAAGCCGACTTCTGAAAATGACATGAGCGGCTGAAAGCGGACGCGACGAAGGCTCCCAGGGGCCGCTTTGGAACAACGAAATCTAAGGGCTGACCGGCAGCAATTGGCACCAACCAGTCGGTCGTTCATTTTGATATCGGCACGACCGACACATTTCAGCCAGTCCGCAGGTATGCGATTGCTTGCTGCCAATCCGCTATTTGAATCGCTCCAAGAACCGACGGCCGGACGCTTCGGCATCTTGATTTGGAATCGAGCCCGCAGGCTTACGGTCGACCCGCGCCCATAACCGTGGCTGCCGATTACTTCCCCTGGATCGTCGCCGTGTCGACGTCGCGCAGGCGTTCGGGCGTACCGATGTCGGACCAGAAGCCATTGTGGAGTTCGCCGCCGACCTGACCGTGAATCGCCGCGTCGCGCAATAGCGGCGCGAGCGGGAAGCGGTCGTCCGTGCATCCGGCGAACAGGGCCGGGTGCAGGATCGAGAGCCCGCTGAAGGTGTGAGGCTCGGCGCAAACGGTGATCACTCGGCCGGCGGCGAGTCCGAAATCGCCGCGTCGGTTGTGCGCCGGGTTCGGCACCAGCACGAGATGCGCGAGATCGTTTGCCGACAGTCCGCGCTCGACGAGGTGCGCGATCGGATAGTCGCACCAGATATCGCCGTTGATCAGCAGAAACGGTGCGTCGCCGAGCAGCGATAGCGCGCGAAAAACGCCGCCGCCGGTTTCCAGTGCCGGCCAGCCCTCGTCGGAATATTCGATCGACAATCCGAACTGCCCGCCCTCGCCCAGTGCCGTGCGTAGTGCAGCACCCAGCCAGCCGAGATTGATCACGACTTCGCGCACGCCGGCTTCACGCAACGCGAGCAGGTGATGCTCGATCAGCGGCCGGCCTTGCACCGGGATCAGCGGCTTCGGCATGACGTCGGTCAGCGGCCGCATGCGCTCGCCGCGGCCGGCGGCGAGGATCATCGCCTTCACGGCCTTGTGCCTGCCGCAGTCGGAGCAAGGCCCCAGTCGTCGAACAGCGCACGCAGCGGTTCGAGCTCCGGATACTGCGCGAGGACGGGATAGCAGTACGCGAGGAAGCGCGGCGCGTCGGCAAGATACTTCGGCTTGCCGACGCGGTAGTTGATGCGCGCGAAAATGCCGAGCACCTTGAGATGCCGCTGCAAACCGATCCAGTCGGCGTCGCGGCGAAACGCGATCCATTCGGGCACCGGCAGGCCGGCCGTCGTCGCACGGTCGTGGTAGTGGCGCAGCCAGACTTCGACGCGCGCCTCGGGCCAGCTGAGGAAGGCGTCCTTGAACAGGCAGATGGGGTCGTAGGCAAGCGGACCGAAAACCGCGTCCTGGAAATCGAGCACGCCGGGGTTCGGCTCGCTCACCATGAGATTGCGCGGCATGTAGTCGCGATGAACGTAAACGCGCGGCTGGGCGAGCGCGGCCTCGACCAGTGTTGTGCAGATACGCTGCCAGGCAGCCAGCGCAGCGCCGCTCAGCGTGATGCCGAGATGCTGTGCAAGGTACCAGTCCGGAAACAGCGCCAGCTCACGATGCAGCAGTGCGGCGTCGTAGTCCGGCAGCACGCCGGGTTGGCTCGCGCGCTGCCAGGCGATGAGCGCGTCGATCGCCGGCTCGAACAGCGCGTCGGCGTTGTCCGGCGTCAACACGTCGAGATAGGTTTGCCGGCCGAGATCCGACAGCAGCAGGAAACCCCGAGCCAGATCCTGCGCGACGACCGTCGGCACGTGCACGCCAGCGGCGCCGAGCAGTGCGCCGACGGCGAGGAACGGCCGGCAGTCCTCACGCTCAGGCGGCGCATCCATGACGATCCAGCTGCGGCCGCCGTCGCTCAGGCGAAAATAGCGGCGGAAGCTGGCGTCTGCTGAAGCCGGCGCAAATCCGGCGCGAGGCCGATGCAGCACTGCCAGCGCCCATCGATAGGCTTGTTCGGCGCGAAGGTCGAGGGCAAGGTCGGCGGCAGTGGCGTCGTTCACGAAGGCAGGAACAGGATGGGACAAGCGCTAGATTAAACTTGCCGCGCAGGCATTTGCACCGGGTCGGCGCAAAAACGATACTGCGCTTCACCGAACGGAACCCACGCTTGCGAGCCATTCCATCCTACCTGCTGCGCGTTGGCGCGGTCCTGTCGATCCTGTTCGGCGGCGCGGCGCGCGGCGAGCCGGCGTCCTGCCCACAGTTCGAGTATCTGCAAGAACTTCCTCCGATCCCGTCCGACCCGCAGCTGGTGCTGAATGCCGACAAGGCGGATTTCAGCGAAGGCGGCATCTCCACGTTGAGCGGCTCGGTCCACGTCAGCCAGAACGGTCGCGAGTTCGCGGCCGAGCAGTTGAATTACAGCGATGTCGACCGGCACATCCGCATCGATTCGCAGTCCCTGTTCCGCGACGACCGGCTGGTGATCCGCAGCGGCAAGACCGACTACGACCTCAAGCTCGGCAGCGGCGTGTTCCTCGACAACACCTACACGCTGCGCCAGATTGCCGGGCGCGGCGTGTCGAAACGCATCACCGTCGGCGAGGACGGCATTGCCGAACTCGAGGGCGTGCGCTTCACTACCTGCGCGCCGGGCAACGAGGCCTGGACGCTGAGCGCTTCCGACATCAAGCTCGATCAGGACGCCGGTCAAGGCTCGGCGCGCAATGCGCTGCTGCGCTTCCAGGGCGTGCCGCTGTTCTACCTGCCGTGGTTCCAGTTTCCGCTCGACACCCTGCGTCACTCCGGCTTCCTGCTTCCGATCGTCGGCAACAACAATACCAATGGCTTCGACATCCGCTGGCCTTTCTATCTGAACCTCGGGCCCAATTACGATGCGACGTTGATCCCACGCTATCTGTCGAACCGCGGCGAGCAGATCGGCGGCAATTTCCGCTATCTGCTGCCAGGCAACAAGGGCAATTTTTTCGGCGAGTACCTGCCGAAAGACGAGCGCCTGGGCGGCGTGCCGCGCAGCTATGTCGACTATCAGCACGAAGGCCGGCTGAGCGACCGGGTCGGGCTCGACATTCACTACGCGCGCGTCGGCGATCGCAACTACTTCGCCAATTTCGGCGGCGGCGTCAACCTGACGTCGACCCCGTATCTGGAGCGCGGCGCCAAGCTGACCTACCAGGCGCCGACGATCTTCCGCATCGAGGCGCTGGTGCAGGACTATCAGACGCTGTCGACCACCGCGACGCCGGTCGTCGACCCTTACCAGCGGCTGCCGCAGATCCGGCTCGACGCGCTGAGCAAGAACAGTTTTCACGATATCCGCGCCGGCTTCGATGGCGAGTTCACCAATTTCGCGCGCGCCGATTCGGTCCAGGGCCAGCGCTTCATCGCGCAGCCGTACCTGCGCTGGGAGAGGGACCGCGCCGCCTGGTTCGCCGCAGCGCAGGCCGATCTTTCCTACACGGCCTACACGTTGACCAATACGCCACTCGGGCAACCGAGCGAGCCGCGCCGCACCCTCCCGCTGTTCAACGCCGAGGGCGGCCTGCGCTTCGAGCGTCTGACCGGAGCCGGCAGCGTGCAGACGCTGGAGCCGCACGTGTTCTATCTCTATGTGCCTTATCGCAACCAGGACACGCTGCCGCTGTTCGATTCGGGCCTGCCGGATTTCGACTTCCCGCAGTTGTTCGCGCGCAACCGCTATTCGGGTTCGGACCGCATCTCCGACGCCAACCAGTTCACGACGGCGCTGACCACGCGGTTGATCGAGCCGGACAGCGGCATCGTGCGCCTCAGCGCAACCTTCGGGCAGATTTATTATGTTCGCGGCCCGCGCGTCGACCTGCCCGGTTTCGACACGCCGAGCACCGGCAACTCGGACTATCTAGCGAACGTCGAATACCAGCTGACCCGGCGCTGGCTCGCCAGCGCCACCGCCGAGGTGACGCCGAAAGTCGATCGTTTCACGCGCACCGCATTCGCGCTGCGTTACCGCGAACCGGATGCCGTCGGTGGCGGCCGCCGGATCGATCTCGCGTACCGCTACCGCAACGGCCTGCTGGAACAGGCGGATGCGAGCTTTTCCTCGCCGATCACCGATGCCTGGCGGCTGGCCTCGCGATTGCGCTATTCGCTGCGCGACAGTCACGCGCTCGAATCCTTCGTCGGCGTCGAGTACCAGACCTGCTGCTGGGCGATCAGCACGACCTATCGACGCTATCTCAGCGGCGGCAACATCGACCGCTTCAACAACGGTTTTTACGTGCAGCTGGAACTGAAAGGCCTGACCCGCATCGGCAACGGCTTCGAGCGGCTGCTGCCGGTCGAGGATTTCACCGACGTCCGCAATACCAGGCACTGAAAGCGTGTCGAAGCTGCATGCTAACCTTATGGCATCCCCCGGTTCACGAGTTGCCCGATGAAGCTGCCCCGTATTGTCCTGCTGTCCGTGCTATGTCTGCCGGTTCTCGGCGCCGTGCCGAACTCGTTCGCGGCCGAACCGCTCGACCGCATCATCGCCGTCGTCAACGACGGCGTGGTTCTGCATAGCGAGATGGAACGTTCGATCAAGATCACCGAAGGCCAGCTGCGCGATCGCGGCATTGCGGCGCCGCCGGCCAGCGCGTTGCAGACGCAGGTGCTGGAGCGTCTCGTGATCGGCCGCCTCCAGACGCAGCGCGCGGCCGAGGCCGGCATCCGTGTCGACGATCGCGAACTCAACGAAGTGCTGAACAGCATCGCGGCGCAGAACAAGATGACGCTGCCGCAGTTCACCGAAGCGCTGAAGAAGGACGGCCTCGATTTCGCATCGGTGCGCGAGCAGGTCCGCGACGAAGTGCTCAGCCAGCGCGTGCGTCAGAAGGAAGTCGGTTCGCGCGTCACCGTCACCGAGCAGGATGTCGATCTCGCCCTGGCCAATGCCGGTGAGGAGGACACCGCCGAATTCCGCCTCTCGCACATCCTGATTTCGGTGCCGGACGGGGCGACCTCCGAGGTTCGCGAAAAGGCACGCCTCAAGGCTGCGGGCGTTCTCAAGAAGTTGCGCGAGGGCGGTGATTTCGCGCAGCTGGCCATCGCCAATTCCGACGGCCAGCAGGCGCTGCAGGGCGGCGATCTCGACTGGCGCAAGAGCAACAACATGCCGACCGTGTTCGCGACCGTCGCGCCGAAGCTGACGATCGGTCAGGTCAGCGATCTGATCGAAGCTGGCAACGGCTTCAACATCATCAAGCTGACCGATCGTCGCGACAGCGGCGAGCGCCTGACGGTCAACGAAACGCACGCCCAGCACATTCTTCTGTCGCCGAATGCGATCCGCGACGAGGACGCGACGCGTGCGCTCGCGCGCGAAGTGCACGATCGCGTCGTCAAGGGCGAGGATTTCGCTGCGCTGGCGAAAAAATATTCCGACGATCCCGGTTCGAAGAATGCCGGCGGCGATCTCGGCTGGCAGCCACCCGGCGTGTTCGCCGCGGAGTTCCAGACCGCGATCGATGCGCTTGGCAAGGATGAGATCAGCGCACCGTTTCACACGCAGTTCGGCTGGCACATCGCCCGGGTCAACGATCGGCGCGTTCGCGACGCCACGGTCGAGGCGCGCCGCGGCCGCGTACGTCAGGCGATTCAGCAGCGCAAGGAAAACGAAGAGTACGAGGGCTGGCTGCGGCGGCTGCGCGAAGAAGCCTACGTCGAATACCGCATGTCGCCGGACAGCACCGCCAAACCGGCGGGCTGAGATCTGGTGGCTGACCCGGCACCCCGCCCACGCCTGCTGCTCACGCCCGGCGAGCCGGCCGGCATCGGGCCGGACCTCTTGGTCCGGATCGCCCAGGAACCCTGTAGCGCACGTCTTACGGTGATCGGCGATCCGGCGCTGCTTGAAGCGCGCGCGCGACAACTGCGCCTGCCGCTGCGCCTGCTCGATGAATCCCCCGCGCTCCATGTCCCCGGCAGCCTCCAGGTGCGTTCGGTGCGGCTGGCCGCCGCCGCGCGGGCGGGCGTGCTCGATGTCCGCAACGCGGCTTATGTACTCGACACGCTGCGCATCGCGGCCGATTCTTGTTTGGCCGGGGAGGCGGATGCCATCGTCACCGCGCCGGTGCACAAGGGCGTGATCAACGACGCCGGTCACGCCTTCACCGGGCATACCGAATTCTTCGCCGAGCGTTGCGGCGTCATCACGCCGGTGATGCTGCTGGTGGCCGGCGGTCTGCGCGTGGCACTGGCGACGACTCACCTGCCCTTGCGCGCCGTGCCCGATGCGATCACGCGCGCAGGTCTCGAAGCGGTGCTGCGCGTCCTGCACCGCGATCTCCTGGCGAAGTTCGGAATCGTGGCGCCGCGCATTCTCGTCTGCGGGCTCAATCCGCACGCCGGTGAAGGCGGGCATCTGGGCCGCGAGGAGATCGAGGTGATCGTGCCGACACTCGACGCGCTGCGTGCGGAAGGCATGACGCTCGTCGGCCCGCTGCCGGCGGATACGCTGTTCACGGCGCGCCAGCTCGAAGGGGCGGACGCGGTGCTCGCGATGTATCACGACCAGGGCCTGCCGGTACTCAAGCATGCGGGCTTCGGCGCGGCGGTCAACATCACGCTCGGCTTGCCGATCATCCGCACCTCGGTCGATCACGGCACCGCACTCGATCTTGCCGGCAGCGGCCGCGCCGAGGCCGGCAGTCTGCGCGCGGCGCTCGACATGGCGCTGATGCTTGCGCTCCTGGCGCGATGAGCGGGCCCGCCCGAAAGCGCTTCGGCCAGCATTTTCTGCACGACCCGCAGGTGCTGGAGCGCATCGTCCGCACGGTCAATCCGCAACGTGGCGATTGCCTGATCGAAATCGGCCCAGGGCGCGGCGCGCTGACTGCGCTGCTGCTGCCGCGTGTCGAGCGCTTGCAGGTCATCGAGATCGATCGGGACATCATCGCGCCGCTGCGCGCCGCCTGCGGCAATGCCGCGAATCTCGAGATTCATCTTGCCGATGCGCTGAAGGTCGACTTCGCCAGCTTCGCGACCGACGACCGGCCACTGCGCCTGATCGGCAATCTGCCGTACAACATCTCGACGCCGCTGCTGTTTCATTTGCTTGCATACGCCGGCCGTGTGCGCGACATGCATTTCATGCTGCAGAAGGAAGTGGTCGATCGCATCTGCGCCGAGCCGGGCAGCGATGACTACGGACGCCTGACCGTGACCGTCGCCGCGCGCGCCGAGGCGGCGAACCTGTTCAAGGTCGGGCCCGGCGCGTTCAATCCGCCGCCGAAAGTCGATTCTGCCGTCGTCAGGATCACGCCTCGGCCGGCGCCGTTTCCGCTGTCCGATCTTGCCGCCTACGACCGTTTGGTCACTGCGGCATTCGGGCAGCGACGCAAGACGCTCGCGAACGGCCTGCGCGGCTGGCTGACGCCGGCGCAGATCGCGGCCACCGGCATCGAGCCGGGCATTCGCGGCGAGCGGCTCGCGCCGGCTGAATTCGCGCGGCTCGCCAATGCCTGGGTGGCGATCCAGAGCGCAGCTTGAGGGATCGCCTCAGCGCGCTTGATTTCAGTACTCAACCGAGCAGGCGTTCGAAGAATCCCGGCGGCGCGGGCGCGGGTTCCAGTTCGCCGGAGAACAGCGTTTCGGCCAGCTTGCGCATTCCTGCGCAGAACGGGTCCTTGTGCGCGAGCGTGAACAGCGGCTCGCCGGAATTCATCGAGACGATGCGGTTGTAGCTTTCGGTCTGGAGCGCGGCAACCAGCGGCAACTCGAACAGCTCCGCGAGATTGCGCGGCTCCAACCCAAGGCGGCGACGATAGTTGTCGACGACCAGAGCCATACGGTCCAGCGAGCAGTCCTGCTGGCGCAAGGCGCGCAACAGGTATTTGTTGTGGCGAGATTTCAGGATCGACTGATCGGACAGCAATAGCGTCCGATCGGCCCTGTCGACGATGCCGGCCAACGCGGCGAGCGGGGCGTGGCCGTCCATCGCAACCACCGTATAGGCGAAAAACCGGCGCAGCACGGTCAGCAGCTTCAGCAGCTGTTCGACGTCGAAATCGATACGTCCGAGGAGGTCTTCCGGCAGGCTCAGGACATAGAGTCCGCTGGCATGCCTGGTGAAAGCTGTGTCGATCAGCGTCTGGTCGCAGCGATGCGCGTCGTTGATCGCGTCCAGCGCGCTGTACGTCTGATTGAGGTTCAGGAAGATCGCGGCCGCACCCGAGGGGGTCGCGAGATCGACCAGCAGCACGCGCTGTCCGGCCGGCAGCAGATTGACGAGCGCGAGCGCCAGATGCTCCGCGAAGAACGCGATCGACTCGTGCGGGTGGCCGGAAACGGCAAGGAACAACTGGCCGACTTTCTGCACGGACGCGGCCGGCGCCGCAGCGGTACTGCGCACTAGCAGGCGTTCGATCTGCGGACCGAGCGTGGCATCGTCACGATGCCGGACGAAGAACGCCCTGGCGCCGGCGCGCATCGAGGCGAGCGTGCATTCGGCGTTTTCCTCGACGCCGAGCCCGACCACCGGAATCTGCCGACACCGCTCATGAAACTGCGCGATGAACGCAGTACGCTGCAGGGTGTTGCCGCCATTGACCTCGCAGAAAACGATGTCGTAATTCGCCTGCGCGTCCACGCGCGCGCGCAGCTCGGCAGCGTCGCCGGGTGCAATCATCACCGTTTCGAGGCTTATGCCTTTTGCATCCTGCAGCCAGAGATCGAAGACGGGATCATCGACAATGACGAGCGCTTTCGTTTTCATCCGCGCGGGCTTCGACCCAGGCCGCGTCTGATTTTGCTGAAGCCGCTATCGCGGCTCTGGCCGAAATTGCCGCTCATCCGCCAGCCGACGATGGCGGGAATGATGGCCAGCGGGCCCACGACGATCGCGAAGGCTCTTATCGCGGTGCTGCTCATTACTTTTGCGACTCCCCTTACCAGCTGCATCGCCTTGCAGCTTAAACGATCTCTCTGTTCGCTTCAGTTGGTTCTGCGGGATGTTGACGGTGTCACGACCGACGTCCAGCGGCAGGCCGGACCGCGATTGCCAGCGTCCAGACTGCCAGCATCAAGCCGAGCGGGTAGCACGGCCTCGGCTGGAGGCGAATTCAGCCTGCGTCAGCGAGCCGCCGGCGCCGAATCGTAGTAGCAAGCGCACCGGGGTTCGCTCCTCAGCCTGAGCGCCCGCCGATAACGAATATGCGACTCTATCGTGGGTCTCAAAGCAGTCCACTTTCTGTGTCTTCCCTCCCACATCGGACCGCGTCTTCCGATTCCCGTCTTCAGAAGGCGCATGGCCACTTACGCGATCGGTGACGTTCAGGGCTGCTTCGATGTGCTGCGTCGCCTGCTCGACGTACTGCACTTCGATCCGGCGCAAGACCGGCTCTGGTTTGCCGGCGATCTGGTCAACCGCGGTTCGGCGTCCGCAGCAACCCTTCGGTTCGTGCGTGCGCTGGGCGCATCGGCAGTCACCGTGCTCGGCAACCACGATCTGCACCTGCTGGCGGTGGCACAGGGTGGCAAGCCGGGACGGCGCGATACCTTGTCCGACGTCCTGAACGCGCCCGACCGCGACGAATTACTGCACTGGCTCCGCCATCAGCCGTTGCTGCACGAGTCTCCCGACGGCCGAATGCTCATGCTGCACGCGGGCTTGCCGCCGCAATGGGATACGGTCCAGGCGAGAGCCTGTGCCGCTGAGGCTGAAGCCGCGCTGCGCGGTCCGGACCATGCAGAGACGCTGCGCCGCATGTACGGCGATCAGCCCGAGCGCTGGGACGAAAAACTTCGCGGCATGCAGCGGCTGCGCTTCATCATCAATTGCTTCACGCGGCTCCGGTACTGCACGGCGGATGGTCGGCTGGCGCTCGATCCCAAGGGCGCACCCGGCTCGCAGCCCACCGGCCTGATGCCCTGGTTCGCCGTGCCGGATCGGCAGTCGGCGAAGGCGCACATCGTCTTCGGCCACTGGTCGACGCTTGGTCGCGTGCACTGGCCAGAGCATCGCGTCTGGTGCCTCGACACCGGCTGCCTCTGGGGCGGCGCTCTGACCGCGCTATGCCTTGAGACCGGCGTCGTCCACGCTCTGCCCTGTGACGAATTCCGCCGGCCGGATGAACCGCTAGACTGAAGCCCCCACATGCTCGAAGAACAACGCCAGCGCATCTGTGCCGTCGCGCATCGCCTCGCGGCGGAAGGCTTGGTGATGGGCACGGTCGGCAATCTCAGCGTGAGAGTCGGTGAGCGCATCGCCGTGACGGCCACCGGAACCACGCTCGCCACACTGACGCCGGAACAGGTCACCGTGTTGTCGCTGGATGACGGCCATGTGCTCGACGGCACGCTGATGCCGACCTCGGAAGTCGGCCTGCACCTCGGCCTCTACCGCCGCTACACCACCGCCGGCGCCATCGTCCACACCCACGCGCCCTGGGCCACCGCGCTATCCTGCGTGATCGACGAGCTACCCTGCATTCACTACCAGATGCTGCCGCTGGGCGGCGCCGTGCGCGTCGCACCCTACCGCACGTTCGGCACACCGGAACTGGCGCAGGCCACGCTCGCCGCACTCGAAGGCCGCAGCGCCGCACTGATGTCGAATCACGGCGCCATCGTCCACGCCGACACCATCGAGCAGGCCCTGGAATCCGCGCTGGTGCTGGAATACGCATGCAGCCTGTTCTGGCGCGCCTCGCAACTCGGCACACCGCGCGTGCTGGACGCCGCGCAATGGCAGGACGTTTCCGAACAAGTGCGCAAGCTGGGCTACGGCGTCACGCATGCGCTGGATGACCACAAGAAAGGGAAATAGAGCGGTAGGGTGGAATAGCCGGTTTGGCCTATCGTGGCCTGACTAAATGTCAGACCACGACCAAACCGAACCGCATCGCGTGTTCCGCAGGTCGCAAAAGTCGGAATACGCTTCGCTATTCCGACCTGCGAGCTGCGAGCTGCGAGCTGCGAGCCAGAATTAATTCAACCTGGCCCCTTATGGCTATTCCTGACGATTCAGCAGCAAGACCCGTGCAGAGTTTCCCTAATGCTGCTACCTCGCATTGTTCATTATTCTAATAATCGTTAGAATGTTTTAATGAAAAAGCGACAGCTCAAGAATCTGCTTTACGAACAGGTCTCCCGCGTCGGCAAGGCGGTATCCAGTCCCAAGCGACTTGAGTTGCTGGAATTGCTGGCGCAAAGCGAGAAAACCGTGGAGATGCTTGCCAGCGAACTGTCCGCCGACATCAAGCTCACCAGCGCCCATCTGAAGGCATTGAAGGATGCCCGCCTGGCGACATCCCGGCGCGAAGGCAAATACCGCTTTTATGCACTCAGTGGCCCCGACGTGGCGACGTTGTGGGTTTTCCTGAGACAGGTCGCCGAAGGGCATCTGCTGGAACTGAAACAGGCGCTCGATCAGATGATCGCCGACCCCAAAATGCTCACGCATCTCGGAAGGGATTCGCTTTTGGAACGTGCCCGCCTCGGAGACGTGATTCTCATCGACGTAAGGCCGCGGGCCGAATATGACGCCGCGCACCTGCCGCACGCGCGCTCGATGCCGCTCGCCGAGATCGAGCAGCGCCTGTCGGAATTGCCGACCGACCGGGAGATCGTGGCCTATTGCCGTGGTCCTTTCTGCCTGTTCTCCGAAGAAGCGACGACGCTGCTGGCGGCGCGGGGTTATCGAGTGAGCAAGACCCTCGATGGGGTCAGCGAATGGCGGGCGGCGGGCTTTGCTGTCGAGACCGCCGAAGCCGCACTTTAACGAGGGCATAGCGATGTTTTTCAAGCAACTCGCAACCAAGAGCGCATCGCTGTCTTATCTCTTCGGGTGCAGCGGCAAGGGCAAGGCCGTAGCCGTGGATGTCGTGGCAGGCGACGAGGACTGGTTCATCGTTGAAGCCCAGCGCGCTGGCGTCGCGATCACGCACGTCATCGACACACACGTTCATGCCGACCACTATTCCGGTGGTCTGGCGCTCGCGCAGGCGGTCGGTGCCCCCTACTGTCTGCACGAATCCGTGAACTCGTCGGCCAGGATTCTTTTCGAGCCACTGCACGACGGGCAGATGCTCGATGTCGGCAACACCAAGATTCGCGTACTGCACACGCCGGGGCATACGCCTGAAAGCGTTTGCCTGCTCGTGACGGACCTGCGCCGCGGTGACGCGCCGTGGTTCGTCGTCACGGGCGATACGCTCTTCGTCGGCTCCGTAGGACGGCCGGACCTGGCAGGGCACGAGCGCGAGTTCGCCGGTGTTCTGTTCGACAGCCTGCACAGCAAGCTGCTGACCCTGCCGGACGAAGTGGAGATTTTCCCCGGCCATCAGGCCGGCAGCGCCTGTGGCACAGGACTGTCGGGCAAGCCGTCTTCGACGCTGGGTTTCGAGAAACGCTGGAACCCGGCGCTGTCGCTGGACCGCGCTGCCTTCATCGAGCAGATCACCCAGAACATCCCGACGCGACCGACCGACATGGACGCGATGGTTCGCGCGAACCTGGGACTCGCGAACTGACGCCGTGAAGACGCCCGCGATCCGCCTCGGGCTACGCGAGAACCTGGGCCAGTTCTCGCTGCTGGTCCTGGTCAACGCCTTCGTCGGCGCGATGGTCGGCCTGGAGCGCAGCATCCTGCCCGCCATCGCCGAGCAGGAGTTTCATGTCGCGGCTCGCGCCGCGATCCTGTCATTCATCGTGGTCTTCGGCATCACCAAGGCGCTGACGAACTACTTTGCCGGACGCCTCTCCGACCGCTTTGGTCGCAAGCAGGTGCTCGTGGGCGGCTGGTTGGTCGCGATCCCCGTGCCCTTCGCTCTGATGCTGGCGCCTGACTGGAACTGGATCGTCGCCGCCAACGTGCTACTCGGCGTCAGCCAGGGACTCACCTGGTCAACCACGGTCATCATGAAGATCGACCTGGTCGGCGCCAAGCAGCGCGGCCTCGCGATGGGGCTCAATGAGTTTTCCGGCTACTTCGCCGTCGCCGGCAGCGCGCTGGCCACCGGATGGATTGCCGCCCGCTACGGACTCAGGCCGGAGCCTTTTTATCTGGGCGTCGTCTATGTGGTCGCCGGGCTGCTGCTATCCGTGCTCGCGGTTCGCGAGACCCGGCATCATGTGGCGCACGAGGTGAGGTCGAATGCGGCCACTAGCCCCGCCGACTCGCCGTCCCAGCGCGAGATTTTCCTGCGGACCTCGCTGACCGACCGCAATCTGTCCAGCGTCAGCCAGGCCGGCCTGGTCAATAACCTCAACGATGGTATGGCCTGGGGGTTGTTCCCGCTGGTCTTCGTTGCGGCCGGCATGACGCTCTCGCAGATTGGCTGGCTGGCCGCGATCTATCCGGCGGTCTGGGGAATGTCGCAGATATTCACGGGCGCTCTGTCGGATCGCGTCGGCCGCAAATGGCTGATCGCGTCCGGCATGTGGGTGCAGGCAGTCGGCATCGCGGTGACGGCGGTGAGCACGGATTTCATCGGCTTTGCAGTCGGCGCAGTGCTGCTCGGAATCGGAACGGCGATGGTCTACCCGACGCTCCTCGCAGCGATTGGCGACGTGGCACATCCCATCTGGCGGGCGTCGGCCGTCGGCGTGTATCGCTTGTGGCGAGACCTGGGTTACGCCGTTGGCGCGCTGCTGGCGGGCTTCACGGCGGACGTGTTTGGCCTGGGAGCGGCGCTTTGGGTGGTTGCCGCCTTAACGGGGCTGTCGGGGCTGATTGCGGCGCTGCGGATGAGCGAGACCCTGCCCCGAACTCCAGCCGTGTCAACTGACTCCTACGTGGTCAAAAATTCTCTGCCGAAGGTGGAGGAGGTTCGGACCAGGCTTGCGGACGAGATCAAGAGCCGAGGGTGATTGCCGCGCTACCAGGGCATCCTGCAAACAGCTTCCGATCCCGTTCTTTCGCATGCCCTGGCCGGTAATAGGCTGTGTACCAGGGGTTTTCTTTCGAGATTCCGGAGGCTTGGTGAGCGTCATCCGCTCCGCCTTCGTCTCACCCTCTTTCAACCGCATGCGGAAGTGGAAGTGATCGACCAGCCGCAGGGCTTCGATGGCGTAGGCGATGGCGACCTTGCGGTCTTCAATCATCACCAGGTTGTCACCGTTTTCGTGCTCATTGCGAGTGGCAAGATTTGATGAGCCGGTGAAGACTTTGGGCCGCGCTCCGTTGAAGTCTATGACCACGAATTTTTGATGCGCCATGTCTCCTTCACCGCGCGACCACTCGCGTTTGAATGGCGCCGGGGCATTGTCCCCGTTATAAGGTGTCCGTTAAATCCGGGTCAGTTCAGGTCAAAATATTTACGGGCTGATCAATGCCTGGACACCAGCGTCGGCACTTCGCCCGGCGCCAGCTTGCGTTCCTTCAGCAGGAAACGCGCAATGGCCGGCAGGATCAGGATCGCGCCGAACATGTTGGCGGTGAACATGAATACCAGCAGCTTGCCCATGTCGCGCTGGAACTGAAGGCCGGACAGCAGCCAGGTCGCCACGCCAAAGCCGAGCGTGATGCCGGTGAACACGACGGCCTTGCCGGTCATTTTCAGTGTCTTGAAATAGCCCTCGCGCAGCGTGTAGCCGCCGGCCACGGCGTCGGCGAGTGTCGCGTAGACGTAGATGCCGTAGTCGACGCCGATACCGACCGCGAGCGCCACGATCGGCAGCGTCGCGACCTTCATGCCGATACCGAGGATCGCCATCGCCGCGTACGCCATCCACGACACCAGCGCCAGCGGCAGCATGATCGAGAGAATGCTGATCCACTCGAAGAACGACAGGTACACGCAGATCACGATCGCGATGTAGACGTACAGCAGCACGAGTTTTTCGAGATGCTCGACGACTTCGTTGGTCGCCGCCATGACGCCGACCTGACCAGTCGCCAGTGCGAAATTCACCGGGCAGGCCCTGGTCTGTTCGTCGAATTTCGTTTTCGCCTCGTCGGCTTTGGCGGTTAGCGCGACCATCTGCGCATTCGCGGTGACCTGATCATCGCTCAGTCCATCCTTCTTCAGCGCCTCGCCCTTGCGCCGCAGCGTCTCGCGCGTGATGCCGACATTGCGCAGCGCCTGGGTCTTGGCCGCGCAGTAACTCGCAGCGACGTCCTGGTGTGTCGCGAAGAAGTTGGCGCTGTTCTCCTGGTTGTAGTGTTCGACCGTTTCGACGATGCGCTTGATCGTCGTCGCCTTGTGGTTCGCGGTGAAGGTCCAGATCGGCATCGCCGAGCAATTGGAGTTGAGCATGCCGGTGGGCGGCGTGATCGGCGTGATCGCCTGGATCATCGCGTCCTTGTTGCGCGCCAGCACCTTGAACTTCGGCGAGCCTTCGGAGAACGCGGTATAGACGATCTTCGAGAGCTGCGGCAGTGACAGCGTGGACTTCACACCAGCGGTGTTGTCGAGCCGCCACGCGAGCGTGTCGATCTGCTCCATGGTCTCGGCCTGCGTGCAGGTATCGGCGTCGGTCTCCGAGATGACCTTGACCACGTCGGTGCCGAGCGCGAAGTTGTCGACGATGGCCTTGTTGTCGCGGTTGTAGCGCGAGTCCGGCAGCAATTCCGGCACGCCTTCCTGGCTGTCGCCGATCTGCAGGTCCTTGCCTTTCCAGAGGCTGAAGCCGAGCAGTACCGCGCAGATCGCGAGTGCTGCGACCGCCGGCTTGAAGTCGGTCATCTTCGAGAGCAGGCGCCACAGGCCGTCGAAGATCGAATCGCGGCGATCCTGCTTGTCGGCGAAGGCTTTGACGTCGCCGATGTTCACCCAGGTCAGCCAGATCGGCATCATCACCTTGTTGGTGACGATGATCGCGAGCATGCCCAGGGAAGCATTGATCGACATCTCGCGGATGATGTCGATCGGGATCAGATAGATCGTGCCGAAGCCGGCCACGTCGGTCATGATCGCCATCGTTCCGTAGATCGCGAGGCGCCGCCAGGTAATCAAGGACGCATCGAAACTGGTACGGCCGTTGTGCGCAATCTCGCCGACCCAGGCGTTGACGTACTGCACGCCGTGCGATACCGACACGGCAAGAATCAGAAACGGCACCAGGATCGCGAACGGATCGAGGCCGAAGCCCATCATCTTGAGCAGGCCGAACTCCCAGATCACGGCGGTGATCGAGCAGACCAGCGGCAGCACCGCGAGTCTGAACGAGCCGACGTAGAGCCAGAGCAGGATCATCGTCATCACCAGCGTGACGCCGAAGAACGTGACGACCTGCTGCGTCTCGTTGATGACATCGCCAACGACCTTCGCGAAGCCGACGACGTGCACATCGAGATTCGGCGCGTAATCGGCATTCGGCACGACGCTGACGTCGAGATCGGAGCCGGAAATGAACAGCGGCGTGCCGTCCTCGTTCTTCTTGTCGGCCTGGATCTTCGCGAAGCGCAAGGTGCGCCCGAGATCGGTATAGCCGCGATAGACGACGTCGCCGGCCTTGTACGGACCCTGGTCGGCTTTCAGCTTGTACTCGTACTGCTTTTCGCTCTTGAGCCGCCCGCGAACCTGGTCTTCGAGCTTCTTCGCGACATCGTCGTAGTCGAGCTTCACGCCGGTGACCGGATCGACTTCGAGCAGTTCCGCCTGGATCATCGCGCCGCGCTGATCGTTGGTCACGTAGCGGCCGATGATGTTGGCCTTCGAGACGTTCACGCGGACCTTCTCGATCATCTCCGGGGAAGGCTCCAGAACCGAATACTCGGCCGGAATCACGTTGGCGCCGAAAAAACCACCTTCGACGACTTCGATGAAACGCACGTCCGGCGTGAACAGCGAGTGCACCTGGGAGCGGTCGATGCCGGGCAGGAAGAACACCGCGTCGGTGAGCTGCTTGAGCTTGGCGAGAAAATCCTTGTTATAGATGTCGCCGTCTTTCTGGATCAGCGCAACGAGAATGGTGTTGGCGCCGCCGAACTGCGCCTGATACTGCTTGTACACTTTCATGTACGGATGTTCGAGCGGGATCGATTTGTCGAAGCCGGCATCGCGCTTGATCTGCGAAGCCTGCCAGCCGAGAAACACGGTGATCGCCAGCAGAATAGCCATCGTCAGCGCGCGGCGCGCATAAATCAGCGGTTCGATCGCGCGCAGGATGCGGTGGGATCGACTGCTGTGCTCGCCATTGCCGGCGCTGCTTTTTGAGTCGCTCATTTGCTGCTGTCTCCCGGCTCGTTCGAGGGTCTGCTGAGAATTACCTGGCCGCTTACGGCGCGATGCTGACCTGCTGCATGCCCTGTTCCCCGGCCAGGATCAGACCGGACTGCCACTTGACCACGCCCGAGTACGCCGACTCGACCGGCCCTTTCAAGGTCTTGACCGTGTCGCTGGCCAGATCGGCGATGAGAATCGTGCCGCTCAAACCAACAAGTGCGGCATGGTTTTCATCGATCGCGGCGCAGCCGAACAGCGAGGCCTTGGTATCGGTGACGATCTGCGTCCATTTGCCGCCACGAACATCGTCGGCGACGAAGGCATTGCCGCGCAGACCGCAGATCAGCGCGCCTTTTTCGCCATGCGGGACGATGCCGAACAGCGTCGCCTCGTAGGGCGACGCGACTTTCTTCCAGGTGCCGCCGCCGTCGCTCGAGACCGCGAGCAGGCCCTGCTCGCCGGAGACAAAAAGGTCGCCGTTGCCGAGCTTGGCGATACTGTAGAGATGCAGTTCGTCGCCGCGCACTTCCGGTGCGGTGACTTCGTTCCAGTTCGTGCCGCCGTCCTCGGTCTTGTAGAACAGGCCGTAGGCGCCGACCGCGAAGCCCTTGCTGGCGTCGAGGAATAGCACGTCGAGAAAAGGCTTCTCCAGTTGCGGCTGATAGTTCTGGAGAATCCAGGTGCGGCCGCCGTCCCTGGTATGCACGATCACCGCGTCATGGCCCACGGCCCAGCCGTTGTCGGCGTCCGGAAAACTCACGGCCGTGAGCGGCGCGCGTGCCGGCACCTCGACCTGCTCCCAGTTCTTGCCATCATTCGAAACGAGAATATGACCGCGGTCGCCGACCGCGATCAGGCGCTTGCCGGTAGCGACGACATCGAGCATCAGGCTTTTCGGAGCCAGCGGTTCGATCTCCGCAGGACGCGGCTTCAAGCTCGGCGCGGAAGCCGGTGCGGCGGCGGCGGCCCCGCTTTTGGTTGCTGCGGTCTCTGCCGCCAACGCCGGGGCTGAAGCCAGTGCAAACGCCATGATCAGTCCGATTCCGGCCTTCATGTTTCCCCACCTCTTCGTCCGCACTAGTAAGTTTTTTTTGCACAGAGTCCTGCAGGACGCCGTGTCGTCATCGGTCGCAGCGTGTGCGGCGAACGCCAAGCACGCCAAGCGAGCGGCGCGCCGATTGTGAAGATTATGGCGGACGCAACCGCGAACTTCTATCGAAACCCTCGCAGCCGCGTGCGACAAAAGCAAGGCTTTCGAGTCGACTGCGGGTTGTATTTCCCATCGTTGCGGGTTGCGCCACGCGGTGGACGCTCCCGCGCCGTTCATTCGAGCCAGATCAGCGCCACCATGCGCCCGCAAACACCATCCCGGCGGAACGAGTAAAAACGTTGCGGGTCCGCGTGCGTGCTGATACCGCCGCCGTAAACGCGGTGCAGGCCGATTCTGGCAAGCCGGCGTCGCGCCAGCGCGAACAGATCGCCGTAATGCTTGCCCGGCAAGGACGCCGCGCGGAAGCCGGCCGCGGCCCCGGCATCATGGCGAACGAACGCGGCGCGAACTTCGTCGCCGACCTCGAAGGCTTCCGGCCCGATGGCCGGACCGAGCCAGGCGAACAGGTGTTCCGGCGGTGTCGCCATCGCGGCGACGGTTGCTTCGAGCACGCCAGCGGCGAGCCCGCGCCAGCCGGCATGGGCAGCCGCGACGATGCTGCCCGCGTCGTCGCAAAACAGCACGGGCAGACAGTCCGCCGCCTGCACCGCGCAGACGATGCCGGCTGCGCTGGTGAGGCTGGCATCGGCCTCGGGCAACGCGGTGGCCAGCGGCGCCGGCAGCACCGTCGAACCGTGGACCTGGCGCAGCCACTCGGGCTCGCGCAGCAGGCGCAGCGCCGCGCTCAGGCGACGCCGATTTTCGGCAACGGCGGCGGGGTCATCACCGCTGCCATTACCAACGTTGAGCCCCGCATAGGGGCCGAGGCTGACGCCGCCGCTGCGCGTCGAGCACGCGGCGTGAACGCGGGCCGGCGCGGGCCATTCCGGAACGATCGACTCGATGGTATCCATCCCGCGACGCTCAGGCCGCGCGCAGCAGCGCCAGCAAACGCTGCATGTCGGCTGGCGGCTCGGCGATCAGATGCAGGTCGCGGTGATCGATCGGATGTTCGAGCCGCAGCTCGCGCGCATGCAGGGCCTGGCGCGGGAAACTGTTGAGGACCGAGCGCAGACGCTCGTCCAGATTCCGGCCGCGTGTCACCCGGCCGCCGTAGACCGCGTCGCCGACGATCGGGTGCCGGATCATGCTCATGTGCACGCGGATCTGGTGCGTGCGCCCGGTTTCGAGCCGCACTCGCAGGTGGGTGTGCGTCGCGAAGCGCTCCTGCACGCGGTAGTGCGTCACCGCGTGGCGGCCGTCCTCGACCACCGCCATCTTCAGCCGGTTGCGCGGGTCGCGGGCGATCGGCTGGTCGACGGTCCCGCCCGCAGTGACCGCGCCATTGACCACGGCATCGTATTCGCGCTTGATCTCGCGCGCCGCCATCGCCGCGACCAGCGCGGTGTACGCCGTCAGACTCAGGCCGACGATCAGGAGACCGGTGGTGTCCTTGTCGAGCCGGTGCACGAGGCCGGCGCGCGGCAGCAGCCCGGTTTGCGGGAAGCGGTGCAGCAGGGCGTTTTGCAGCGTGCCATCGGCCTGCCCGGCGCCCGGATGTACGGTCAGGCCGGCCGGCTTGTTGAGCACCGCAAGATGTTCGTCGGAGTAGACGACATCGAGCGGAATCGGCTCGGCGCCGGCATTGCTCGCGTGCGGCGTTTCCTCCACGCGGAGGCTCAAGCTGTCGCCGGTCGCGACGGCGTGGCGCGGCTTGGCGAGCACCGCGCCGTTCAGCGTCAGCGCGCCGGACTCGATCCAGCTGCGCAGACGGGCCCGCGAATAGGTCGGAAACAGTTGCGCCGCCACGGCGTCCAGACGGGCGCCATGCAGCGTTTCCGGCACTTCGGCCTGCTCGATCCGGCTCACGTCCATTCAGGCTTGCCGATTCGGGCTTGGGCTATACTCGAAACTCGTTTCAACGCCCTGTACTCCGCGTAATGACCAACTGTTTTTCTTCCGGCGCAGCCCTGCCGCGCGCTGTGCTTCCGATCTGCATCGCCGTTGCCGCCACGCTGATTGCCGGCTGTTCTTCGCGCGGTGAAAAAGCCGATCGTCCGGAAAATCCGTTCAAGGGTGGCGCCGGCGTGGTGGCGCCGCGCTCCGAACGCGAACTGCGTCTGGAAGCCGACCAACTTTATCGGAAAGGGCACGATTCGCTGGTTAGCGGCGACTACGAGGCCGCGAGCCAGCGCTTTACCGAGGTGATCTCGAAGTATCCGTTCACGGATTTCGCGACGCAGGCCGAGCTGGAAAAAATCTACGCGCAGTATCGCAGCTTCCAGCCGGACGAGGCTGTGACTGCGGCGGACCGCTTTTTGCGCGAGCACCCGCGCCATCCGAACGTCGACTACATCCAGTACGTGAAGGGGCTGACCGATTTCGAGCGCGACAATCGGCTGGTCGACTACCTGCCCATTGACAGCAGCAAGCGCGACGTTTTGAACGCGCGCCGCGCCTACGATGACTTCGCGCTGCTGTTGCAGAAGTATCCGACCAGCCGTTACGCGGGGGACTCGCGCAAACGGATGATCTACCTTCGCAACCGTATCGCGGCGCATGAGGTCTCGGTCGTCCGTTTCTACGTCAAGCGCGGCGCCTGGGTTGCAGCCTCGAAGCGCGCCGAGAACATCATCTTCGAATTTCCCGGCGCGCCAGCCACGGCCGATGCCCTGCTGCTGCTGCAGCAGAGCTACGAGAAGCTCGGGCTGAAGCCGCAGATCGAAGAAGTGCGACAGCTCGTCGCCGCCAACGATGCGAGCTTCAAGGCCGCTCAGACGAAATCCGCCAAAGTGGCGCCGCTGAGCCTCGTCGACGCCGCCCCCGAGGGCGCTGCCGTGGCATCCGCGCCGGCAACGGCGGAACCGGAACCGCGCAGGGGTTTCTTCGGCCGTATCGGTGGCCTGCTCGACAGTCTGAACAAGAGCTACACAGTTGGCGAACCTGCGGCCGCCACGCCCTCCACCCCTATTGCGACCAACGTCGGCGTCGAGGCCCCGGGGCCCACCGCATCCGAGCCGCCGGCATCGCTGACCACCGGCCCGAACAGTGGCCGCGAAACCGTGATCACGATTCCCGCAGCCCGTGCCGACGGCAACGCTGCCGCGACGGCCGTTCCCGAAAAGACTCCTTCCGGATCCGCACCGATTGATGCCTCGACGCCCTCGGCGGCCTCCGCGGTGACAGCACCGGCAGCGGCCGCCGCAGCAGCCCCGGCGAAACCCAAGTCGTCCATCTGGTCGCTGGATTTCCTCAACAAGTCCTACACGATCGGAGGCTCGAAAAAGAAGGACGCCGAAGCGGCCGTGCCCAAGGCCCCCGACGCGGCTGCGCCCGCCGCGCCGGCCGAGGCAAAACCGGGCGGTATCCGCGTCTATCTCGACTACGGGGACGAGGACGCGAAGGCCAGGAAGAAAGCGGAAGACGAAGCGGCCAAGGTCAAGGCCGGATCGGAGCAGCTCAAATCCCCGGCCGCACCGCCGGCGGACGAGCCGGCCAAATAGAAGCTCAAGCAGAAGCTATAGATCGCCGTAGACCGCCGTGATCGGGTACCGGCGCTCGCGTCCGAAGGCACGCGGCGTCACCTTTGGCCCCGGCGGCGCCTGCCGGCGTTTGTACTCGGAGCGACGGACAAGGCCGGCTACGCGCCGCACCGTCGACTCGTCGAAACCCATCGCGACAATCTCGGGTATCGACAGGCTGCGCTCAACGTAGGCTTCGAGTATCGGGTCCAGCACCTCGTAAGGAGGCAATGAGTCGGAGTCCTTCTGATCGGGCCGCAGTTCCGCCGACGGCGGCCGCACAATCACGCGCTCGGGGATGACCCGTGAAATCGTGTTGCGGTAGCGGGCGAGATCGTAGACCAGCGTCTTGTAGACATCCTTGATCGGCGCGAAGCCGCCGCACATGTCGCCATAAAGCGTGGCGTAGCCGACCGCCATCTCGCTCTTGTTGCCGGTGGTCAGCACGATCTGCCCGAACTTGTTCGACAGCGCCATCAACAGCACGCCGCGCGAGCGCGACTGCATGTTCTCCTCGGCGAGGTCGATCGGGCGATCGCCGAACTCGGGCGCGAGTGTCGCGCAGAACGCCGCGAACGGCGCCTCGATCGAAAGATTCGAGTAGCGGATGCCGAGCGCGGCGGCCTGAATTCGAGCATCGTCGTTCGACATGCCCAGCGTGTAGCGCGACGGCAGCGACACCGCCCAGACCCGCGCCGCACCGAGCGCATCGGCCGCAATCGCGGCGACGAGGGCAGAGTCGATACCGCCGGACAATCCCAGCAGCGCGCCGGGAAAACCGTTGCGGTTGACGTAGTCCCGCGTTGCCTGCACAAGACCGGTATAGACATAGGCCGGCGTGCCGCGCTCGACGCGGATTGCGCCACGCGGCGTCATGTCTTCGAGCATGATCGGATAGACACCCTCCTCGAACATCGGTGCACGGAAAGTGATCTCGCCGCTCGCCGTGATCGCAGTCGAGTCGCCGTCGAAGACCAGTTCGTCCTGTCCTCCGGTCGTGTTGACGTAGACGATCGGCAGGCCGGTTTCGCGCGCGCGTTGACGCAGCACCTCGAGCCGCTCGGCCGGCTTGCCGATGTTGTAGGGCGAGGCATTGATGTTCAGCAGTATTTCCGCGCCGGCCGCCTTCGCCAGCGCGGCCGGGTTCGGTCCCCAGATGTCTTCGCAGATGCACAGGCCGATGCGCCGGCCTTCGAGTTCGAATACGGCCGCGCCGGGTTTGCCCGGCAGAAAGTGCCGCTTCTCGTCGAACACGCCGTAGTTCGGCAGGATTTGCTTGCGCGCCTTCGCGACGAGCTGGCCATCGCGGAATACCGAGGCCGCGTTGTAGAGCCCTTCGGCCGAGTATTCGGGATGCCCGACGACGATGTGGATGCCGTTCGACGCCGCCGCGACTTTCGCGAGGCCGGCCGCGATCGCCGCCGGCATTGCGGTGCGCAGGAGCAGGTCGTCCGGGGGATAGCCGAGCAACGCGAGTTCCGGTGTTGCAACGAGTTGCGCGCCGAGTTCATCGCGCGCCTTCGCAGCCGCGGCGACGATCTTGGCGACGTTGCCGTCAATATCGCCAACCCAGAGGTTGAGCTGGGCGGCGGCGAGGCGGAGTTGAGACATTCGCTAGGTTCTCGCGTCGTGACGGCGCAGCTGGCCTGCCCATTCGAGCAGCCGGTCGTCGGCGGTGAGCAGCGTGGCAGCGCAGTCGAGCGCGGTGGCGAGGATGAAGCGATCGGCCGGATCATTTTGATCGGGCATCGCATCGACGGCCCGGATCGCGATGTCGCCGTTGAGGCTGAGTTCGCGTATTCCCAGCGCCAGCACCTTGTGCCGCCACACCGCGACCGGCTGGCTGAGCTTCAGCCGGCCGCACTCGACCAGCAGCGCGGTCTCCCAGAAACTGATTGCGGACACGAACAGCGTCCGCTCCTGCACTGCAGTCTCGGCCAGTTTCAGCGCCCGTCGTCCGAGGCGCGTGGCCGAGCCGACGAACCAGAGCAGCGCGTTCGTATCCAGCAGAACGGCGGTCATCAGGGTTTCGCTTTTCGCTTCGATTTCGAGCCGGCCCGTGCCGGCTGGCGCTTCGCAGAGGGCGGCGAAGCTTTACGCACTTCGAAGCGGTCCCATTTCGCGGACGGGTCCCAGATCGATGCGACCGGGCCGATCACATCACCGATGAATTCCATGGAATCCGCGAGTGAGCCGGCCACCGACCGCGACCGGTTCTGGTACGGCACGATGCGCACCACCGGCTTGCCGCGCTTGGTCACGACGATTTCGCGGCCGGTGGCCGCAACCTCGTCCATCAGCTTCAGGCAGGTCGCCTTGAATTCACCGGCGGAAAGCTTCGAGTCGTCCATTGGAATCTCGTGACCATGTGACCGGTCACGAGTATATGCCAATCGACTACAGCAGGGACTTCATCGCCGCGCCGAGGTCAGCCGGCGAGCGAACGGTCTTCACACCCGCCGCTTCAAGCGCTGCGAATTTTTCGTCCGCCGTGCCCTTGCCGCCGGCGATGATCGCGCCCGCGTGGCCCATGCGCTTGCCGGCGGGTGCGGTGACGCCGGCGATGTAGGCGACGACCGGCTTGCGGATGTGCGCCTTGATGTAGGCCGCCGCTTCCTCTTCGCTGGAGCCGCCGATTTCGCCGACCATGATCATGCCGTCGGTCGCCGGATCGGCCTCGAAGCGCTGCAGCACGTCGATGAAGCCGAGGCCGCGCACCGGGTCGCCGCCGATGCCGACACAGGTCGATTGGCCGAGACCGTTCTGCGTGGTCTGGTGCACCGTCTCGTAGGTCAGTGTGCCGCTGCGTGAAACTATGCCGATGCGACCCGGCTTGTGGATGTGGCCGGGCATGATGCCGATCTTGCATTCGCCCGGCGTGATCACACCCGGGCAGTTCGGGCCGATCAACACGCAGTCACGGCCGACGAGCGCGGCTTTGACCTTGACCATGTCGATGACCGGAATGCCCTCCGTGATGCAGATGATGACCTTGATGCCCGCGTCCGCTGCTTCGAGGATCGCGTCGGCCGCACCGGGCGCCGGGACGTAGATCATCGTCGCGTCGGCGCCCGTGGCTTTCACCGCATCGTGCGCCGTGTTGAACACCGGCAGATTGAGATGCCTGCCGCCGCCCTTGCCGGGCGATACGCCGCCGACGATTTTCGTGCCGTAGGCGATCGCCTGTTCCGAGTGAAACGTGCCCTGCTTGCCGGTGAAGCCCTGGCAGATGACCCTGGTGTTCTTGTTGATCAGGATGCTCATGTTCTTTACTTCCCCTGCGCGGCGGCGACGACGGCCTTGGCCGCTTCGGTGAGATCGGAGACCGGCGTCACGGCAAGCCCGCTTTCGCGCAGCATCGCCTGGCCCTTCTCCATATTCGTGCCCTGCAGTCTTGCCACGACCGGAATCTTCAGGCCGACCTGCTTGACCGCGGCGATGATGCCTTCGGCGATCAGATCGCAGCGGACGATGCCTCCGAAGATGTTGATGAAGATCGCCTTCACTTCCGGGCTGGCGGTGATGAGCTTGAACGCCTCGGTGACTTTCTCCGCCGTGGTGCCGCCGCCGACATCGAGGAAGTTCGCCGGCTGGCCGCCGTGCAATTTCACGATGTCCATCGTCGCCATGGCAAGGCCCGCACCGTTGACCATGCAGCCGATATTGCCTTCGAGGGTGACGTAGTTGAGATCGAACTTCGCAGCGGCGCGCTCGCGCTCGTCTTCCTGCGTGGGATCGCGCATGTCGGCGATGGCCTTCTGCCGGAACAGTGCGTTGTCGTCGAAATTCAGCTTGGCGTCGAGCGCGAAAACGTTGCCTTCGCTGGTCACGATCAGCGGATTGATCTCGACCATGCTGGCATCGCATTCGGTGACGATGCGATAGACGCCGAGCATGATCCTGGTGAACTGGTCGACCTGCTCTTTCGTCAGGCCCATGAAGAAGCCCAGCTCACGCGCCTGGAAGGCTTGCAGGCCGGCGGCCGGATTCACCGTGACCGTCTTGATCTTCTCCGGCGTGTGCTCGGCGACTTCCTCGATGTCCATGCCACCGGCGGCCGAGGCCATGAGAATCACCCGCTCGCTGCTGCGGTCGACCAGCGCAGAAACGTAGAGCTCCCGCGCGATGTTCGATGGCTTCTCGATCCAGACCGAGTTGATCGGCAGGCCCTTGGCATCGGTCTGCTTGGTCACCAGCCTCTTGCCGAGCATCGCCTTCGCGGCTTCCTCCGCGGCATCGGCGCCGGCCACCAGCTTGACGCCGCCAGCCTTGCCACGACCGCCGGCATGCACCTGTGCCTTGACCACGACCTTCTCGGTGCCGAGCTGCTTGGCCACCGCACGCGCCTGTTCGGGGCTGGTGGCGAGGCCGCCCTGCGGCACCGGAATGCCATAGCGCGCGAAAATTTCCTTCGCCTGGTACTCGTGAAGATTCATGCGTCCCCCAAGGACTGAGGCGGACACGACACGGTGTCCGCGATGGTGTGCCGATCCGGTGCCGTCGGGCCGATCCGGTGGACGCGCATTCTCCCCCAAAGGCTCCACGCCGGCAAAGTACCCGGACGGGTAGACTGCACGTTGATCGACGGGGAATTACTCACGCATGAACCTTTTTCGCCTGCTGGTCCTGGCCGGGCTGGTCTGGCTGGTCTTCCGGATTCTGAAAAGCTGGCGCATCGAAGTCTCGCGCCGCGATCAGCCGCCGGCCGAGCGTTTCGAAACGATGGCGCGCTGCGCGACCTGCGGCCTCTACCTGCCGCGTCAGGGGTTGTCGGCCTCGGGCCGCTGCGGCGCCTGCGAAAAAGGCCGCCCTTGAACATCGCAACCCGCGACTGACCGAGCGCATCCGATGGTCGATCCCCGCGCCGACGCCTTCACCGATCCGGACGACTGGCTGATCCTGCGCACGCTCGCGGTGTACCGGCTGCTGCTCGTACTGCTGCTGCTCGGACTCCATATCTTCGGTTTCGGCAGCTACGTTTTCGATCAGGTCAATTCGACCAACTCGTTCGACATCGTCCGCATCTATGCGCTGCCGACGCTGCTGTTGCTGCCGCCGATAATGCTGCGGGTGCCGGCGCTGAACGTGCAGGCGCATCTCGCGTTCCTCATCGACAGCGTGGCGATCATCGCGCTGATGGTTTCGGCCAAGGGTGTTTCCAGCGGTCTCGGCGTGCTGCTGATCACGCCCGCAGTCGGCTGTAGTCTGGTGTTGCCGCTGCGCATGGGCCTGCTGCATGCCGCGCTCGGCACGTTCGCGCTGTTTGGCGCGGAACTGTGGTGGCAAGCGCGTGACGATTACAGCGCCGCCGACCTGACCACCACCGGCCTGCTTGGCCTGATGCTGTTCGCGACGGCCGCCGGCGCCGGAGTGGTTGCGCAGCGTGCACGCAAGAGCGGGGCGCTGGCGGCGCGCGTCGGCAGCGATCTGGCCAGCCTCTCGCGCCTCAACGAGCGCATCGTCGAAAGCATGGATACCCCGGTCTTGGTGCTCGACGAAGACCGGCGCCTGCGTCTGCTCAACGCGGCGGCCAAGCGCCTGCTGATCGGCGGTACGGCGAGCGAGGGCAGTGCCGTCGCGGAGCTGCTGCCGTCGCTCGATGCCGCGCTGCGCGCCTGGGAAGCCGCGCCGAATCTCGAACGCGAGCCGTTATTCCTGGATGTCGACGGCCCGGAGCTGCTGCCGCGCTTCACGCGGCTTGGCTACAGCACCTGGGCGCCGGTGCTGGTGCTGCTCGACGATGCCGCACGCGTGCGGGAACAGGCGCAGCAACTCAAGCTGGCCGCGTTGGGCCGGCTGTCCGCCGGTATCGCGCACGAAATCCGCAATCCGCTGTCGGCGATCCGGCACGCCGGACAGTTGCTGGCCGAATCGCCGGGGATCGGCGCGGCCGACCAGCGTCTGCTCGACATGATCCAGCGTCATAGCGTGCGCATCGACAAGATCGTCGCCGACGTGCTGCGCCTCTCGCGGCGCGAGGCCGCCGCCCCGCAAAGCCTGGCCCTCGGCGAATTCCTCGAACACTCGATCGCTGTCTACCGCGAAGGCTGTCCGAACACGGTTCGCGAAATCGAGGTCGAGGCGATGGCGGACAACCTGCGCGTGCGCTTCGACCCGAACCATCTGCAGCAGGTGTTGCACAACCTCTGGCAGAACAGCTTCGACCACGGCGCGGGCGCGGAAACCTTCGTGAACGTGCAGCTGCAGGCCGGTCGGCTGAACCCCGGCCAGCGGCCTTATCTGGACGTGATCGACAACGGCCGCGGCATTCCGCCGGAACAGCAGGAAAAGCTTTTCGAGCCTTTTTTCACGACGGCCCGGCAGGGCACCGGGCTCGGCTTGTACCTTTCGCGCGAGCTCTGTGAATACAATCAGGCGCGGCTGCTGCATGTGCCGCGCGAGCAGGGAACGCAATTCAGACTGATTTTTGCGGTAGGCCAAATCACCGGGGCAAACCACACAACATGAGCAAAGCCCACGCATTGATCGTCGACGACGAAGCCGACATCCGCGAGTTGCTGGAAATTACGCTGCTGCGCATGGGCCTGCGCACGCAGTCGGCGGGCAGCGTCGCGGAGGCCCGCGAACTGCTCGAAGAGCACGAATTCGACCTCTGCCTGACCGACATGCGCCTGCCGGACGGCAACGGCATCGAGCTGGTCGGTCATATCCAGAAAAAATACGCCGGCCTGCCGGTTGCGGTGATCACGGCCTACGGCAGCACGCAGGCGGCAGTCGAAAGCCTGAAGGCCGGCGCCTTCGATTTCGTCTCGAAACCGATCGACCTGACGGTGCTGCGCAAGCTCGTCGATACCGCGCTGAAGCTGAAAGACAAGGCGGAGCCGAGCGACGGCGGCCTGCTCGGCGCCACGCCGGTCATCGGCGCGCTGCGCGCGCTGATCGAGCGCCTCGCGCGCAGCCAGGCGCCGGTGCACGTGGCCGGCGAATCGGGCACCGGCAAGGAACTGGTGGCGCGGCTGATCCATGTCCGTAGTCCCCGCGCCGATGCGCCGTTCGTGCCGGTCAACTGCGGTGCGATTCCAACCGAGCTCATGGAGAGCGAATTCTTCGGCCATCTCAAGGGTAGTTTCACGGGCGCCACGCGCGACAAGACCGGCCTGTTCCAGGCGGCCGAGGGCGGCACGCTGTTTCTCGACGAGGTCGGCGATCTCCCTTTGCACATGCAGGTCAAACTGCTGCGCGCGCTGCAGGAACGCGCGGTGCGGCCGGTGGGTGCGGAGACCGAAATTCCCGTCAACGTGCGCGTGATCTCGGCGACGCACAAGGATCTCGGCGAGCTGCTCGCTCACGGCAGCTTCCGGCAAGACCTTTATTACCGACTCAACGTCATCGAAGTGCGCACGCCGCCGCTGCGCAGCCGCGTCGAAGATATTCCGCTGCTCGCCGACGCCATTCTCGCCAAGCTCGCTGCCGCCAACGGCCTGCCGACGGCGCCGAAGCTCGAACCGGAGGCGCTGAAGCGGCTTCAGGCTTATGCATTTCCGGGCAATGTCCGCGAACTGGAAAACGTGCTCGAACGCGCGGTCACGCTCAGTGACGGCACGCGCATCTTCGCCTCTGACCTGCAATTGCGCGGCGAGAGCGCGGCCGGCGCGGCGCCCGCCCATTCCGCCCCTCAGGCCGTCGCGAGCAATGATCTCGAAGGCCAGATGGAAGAGATGGAACGGCGCGCGATCCGCGAAGCGCTGGAAAAGGCGCGCTACAACAAGACCAAGGCGGCGGCGCTGCTCGGCATGTCGTTCCGGTCTTTGCGTTACCGGATCAAGAAGCTGAACATCGAGTGAGCGGTATAAAAAATTCTGTCCGTTGATCTGTTTTCAGGGGAATCGCTTGAATCGCATCCTTTTGTCTGCGGGCGCCTGCGCCCTCGTCTTTCTGTCCGGCTGCGCCAGCCTTGGCCCTGCCGCGTCGCCGGTCGTGCCGCCGGCGGTGCTCGCGCTGACACCGCCACCTGCGAATATCGACCCGGCGAAGCAGCTGCACGAATTGCTCGACCGCGAATGGCAGCGCGGCCTCCTCGAAAACCCGGAAAACGCCTCGGCGCTCGGCGACCATCGCTACGACGGGAGCTGGGCCGACCTGAGCCTGACCGCGATCGGCGCCAGCCATGACCGTGACGTCGCCGCACTGCGGGGTCTGCTCGAAATCGACCACGAGCGACTGAACCCGGCCGATCAACTCAACTTCGACCTGTTCAGACAGAAGCTCAGCCGCGACATCGAGGGCTATCGCTATCGGCACTTCCTGATGCCGCTGACCCACATGGGCGGCGTGCAGACGGCCGACCAGCTCACCGAGCTGCTGCGCTTTGCGACGGTCAAGGATTACGAGGACTGGATCCTTCGCCTTCGCGGCGTCGATCGGCTGGTCGACCAGACCATCGCGCTGCTGCGCGCCGGCATCGAAGAGGGTCGCACGCAGCCACGGATCATCATGCAGCGCGTGCCGGCGCAGATCGACAAGCAGATCGTCGCGCAGCCCGAAGCCAGCCTGTTCTACGCGCCGTTCAAGCGCTTCCCGAAGGACATTCCTGCCGCGACTCAGACGCGTCTTGCGACGGAAGCGCGCGAGGCGATCCGCGATTCCGTCGTGCCGGCCTATCGCCGGCTCAAGGAGATGTTCGTCAAGGACTACCTGCCGGCCTGCCGAACGAGCATCGCTGCCGCCAACCTGCCCGACGGTCGCGACGACTACACCTTCGCCGTACGCAGTTTCACCACAACGAACCTCACGCCGGACGAAATCCATGACCTCGGCCTGAGCGAGGTCGCGCGCATCCGCGCCGAGATGGAGAAGACCAGGGCGCAAGCCAAATTCAAGGGCAGCCTGCAGGCCTTCTTCAAGTTCCTGCGCAGCGATCGACGCTTCGTCTACAAGAACGGCGACGAGCTGCTGGCAAGCTATCGTGTCATCGCCAAGCGCATCGACGGCGAACTGCCGAAACTGTTCGGCAAGCTGCCGCGCCTGCCCTACGGGGTAAAGCCGATCCCGGCCGCGATCGCCCCCGACACCACCACCGCCTACTACCAGCAGGGCGCCGCCGACGGCTCGCGTTCGGGCACGTTCTACGCAAATCTCTATCGTCCGCAGAGCCGTCCGAAGTGGGAACAGGAAGCGCTGACCCTGCACGAAGCCGTGCCCGGCCATCATCTGCAAATCTCTTTACAGCAGGAGCTGGGAGACTTGCCGGACTTCCGTCGTCAGGCCGACTACACCGCCTTTATAGAAGGCTGGGGCCTCTATTCCGAAAGTCTCGGCGACGAGCTCGGCCTGTATCAGGACCCGTATTCGAAGTTCGGCCAGCTCACGTTCGAGATGTGGCGCGCAGTGCGCCTGGTCGTCGATACCGGCATGCACTCGAAAGGCTGGACGCGCGAGCAGGCCATCGACTTCTTCAAGGCCAACACGCCGCGCGCCGAACTCGACATCGTCAACGAGATCGATCGCTACATCGCCTGGCCCGGCCAGGCGCTGGCGTACAAGATCGGCGAGTTGAAGATCAAGGAACTGAAGGCGCGAGCGAAAGAGAAGCTCGGCGAAAAATTCGATGTGCGGGCGTTTCATGATGTCGTGTTGGGCGCCGGTGCGCTGCCGCTCGATATCCTGGAGAAGCATGTGGAAGCGTGGATTGCAGAACGATCGGTGGAAGGCTGAGCCTGGGGTTCCGCGATCTGCGTTGCGACGACGCCCGGCGGCCCCCGGATCGAGAGCGGCCGGACGTCCCCGCCGACAAGACGCACGAAGCTCAGGCGGCTTTCGCGAATTGCCGCTTCGGTTCGGCACGCGCCCACGTCGCGACATTGTCGATCTGCGGCTTCGGCGCGAACACGACGAACACGTTCTCGATCACCGTACGCACTTCCGAGATCGCCGCCTCGCTCAGGCCCAGGCGCTCCAGACGCGCTTGCGCGCGCGCTGCATCACGGCGAGCGACCAGCGATTCGGCGTAGTCGGCGAACGCGGTCAGACGCAGCGTCATGAATGCCGGCGCGACGCGCGCCGGAAGCCCCTCGATTACCGGCAGCCGGCTTTGCAGCACGGCCTGCTCAGCGGGGCTCAGCGCGGAATCACGGCCGAACAAGCCGTTGCGGCGGAACATCGCCGCCAGCGAGGCCCGCGACAGGCCGGTCACGCCGAGAATATTGGATCGAACGATCCCGGTGGTCGGGCCGGTTTTGGTTTTGAGCGTTTTCTTGAAGAGCGACATGGTTTTTCTCCAGTGAATCACGCCGGGATTCAGTGCCGGCGTTTCGTGAGCCGCACTGTGCACCTCGCTGATACGCAATAGAAGCCGAAAAAAACGCATTCCATTCTTGCGATTTCGCAATAGCCAGTTCAAGCTCGATGCATGGACTGGGACGACTTGCGCTATGTGCTCGCGATCTCCCGCGCCGGCGGCCTGAACAGCGCTGCGCGGCTGCTCGGCGTCAATCCGTCGAGCGTCTACCGACGACTGGAAGGGCTCGAGAAATGCCTCGAAGTCCGCCTGTTCGAGCGCATGCGCACCGGCTACCGGCTGACACCGGGCGGCGAAGCGCTGGCCGAAGCCGCCGAACGCATGGAGTTCGAGGCGCTGGCCGTCGAGCGCCAGGTCAAGGGCACCGACGTACGCCTCGAAGGTCACCTGCGCCTCAGCACCAGC
>JAYWBB010000101.1:0-33551 GCA_043781855.1 Nevskia sp. | reverse complement strand
GCCCTCCTTGGCCTCGATCGCCTGGTGCATGCCCTCGTTGTAGCGGCGGCCGTGCAGCACGCGGCCGGTGAACTCATCCACGATGAGCACCTCGCCGTCGGTGACGATGTAGTCCTTGTCCTTCTTGTAGAGCTCGACGGCCTTGAGCGCGTTGTTGAGGTAGCCGACGAGGGGCGTGTTGACGGACTCGTACAGGTTGTCGATACCGAGCCAGTCCTCGACCTTGCCGACACCGGCCTCGGTGATGGCGACCGTACGCTTGCCCTCTTCGACGTCGTAGTCGACCTCGGCGACGAGGCGCTTGGAGATGCGGGCGAACTCGACGTACCACTTGCCGGCCGCGTCGGCCGGGCCACTGATGATGAGCGGCGTGCGCGCCTCGTCGATGAGGATCGAGTCGACTTCGTCGATGACCGCGTAATTCAAGCCGCGCTGGACTTTCTCGTCGAGCGCGAACGCCATGTTGTCACGCAGGTAGTCGAAGCCGAATTCGTTGTTCTGGCCATAGGTGATATCGGCCTGGTAGGACGCGCGCTTTTCTTCGGTGCTCTGGCCGGAAACGACCACGCCGACGCTCATGCCGAGGAAGCGGAAGATGCGGCCCATCCATTCCGAGTCGCGGCGTGCGAGATAGTCGTTGACGGTGACCACGTGCACGCCCTTGCCGCTGAGCGCATTGAGGTAGGTCGGCAGTGTCGCGACCAGCGTCTTGCCCTCACCGGTACGCATCTCGGCGATCTTGCCTTCGTGCAGCACCGCGCCGCCGATCAGCTGAACATCGAAGTGGCGCATGTTGAGCACCCGACGGCCGGCTTCGCGGACTACGGCAAAGGCATCGGCCTTGATGTCGTCGAGGCTTTCGCCTTTCGCGAGCCGCTCGCGCAAGAGGCTGGTCTGCGCCGCGAGTTGCTCGTCGGTCAGAGCCTGGTATTTCGGCTCGATCGCATTGACGGCGACGACGAGGCCGCCAAGCCGGCTGATGATGCGTTGATTGCGGCTGCCAAAGATGCGCGCCAGAAGATTGTTGAGCATGAGGTCCGGTGATTCGGGAACGGCACGAAGAACGGCCCGACAGTGCCGTCGGGCCGCCGATTATGCCCTAGGGCCTGTTCACCTTCAGTGGGTCGCTGCGGCGGAGGTCATTTTTGCCCGGTGCCACGAACGAGGAGCGGCCATGGTTGTTCCATGGGCGCGACGAGAGAGGCCGCAATGGGCAAAAATGGCCGCGCCCCGGAGGGTTGTGAGTCAAAAAGTCGCCGGGCTTCGTTGCCAGCCTTGAGAAGAGAACCACTATTCTCTGCGGCTCGCGCCTCGCCGGGCGGCTTTTTGACTCGCAACGCAGCGACCCACTGAAGGTGAACAGACCCTAAACGTGCGGCGGATTACCCTGCTTTTCAATAGCGCAGGCGACGCGGCGCGCCGGGCTTGACGCCCATCATGTTCCGTCGGGCTCAGCGCGCTGCCTGGACGTACTGCTCCGGATTGACGGTGTTGCCGTTCAGGACCAGTTCGAAGTGCACGTGCGGACCGGTGGAGCGGCCGGTCGAGCCCATCAGGGCGATGCGCTGGCCCTTGACCACGCGGTCCCCGACTTTTACCAGCAGCCGCGAATTGTGGCCGTAACGCGTCACATAACCGTTGCCGTGATTGATTTCGACGAGTTCGCCATAGCCGTTCTTCTCACCAGCCTCGGCGACGATGCCGGTTGCGACCGCGAGCACCTCCGAACCTTCGGCCGCCGCGAAGTCGATTCCCGGGTGGCTGCTGCGCAATCCGGTGAACGGATCGGTGCGGCTGCCATAGCCCGAGGTGATGTAGCCGCCGGCAACCGGCCAGCCCGAGGGCTTGATCTCGCGTTCGAGCTTGCTCGCAAGCAGCAGATCTTCGAGCACGCGCATCTGGCGTTCCCGATCACCGAGCTGTTTTTGCAGACGATCGAGCGAGCCGATCACGTCTTCGAGCACGGCCGGCTGGCTACCGGTGTCGACTTCCGGGCCGCCGAGGGGCGGCGGTTTGTCAAAATTGAACTCGCCTGGGTCAATCTTGGCAATTTGTGTCATACGCGCACCGGCGGCATCGAGGCGCATGACGTAGGCCTGAAGCTGCGCGATGCGACGTGCCAGGGCATGGGCGTCTTCCTGGGCCTGGGTGCGGGTCTTGGCCAGTTCGACGCGCTGCTGTTCGATTTCGCTGGCCCAGGCGCCGGCCACGCGTGTGGGCAACAGGCCGCGTCCCGACTGAAGGCTCAAGCCGGCGAAGAAGCTCAGACCCAGCACCGCAATCGCGCCCAGGGCCAGCGGCAGCCAGCCGAACACCTGACGCGGCTCCAGGCGGAGACGCCAGGTGCGGCCACGCTTGTGGCTAACCAAGATAATATCCATGCGGCACTTCACCCACGAATTCAGCGGCAAAAACTCCTATGCACGCAGACGCAAAAAACGTCGGCGCACACCTAGACCATCCAGATTCACCTGTGCACGAGCTACTTCAGCGCGCCCGGCGTCTCGAAGAGACCCAGCAGGTTCTTCGCGAATGGGCGCGGGAACCCCTGTCGCGCTCCCTGCGCATTGCCAACGAGCGGGACGGCGTGATGGTCGTCTATGCCGACTCAGCCGCCGCGTTCACCCAACTCCGGTATCGCCAGCAAGAACTTCTCCAAGTGCTGCGGGAGCAGCTGGGATCGCCCTCTCTGAAGCTCGAAATAAAAATGAGACTTGCCGCACAAAACGGCTAGTCGGCCCGAGTCTAAGCGGGGTTTTGATCGGCACGCAACCCGGGCTCAGGCCAGCAGCGGGCTGGATCGGGGGTAAAAAGCCGGGGCGGCGGGCTGTTTGTCGTCGAAGATGACCAGCTCCCAGGCGGCCGTGTCGGCCAGCAGGGCGCGCGCGAGCTTGTTGTTGAGCGCGTGTCCGGATTTGAAAGCGGTATACGCGGCGAGCAGCGGATATCCGAGCAGATAGAGGTCGCCGACGGCGTCGAGAATCTTGTGCCGGACGAATTCATCGTCATAGCGCAAACCATCATGGTTGAGCACGCGGAATTCGTCGACCGCGACCGCATTTTCCAGGCTCGCCCCGAGCGCCAGCCGGCGCGAACGCAGGTATTCGAACTCGCGCATGAAGCCGAAGGTCCGCGCGCGGCTGACTTCGCGGACGTAGGCCTGCGTCGAGAAATCGACGGTGGCCGATTGCGCCGTGGCCTTCAGCAGGGGGTGGTCGAAGTCGATGTTGAAGGTCAGGCGGAAACCGTCGTGCGGTTCCAGGCGTGCCCATTTGTCGCCGTCCTGCACCTGCACCGGATGCCTGAGCTTCAGGAAACGCTTGGGCGCGTCCTGCTCACTGACTCCGGCCGACTGGATCAGGAACACGAACGGCGCCGCGCTACCGTCCATGATCGGCACTTCGGCGGCCGACAGCTCGACGACGCTGTTATCGATACCCAGACCCGCGAACGCCGACATCAGATGCTCGACGGTCGCGACCTTGGTGCCGTCCTCGATCAGATTGCTGCTCAGCGTCGTCTCGCCGATGCCGGTGGCGTGGGCGCGGACATCGCGTGGCGGGTTCAGGTCCACGCGACGGAAGACGATGCCGCTGTCGGGCGCTCCGGGCAGCAGCGACATATAGACCTTCTGCCCGCTATGAAGGCCGATGCCACTGACGCGCACCGGAGTGCGCAAGGTTCGCTGCCTGATCATGTTCGACGAGGAGGAGTAGGAGTTGGCCGTCGCGGGCAAAAAATGCGATGTCGCGATCGGACTTGAGACTTGAATTTTATCACGGAGTTCCGGGACTCCTGTTCATGGCTGGTTCTCAATCGGCCTGCGCCCGCAGGAAGGCGGGGATGTCGAGCAGATCCTCGTTGTAATCCAGCGCCGACAACGCCGGTGCGATCGCCGGACGGGCGTTGCGCATCGGCATCGCCTGCTCGCGGTGTTCGTGCGAACGTGCTGGCCAGGCCGAAGGCTGACGCAGCGTCGTGACCACGCCGGCATTGCCGTGTCCGACGATGCCCGGCATCGGGCTGCCCAGACCGGCGCTGCGCAGACGCGGCGCCGCTTCCGGCTGCATGGCCTTGCCCGGTCGCGTGCCCTCGAGTCCGGTCGCAACAACCGTGACGCGCAGCTCGGCGCCACAAGCCGGGTCGAATGAGGTGCCACACTTCATGTCGACTTCCGCCGAGGCGATCTCGTTGATGCGCTCGTTGATGAGTTCGAGTTCGTCGAGCGTCAGGCTGTCGTCGCTGGTGATGTTGACGAGAATGCCGCGCGCGCCGGTCAGTTCCAGGTCGTCGAGCAAGGGGCTCGACAGCGCTGCTTCGACCGCCTTCTTCGCTCGGTCCTCGCCGCTTGCCGCGCCGAGGCCCATCATCGCCATGCCGCGGTTGCTCATGACCGTCTTCACGTCGGCAAAATCGACATTCATCATGCCCGGCCGCGTGATCAGGTCGGAGATACCCTGCACCGCGTTCTGGAGCACGTCGTTCGCAGCCTTGAAGCCGGACAGCAGCGTCACCGCGCCGCCGAGCACGAGACGCAGCTTCTCGTTCGGGATCAGGATCAGCGAGTCGACGTGCTGCTGAAGTTCACGAATGCCCTCGAGCGCGACCGCCATGCGCTTCTTGCCTTCGTGCGGGAATGGCTTGGTAACCACGGCCACGGTCAGGATGCCCAGCTCGCGCGCGATCTCGGCGATCACGGGTGCGGCACCGGTGCCGGTACCGCCGCCCATGCCGGCGGTGATGAACAACAGGTCCGTGCCTTCCATCATTTCGCGAATCCGGTCGCGATCTTCCTCCGCAGCCTCGCGGCCGATCTTCGGATTGGAGCCGGCGCCGAGGCCGCGCGTCACTTCCGCGCCGAGCTGCAATTGCAGCGTCGGCAGGCACTTCTCGAGATGATCGCGATCGGTGTTGGCGCTGATGAACTCCACGCCCTGGATCGCGGCCGCCGCCATCTGGTTGACGGTGTTGCAGCCGCCGCCGCCGACACCGATGACGCGGATCACCGCGCGCTTGCTGGTGCCGTCCACCAGCTCGAACATTTCCGTACTCATTTTGCTTCCGCCCATGTCATGTCTCCTCAAACGTGTGAACTGCGAACCCCGTCCGAACCAAAAGAACCAGAACCTAGAAATTGCCCTTGAGCCATCCCTGAATTTTTCCGAACATCGCCCCGGCGCCGGCGCCGGAACCCATACCCATGCGGCCACCCGGAAGCGGCCGTTGCTGGCGTGCGAACAACAGAAGCCCGACGCCGGTCGCATAGGCCGGCGAGCGCGTCACTTCGTCGATGCCCTCGACCTGATGCGGCAGCCCGAGCCGCACGTTGACTTCGAGCACTTCTTCCGCCAGTTCGAGAATTCCCGGCGTCTGCGCAACACCGCCGGTCAGCACCACGCCGCCCGGAATCAGGTCGTAGACATCGGCCCGATGCAGCTCCTTGCGCACGTAGCGGAACAGCTCCTCGAAGCGCGGCCGCATGACCTCGGCGAGCATCTGCCGCGATAGATGTCGCGTCGGCGATTCGCCAACGCCGGGCACGTCGATCGGCGCGTCGTGCGCCACCAGCTCCGGCAGCGCACAGCCGTATTTCAGCTTGATCTGTTCGGCGTACTGCGCCGGCGTGCGGAAGGCGACGGCGATATCGCTGGTCACCAGATCGCCGGCGATCGGCACCACCGCCGTGTGCCGGATCGAGCCACCCTTGAATACCGCGATGTCACAGGTGCCGCCGCCGATATCGACGACGCAGACACCGAGATCACGCTCGTCCGCCGACAGCACCGCGTCGCTCGACGCCAAGTGTTGCAGCACGAGCTTCTCGACCGTCAGCCCGCAACGCTCGACACATTTGTAGAGGTTCTGCGCCGCGCTCAACGTGCCGGTGACCATGTGCACCTTGGCCTCCAGGCGCACGCCGCTCATGCCGATCGGATCCTGAATGCCTTCCTGGCCATCGACCACGTATTCCTGCGGCACGACATGCAGGATCTGCTGATCGGCCGGAATCGCCATCGCACTGGCGGCCTCGATCACGGCGTCGACATCGCGTGCCGAAATCTCGCGATGCCGGATCGGCACGACGCCAACCGAGTTCAGCGAACGGATATGGGTGCCGGTGATGCCGACGTGTGCGGCACGCACACGACAGTTCGCCATCAGTTCGGCAGCCTCGACCGCGCGCCGGATCGACTCGACCGTGTGCTCGATGTTGACCACCACGCCTTTCTTCAGGCCGCGTGTCGGCGAAGTGCCGAGGCCGACCACCCGCACCTGCCCGGCCGGTCCGACTTCGCCGATCATCGCCGCGACCTTCGAAGTGCCGACATCGAGGCTGACGAGATACTCGGGGTTGTTGCGCTTGCTCATGGTTTGTTTCCCTCAACGGTCGGCTTCGCAGCCGCTTTCTTTGCGCCGACCGTGGACGGCGCCAGGCCGTCCTTCCAGCCCACGGAAAAGCCATTCGAATAACGCAGGTCGACATACGCGACCTTGTCCAGTTGCCCGGCCAGCGCCGTGGCGATGGCGCCGAGCAGCAGCGCCGTTTTTGCCAGCGGATCGTCCTGGCCGAGGCGCAACTCGATGCCGATCGCCGTTGCCAGCCGCCACTCGCCACGGGCATCGAGCATCAGGCCGGCCGGAACGAAGGCGCTGTTGCCGAGCGTGTTGCGCAAGCCCTGGAAAGTCGCCGCTGTTTCGGCTTCGTGGCCGGAGGGCGCGGCGAGTTGCGGAAGATCATTCGGCAATTCGCTGGCGGCCGGCGTGAACACGCGGCTTTCGCTGTCGATCAGCCCGTTCTCGCCCCAGCGTGCGTACGGCAGGCGCTCCTGGATGCGGATCGCGAGGCGGTCCGGCCAGATGCGGCTGACGCGCGCGTGGGCAACCCAGGGCAGCGTCTCGACACGACGACGCACGACATCGAGATCGACAGCGAACAGACGCGGCAGGGCTTCGCTGCGCACGGCGTCGGCAATCTGCGTTGCCGTGAGACGTTGCAACTCGCCATCGATGCGCAGCGCCTGCACCGGACGATTGAGCTGCGGCTTCAGCAGATTGCCCGCGAACGCGGCCAGTGCGAGCACGGCTGCCGTGACCAGCACCGGAACGACGAAGCGCGGCAGCGTCGGCTCGTTCATCGACATCACTCCGGCGCTCACGGCGTCGCCTCCAGCGTGGTTTCGAGAATCGCCCAGCACAGCGCGTCGTAATCCATGCCGACTGCGCGCGCCGCCATTGGCACGAGGCTGTGCGAAGTCATGCCGGGCAGCGTGTTGATTTCGAGCAGCCAGGCGCCGCCTTGCGCGTCCATCATGAAATCGACCCGGCCCCAGCCGCGGCCGCCGATCAGCTCGAAGGCCTCCACGCAGATCGCCTGGAGTTCGGACTCGTGCGTCGGGACCAGGTCGGTCGGGCAGATGTAGCGCGTGTCGTTGCTGATGTACTTGGCGTGGTAGTCGTAGAACTCGGTGGCGGGCTCGATGCGGATCAGCGGCAGCGGCTGACCGTCGAGGATCGCGCAGGTGTACTCACCGCCGGCGACGAAGCGCTCGGCCATGACGACGCGACCTTCGCCGAGCGCATCGGCAAACGCCTGGTCGATCTGCGCGGCGTGCTTCACCTTCGACACGCCGACGCTCGAACCATCCGCCGCCGGCTTGATGATGAACGGATAACCGAAGGCCTCCGCCGCGCTTTCCGCATCGGCAAGTGTCTTCAGCACGCGATGATCCGGCGTTGGCAAGCCTTCGGCTTTCCAGATGCGCTTGGTGCGCAGCTTGTCCATCGCCAGCGCCGAGGCCAGCACGCCACAACCGGCATAAGGAATACCGTGCAGATCGAGCACCGCCTGTACCGTGCCGTCCTCGCCACCGGTGCCGTGCAGCACGTTGAACACCCGGTGGAAGCCCCGCTGGTTCAGGTTCAGGATCGCGTTCTTGTCGGCATCGACGGCGGTGACATCGACGCCGCGGCGCGCAAGAGCGGCGACCACGCCTTCACCGCTCCACAGCGAGACTTCTCGTTCTGCGGACCAGCCGCCCATCAGCACGCCGACGCGGCCGAAAGCCCTGGGATCGGAGACGTACTTACGCATGGGAGGGCTCTCCAATGATCTTCACTTCGGCTTCCAGCTCGACGTCACTCTCTGCTTTCACGGTGCGACGGATATGTTCGATGAGGCGCTCGACGTCGGCGGCGCGCGCGCCCTCATCGGTCAGGATGAAATTCGCGTGCTGTGCAGAGACCTGCGCGCCACCGATGCGATAGCCCTTGAGGCCGCAGGCCTCGATCAGCCGCGCCGCAAAATCGCCCGGCGGATTGCGAAAGGTGCTGCCGGCACTCGGCTTGCCGACCGGCTGGGTGGCCTTGCGCTTCGCGAGCGATTCTTTCGTCCCGCGCGCATGACTGCCGTCGTCGGCGAAGACCTTGAAGCGCGCCGCGAGAAATCCGAGAAAATCATCCGGCGGCGTGACGCTGCGATAGGCGATCGTGAACGCGTCCGGATCAAGCCACTGGCTGTGGCCGTTGCGGAACAGCACTTCGACCGAGACCACGGCGTGCCAGGTTTCGCCGCCCCAGGCGCCGGCGTTCATCGCCAGCGCACCACCCACCGTGCCCGGAATGCCGGCGATGAAGCCGAGGCCCGCCAGCGTGTGGGCCTGCGCGAACTTCGCCAGTCGCGCGCAGTGCACGCCAGCCTCGGCGTAGAGCCGCGTCGCGGACTCGAGGTGGAATTGATCGAGCGCGCCATGCAGCGCGATCACCGTGCCGCGGAAGCCGCCATCGCGCACCAGCAGGTTGCTGCCGAGGCCAAGCCAGAGAACCGGCTCGTCCGGCAATAGCTGCTGGACGAACGCGATCAGATCGGCGCGGTCGACCGGCTCGAACCAGCGATCGGCCGGGCCGCCGACGCGCCAGCTCGTGTGCCGCGACATGGGCTCGTCATGCCTGACGATCCCGCGCACTGCGATGGGTTTGCGCTCGACCATCACGCCGTCGCCTCCGTACTTGCAAGCCAGTGCATGAGTGCATTCGGTCGGCGACGAAAGCCGCTCGCCTTGCCGTCGATCGCGCGGTGAAACTGTGAGTTCCTCGCCGGGTAGCTCACGGCTTTTCCTCCGTCCAGAGCTGGGCGAGCAAGGCCGGCAGGCCGCCGATGTCGCCGGCGCCGAGCGTCAGCAGCACGTCGCCGTCGCGCACCATCGCGCTCAGTGCTTCGGCCGCATCCGCGACGCCCTTCACCAGCACCGGCTCGACCCGTCCGCGCGCGCGGATGCCGCGCGCCAGCGCCCGCGAATCGGCATCAGCCAGTGGCGTCTCGCCGGCGGCGTAGACCTCGGTCAGCAGCAGCGCGTCGGCGTCGGAGAGCACGGCGCAGAAATCGTCGAACAGGTCGCGCGTGCGCGTGTAGCGATGCGGCTGGAACGCGACGACGAGACGGCGTCCCGGATAGGCGCCGCGCATCGCCTCGAAGGTCGCGGCGAGTTCGCGCGGGTGATGGCCGTAGTCGTCGACGACGCGCACCTGTGCTGCGCCGATGCGCCAGTCGCCATGTGATTCGCAGCGCCGGCCCACGCCCTGGAATTCGGCGAAGGCCTTTCTGATCGCGGCGAAGTTCACGCCGAGTTCGCGCGCCACGGCAACCGCCGCGAGCGCGTTGAGCACGTTGTGCCGTCCCGGCAACGCGAGGTGCAGCGGCTCGCGCGTGCCGTCGGCGAGCAGCACGGTGAAATGGGCACCGTCGGACTGGAAGCGGATATCGACAGCGCGTAGATCGGCCTCGGCATCGATGCCGTAGGTCACGACCGGCCGGCCGATCTCGCTGACGATGCCGCGCACTTCGGCGTCGTCGGCGCAGAGCACGGCGAGACCGTAGAACGGCAGGCGCTGCAGGAATTCCACGAAGGCCGCGCGGAGCTTCTTGAAATCGCCGTCGTAGGTTTCGAGATGGTCGGCGTCGATGTTGGTGACGATCGCCATCATCGGAATCAGGTGCAGGAAGCTGGCGTCGCTTTCGTCGGCTTCGGCGACCAGATAAGAACTCGCACCCAGCCGCGCATTGGCGCCGGCGCTCTTGAGGCGGCCGCCGATGACATAGGTGGGATCGAGCCCGCCTTCGGCGAGCACGCAGGCGACGAGGCTGGTCGTCGTCGTCTTGCCGTGCGTGCCAGCGACCGCGACGCCGTAGCGGAAGCGCATCAGTTCGGCCAGCATCTCGGCGCGCCGCACGACCGGAATGCGCGCCGCGCGCGCGGCGACGAGTTCAGGGTTGTCGGCCTTGATCGCGGTCGAAACCACGACGACATCGGCCGCTCCGACGCGCGCCGCGTCATGGCCGTAAGCGACATTCGCACCGAGCGCGACGAGCCGGCGGGTCGCCGCGCTCTCCTTGAGATCGGAACCCGAAACCGCGTAGCCGAGATTCAGCAGCACTTCGGCGATACCGGCCATGCCAGAGCCGCCGATGCCCAGCAGGTGGATGCGGCGTACGCGTCGCATCGGCACTTGCGCGAGCGACATGTGCTGGGCTGGAACGCTCATGCCGCCGCTCCGGTTGCGACACAGATATCGGCGATGCGTTCGTCTGCGGCCGGCCACGCGGCAGTGCGCGCGGCGGTCGCCATCATCACGAGTTGTTCGCGCTGCGAGAACAGGCGGACGAGCAAGTTGGCGAGTGTCGTCGCATCGAGCAGCGCTTCCGGAACCATGAGTGCCGCACCGGCATCGACGAGGTACTGGCCGTTCTTCGTCTGGTGATCGTCGACGGCATGCGGGAACGGCACCAGCAGCGACGCACAGCCGGCCGCCGCAAGTTCGGCGATGGTCGACGCGCCGGCTCGGCAGACGACGAGGTCGGCCCAGGCATACGCCGCCGGCATGTCGTCGATGAATGCGAGCACATCGGCCGCCACGGCGTCCTTCGCGTAGGCGGCCTTTGCGATATCGAGTGTGCGGCCAGCCTGGTGATGCACCAGCGGACGCTGAGATGCCGGCATCAGTGCCAGTGCCGCCGGAACGATCTCGTTGAGCGCGCGCGCGCCTTGGCTGCCGCCGAGCACGAGCAGACGCGGCGGCCCTTTGCGATTCGCGAGCCGCCGCGCGGGCTCGGGCAGTTCGGCGAAACCGGCGCGTACCGGATTACCGACGGTCTGCGCACCATCAAAGGTATTCGGGAACGCTTCGAGAACGACGTGCGCGATGCGCGCGAGCAGCCGGTTGGTCAGACCGGGCGCGGCATTCTGCTCGTGAATCATCAGCGGCCGGCGTGCAAGCCAGGCCGCGAGGCCGCCCGGCCCGGCCGCGAAGCCGCCCATGCCGAGTACCAGTTGCGGCTGTTGACGACGCAGCACTTTGAGCGCGTCGAGCAGCGCGCGCGCCAGCAGGAGCGGCGCACCGAGCAGTTTGATCAAGCCCTTGCCGCGCAAACCCTTCACCCGCACGAACTCGAAGGCGATACCGGCGGCTGGCACTACGCGCGCTTCGAAGCTGTCCGGTGCGCCCATCCAGACGACTTCGTGGCCGCGGCGCATCAGCACTTTCGCGACCGCGAGCGCGGGGAATACATGACCGCCGGTGCCTCCCGCCGCGATCAGGATCTTCATGCACGGCCCCCGCGAATCGACGGATGGCCCGACACGAGCAGGCGATTCTCATGATCTACGCGCAGAATCAACGCGAGCATCACGCAGACCGTGATGAGGCTGGAGCCGCCATAGCTGATGAAGGGCAGCGTCAGGCCCTTGGTCGGCAGCATGCCCATGTTCACGGCCATGTTGATCATGGCTTGCAGGCCGATCCAGCCCGAGAGGCCGTAGCAGAGATAGGCCTTGAAACGGCAGTTCAGCCCTTCGGCGGTCTGGCCGATGGCGAAGCCGCGCCAGACCACTACGCCGAACAGTGCGATCAGTGCGGCGATGCCGATCAGCCCGAATTCTTCGGCGAGAATCGCGAAGATGAAATCGGTGTGCATCTCGGGCAGGTACAGAAGTTTCTGCACGCTGTTGCCCAGACCCACGCCGGCCCATTCGCCACGCCCGACCGCGATCAGCGATTGCGTCAACTGCCAGCCGGAAGCCTCGGCATCGGCCCAGGGATTGGTGAAGATCAGCAGGCGGCGCATGCGGTAGGCCGCAGTCACGACAAGAATCGCGAGGCCGCTGCCGACGATCGCGAGCATCGCGCCGAGGTAAAGCAGACGAGCACCGCCGAGAAACAGCATCAGCAACGCCACCATCATCAGGATTGCAGTCGCGCCGAAATCCGGCTCGATCAGCAGCAGCAGACTGATCAGCGACAGCGGAATGAACGGGACCGCGAGGCCCCTGAGGCTGCTCTGCAGGGACAGTTGCCGGCGCACGATGTAGCCGGCGAGATAGAGGATCGCGGCGAGGCGCGCCGGCTCCGAGGCCTGGAGGCGAAATAGCCCGAAATCCAGCCAGCGCCGCGCGTGATTGACCTTCACGCCGACACCCGGAATCAGCACCATGACCAGCAGGAACAGCGCGAACAGCAGCAGCAACGGGCCGCTGTTTTCCCAGCTCTTCATCGGCACCACGAACACCGCCGCGCCGCAGGCGATGCCGATGCCGACGAAAATGAGTTGGCGATCGAAGAAGTACATCGTCGAGCCGGCCATCTTCTCGCCGACTGCGACCGAGGCCGAGGCGACCAAGATCAGGCCCCAGCCGAGCAGCACGGCCACGGCGAGACATAGCGGCGTGTCGAGCCCATAGCGCGCGCGCGGCAGGCCAAGCGCGAGATGATGCTGCCGGACCTGGGCGCTCACGCGGTCCGCTCCGGCGCGAGTTTCTGCACGAGTTCGCGGAAGCGCGCGCCGCGCTCCTCGTAATTCTTGAACTGGTCGAGACTCGCGCAGGCCGGCGACAGCAGCACGCGGTCACCGTGCTGAGCGAGTTCATGCGCAATGGCAACGGCCGCCGCAAGATCGGGCGCGCGCTGCACTGGCAGCTTGCCGGCAAGATCGCGCTCGATGCGCTCGGCATCCTCACCGAAGAGAATCGCGGCGCGTGCCTTCTCGACCAGCGGGACGCGCAGCGCCGTGAAATCCTGGCCTTTGCCCTGCCCGCCGCCGAGCCAGACCAGCGGGCCTTGCAGGCCCTGAAGCGCGGCGAGCGTGGCGCCGACATTGGTGCCCTTCGAGTCGTTGATCCAGCTGACGCCATTGATATCGGCGACCCACTCGCAGCGATGCGCGAGACCGGGAAATCCGTAGAGTCCCTTGAAGATGCCCGCTTCGTTGATGCCGGCTGCCTCCGCCAACGCGAACGCGGCGAGCGCGTTCGCGGCGTTGTGCGAGCCTTCGATCTTCAATCCACGAATCGGGAACAGCGGCGTTTCGCCGCGCGCGGCCCAGGCTTCGTCGCCGTGCTCGATCAGCCCGAAGTGCTTTTTCTGCGGAACATCGAGACCGAAACTCATAACTCCGCGCGCCGTGTGCGCGCCCGTATGCGTCGCGCGATCATCGCGGTTCACGATGGCGACTTCGGCATGGGCGTAGATGCGCGCCTTCGCGGCGATGTAGCGTTCGAGCGAGCCGTGGCGGTCAAGGTGATCCGGCGAGATGTTCAGCATCGTCGCGGCGACCAGCTTCAAGGTCTCGGTGGTCTCGAGCTGAAAGCTGGAGAGTTCGAGCACGTAGAGCTGGATCGAAGGATCCAGCAGATCGAGCGCCGGGGTGCCGAGGTTGCCGCCGACACCGACTTTCATCCCGGCCGCTTCCGCCATCGCGCCGACCAGTGCCGTGACCGTGCTCTTGCCGTTGCTGCCCGTGATGCCGATGACCGGCGCGGTCGCGGCGCGCGCGAAAAGTTCGATGTCGCCAATCAGCTCGACGCCCGCCGCCTTCAGCGCAATGACGAACGGATCGTCGAGCGGCACGCCGGGCGAGACTACCGCGAAGTCGAACTGCGAAAGCGGCAAGGGTGCGGCGAACGAGCCGGTCTGGAACCCGCCTTGCGGAATCTGCTGGCGCAATTCGCCGATGCCGGGCGGCGCGGCACGTGAATCGGTGAGGCACAGGGCCGCACCCTCTCGTTGGAGATAGCGCGCCGTCGAAGCGCCACTCTTGCCGAGGCCGACGACCAGCACGCGCCGATTGAGGTAGCGCGGCGTCATGCTCGCGCTCCGCGCTCGACAACGCAGTTTCCAGTTTCCAGTTTCCAGTTTCCAGAGAAGCCGAAGTGGGAATGCGCGGCCGGCCGCGCGCTTTCCTGGAAACTGGAAACGAACAACTTGAAACTGTTGTTCCTCACCGGACTTTCAACGACGACAGGCCGATCAGCACAAGTATCAGCGTGACGATCCAGAAGCGCACGATGATCTTCGGCTCGGGCCAGCCCTTCAGTTCGTAGTGGTGATGCAGCGGCGCCATGCGAAAGATGCGCTTGCCGCCGGAGTACTTGAAGTACGCGACCTGCACCGCGACCGACACGGTCTCGGCGACGAATACACCGCCCATGATCGCGAGCACGATTTCCTGGCGCACGAGCACCGCGACGACACCGAGCGCCGCACCCAGCGCCAGCGCACCGACATCGCCCATGAAGACCTGCGCCGGGTAGGCGTTGAACCAGAGGAAGCCGAGGCCCGAGCCGGCGATGGCGGTGCAGAACACCGTGAGTTCACCGATACCCTGGATATACGGAATGCCGAGATAAGTCGCGATCTTGACGTTGCCGGAGGCGTACGCGAACACTGCGAGCGCGGAGGCCACGAGCACGGTCGGCATGATGGCGAGGCCGTCGAGACCGTCCGTGAGATTGACGGCATTGCTGCTGCCGACGATCACGAGGTAGGCCCAGGGGATGAAGAAAATGCCGAGCGGAATCGTGACGTCTTTCAGGAACGGCACGATCAGCGCGGTCTGGATGCTGTCGTGACCGCCGAACAGACCGGCCAGCAGCGTGAAATCGCCGGCCGGTGTGGTCGGGCTGGTGCAGTAGATCAGCGTCGAGACGCCAAAGCCGGCCAGCGAGAGCCAGAAATATTTCTGCCGCGCGCTGAGGCCCTTCGAGGACTTGTGCTTGATCTTCAGGTAGTCGTCGAAGAACCCGACGACGCCGAACGCCATCGTCACGATCAACGCGAACCAGACGAAGCGATTGCGCAGATCGGCCCAGGCCAGAGTCGCGATTGCGATGGCAGCCAGAATCATCGCGCCGCCCATTGTCGGCGTGCCGTTCTTTTTCAGATGAGACTGCGGACCGTCGTCGCGCACGATCTGGCCGAACTTCAGCACGGCGAGACGGCGGATGATCAGCGGCCCGAACACGAAGCAGAACAGCAGCGAAGTCAGCACCCCGAGGATCGCGCGGAACGTCAGGTAGCCGAACAGGTTGAAGCCGCTGACGTACTGGCGCAGGTATTCGGCGAGGGCGTACAGCATTAGTGGAATTCCCCGGCGAGTGCTCCGGTCAACGCGGAGACGACCCGTTCCATGCGTGCGCCACGCGAGCCTTTGACGAGCACGGTCACCTGCGGCCCGAGGTCTTCGCGCAGGGCTTCGAGCAGACGTTCGATCGAGTCGAAATGCGCGGCGCGGCCGCCGAAGCCGGTCGCTGCGTGACGCGCCAGCGGCCCCAGCGTGTAGAGACGTTCGATGCCCAGCACGCGCGCGGCGCGGCCGGCTGCCTCGTGCAAGCTCGCAGCCTCGGGCCCCAGTTCGCGCATTTCACCGAGCACGAGACGGCGCTCGCCGGGCAGGCCCGCGAGCAACTCGAGAGCGGCGCGCAGACTCGTCGGATTGGCGTTGTAGCTGTCGTCGAGCAGGCGTGCGCCTTCGCGGGTCGTGGTCCAGGTCAGCCGGCCGGCGACCGGCGTCACGCTCGCGAGTCCTGCGGCGATCTGCTCGACGCTCAAGCCCAGCGCGATGCCGGCCGCCGCCGCCGCCAGCGCATTGGCGACGTTGTGGCGGCCGGGCAGCGGCAGTTCGATGTGCGCGGAACCCGCGGGCGTGACCAGGGTGAATGCGGTCGCGGCGGGTGCGTGTTCGGGCACGCCGACGATATTTTCGGCACGGATATCGGCATCCGGCGACAGCCCGAAACCGAGCACGCCGGCGCGCGCCGCGAGCCGGCGCCAGAGCGGCGCGTAGGCATCGTCGACATTGATGACCGCGACACCGCCGTCAAGCGCGGCGAACAGTTCGCCCTTGGCTTTCGCCACCCCTTCACGCGAACCGAAGCCTTCGAGGTGGGCATCGCCGGCTTGCGTGACGATCCCGATACCAGGGTGCGCGAGTGTGGCGAGCAGTGCGATCTCGCCGGCATGGTTCGCGCCCATCTCGATGATCGCGGTACGGTGTTCGGAGCGCAGTTTCAGCAGCGTCAGCGGCACGCCGATGTGATTGTTGAGATTGCCTTCAGTGGCGAGCGCCGGGCCGCGTATCGCGAACACCGCCGCGAGCATCTGCTTGGTCGTGGTCTTGCCGCTTGAACCGGTGACGCCGATGACCGGCAGCTCGAAATCGCCGCGCCAGCTCGCGGCGTAGGCTTGCAGGGCGGTCAGCGTGTCGGGCACGACGATCTGCGCACCGCCGCCGTCGACGATCCGCGAAACCAGCGCGCCCGCAGCGCCGAGACTGGCCGCGCGCTGCACGTAGTCGTGGCCGTCGAAGCGCTCGCCTTGCAGCGCCACGAAGAGATCGCCGGGTTCGATCTGACGCGTATCGGTGACGACGCGCGAGAACAAGACGTCGGCGCCTTGCCATTTCGCATCGAGCCGGCGCGCGACATCGCTCAGGCGCTCCATCGACGGCTGCCCTGGCGCGCTCAAGCGCGAGCCTCGGTCCCAAGCAGTTTCGCGACGAACGCTCGATCCGAAAAATGGCGTCGTTCGTCGCCGTAGATCTGGTAGTCCTCGTGACCCTTGCCGGCCACCAGCACGACATCGTCAGGGCCGGCTTCGCGCACTGCGGTTTCGATTGCCAGCGCGCGATCGTGGATGACGCGGGGGCTCGCGCCGAAGTGCAGTCCGGCGAGAATTTCGTCGACGATCGCCTCCGGCGCTTCGCCGCGCGGGTTGTCGTCAGTGACGATCAGCGCATCGGCGCGGGCGCCTGCCGCCGCGCCCATCAACGGCCGCTTGCCGCGATCGCGATCGCCGCCACAGCCGAATACGCAGATCAGGCGGCCGGTCGTGTGCGCGCGCAAAGCGTCGAGCACCTGCGCCAGCGCCTGCGGCGTGTGCGCGTAGTCGACCACGACCAGCGGCGCGGCGCGCTTGCCGCGGAAGCCTTCGATACGTCCCGGAACGGTCGTCGACTCGGCGAGTGCGGCGACGGCGGCGTCGAGCCGTTTGTCGCGCGCGAGCAGTACGGCGAGCGCGGCCAGCAGGTTGTAGGCATTGAAGCGGCCGAGCAGCCGGCTCTCCAGGCGGGCATTGCCCCAGCTGGTGTGGACGTTCATCCGCAGCCCGCCGGGATGCAATTCCAGACGCTCGCCACGGAGGCTGCGGATGTTCGCGGAGAACGGCACATTGTCGAACCCGTACAGGATCACCGGGTGTGCCGCAGCGAGCGCATGCGCCCAGGCTGCGCCGTGCGCGTCGTCGCCATTCAGCACGACGGCTTTCAGGCCCTCGCACTCGAACAGGCGGCGCTTCGCCGCCGCGTAGTTTTCCGCCGTACCGTGATAGTCGAGATGGTCGCGGCCGACATTGGTCAGTACCGTTACATCGAATTCGACGCCGCCCACGCGGCCCTGATCCAGGGCATGCGAGGACACTTCCATCGCGCAGGCGGTCGCACCGGCATCGCGCTGTGCGGCTAGCAGTGCCTGCAACCGCACGGCATCCGGCGTGGTGTGCGAGGCACCCGCCAGCGCGCCGAGCCGGCCATAGCCGATCGTGCCGAAATAGGCGCAGGGCGCACCGAGACGATCCAGCGCCTGCGCGATCAGATGGGCGGTGGAGGTCTTGCCGTCGGTGCCGGTGATGCCGACCGTGAACAGCTTGCGGCTGGGATGCTGCCAGTAGCGTGCGGCGATTTCACCGGCCTTCATCGACAAGCCTTCGACTGCGATTGCCGGCACCGGCAAATCCGGCGCGGCAAGTTCCGGCATCGGTTCCCAGGCGACGGCCACGGCGCCGCGCCGCAGCGCGTCGTCGACATGGGCAAGCCCGTGCTGCGTCTGGCCGCGCGCCGCGAGGAACAGCATGCCCGGTGCGATACGGCGACTATCGATCTCGACACCGGTCACGGCGAGGTCGGGAATCTCGACGGCATAGCCGTCGAGCAGCGTGCCGAGCGAGCGAATTGCGCTGGCGGCGTTCAGGGCCGCACTCCGCCGATCGCGGCCACGGCAGGTATCAACGCCGCGCTCGCGGTCTGCGTCTTCGGCACCGGCATTTCATCCGGCTGGATCTGCAACAGGCGCGCAGCACCCGCGAGCACGCGCGAGAACACCGGCGCTGAAACGAAGCCGCCGAAATATTCGCCGGCGCCCGGTTCGTCGATCATCACCAGTCCGACCAGGCGTGGATGCTCGGCCGGCATCATGCCGATGAACACCGATTGATGAACGCCTTCGACGTAAGCGCCATTCGCGTTCTTCTTGACCGTGCCGGTCTTGCCGGCGACGCGGTAGCCGGGAATCGCCGCGCGCGTCGCAGTACCGCCCGCTGCGGTCACGCCTTCAAGCAGCCGGCGCACCGTACGCGCGGTCTGCGCCGAGACGGTCCGCTGCGGCGGAATCGCGTTGTTGCGGCGCAGAATCGAAAGCTGCGGCATCAGGCCGTCGTTGGCGATCGCGCAGTAGGCGCGGACCAGTTGCAGCGCGTTGACGGTCAGGCCGTAGCCGAACGAAGCCGTCGCGGTCGCGATCGGGCCCCACTCGGAATAGGGGCGCAGCACGCTCGGCGCCTCACCCGGCAGGCCGGAGCCCACCGGCTCGCCGATGCCAAATTTCTGGTAGCCGGCCCAGACCGATTCCGGACCCATCAGCAGGCCGACTTTCGCCGCGCCGACGTTGCTGGACTTCGCCAGCAGCTTGCCGAGATCGAGCACGCCGGTGGCGTGTTCATCGCGCACGGTCATGGTGCCGACCTTGAAAGTGCCAGGGCCGATGTCGACGCTGTAATCCGGGCTGATGGCGCGGGTTTCCAGCGCCTGCGCGATCAAGAGCGGCTTGATCGTCGAGCCCGGTTCGAAGCTGTCGTTGACGGCGCGGTTGCGCAGGGACGCGGCGTCGCGATCGTCGGGGCGGTTCGGGTTGTAGCCGGGCTGGCTGGCGACGGCGAGGATGTCGCCGCTGGCGGCATCGGCGACGATGATCAGGCCGCCCTTGGCGTGGTTCTCGGCGACCGCGCTCTTGAGCTCGCGATAGGCGAGATATTGCAGCCGCAGGTCAAGCGTGAGGTTGGCGTCGGTGCCGGGCTGCGCTTCCTTGATGTCGTCGGTGTCTTCGATGACATGACCGGCGCGGTCGCGGATCACGCGGCGCGAACCGGGCGCGCCACGCAGGCTGGCATCGCGCGTCACCTCGATGCCTTCCTGGCCCTTGCCGTCGAGGTCGGTAAAGCCGACCACATGCGCGGCGACTTCCGCCGCCGGGTAGTAGCGCCGATATTCGCGCTGTGCGAAGACGCCGGGCGCCTTCAGCGCGAGGAAGCGCTTGGCCTCGTCGGGATCGATCTGGCGCTTCAGATAGACGAACTGCTTGTCGTCACGCGCGCGCAGATACTTTTCGAGCTCGCGCGGCTTGAGGCTCAGCAGGTTCGCCATCGCCGCCATGTACGGCGGCGCGTCGAGCAACTCGGACGGCAGCACCCAGATCGAATCGACCGGCGCCGAGAGCGCCAGCGGCTCACCGCGACGATCGCGCACCGCGCCGCGATGTCCGGGCACGCTGACCGTGCGGATGTGACGACGGTCGCCCTCGCGATTGAGGAAGTCCTTGTCGACGACCTGGAGGTAGAACGCGCGCCCGAACACGGCGAGGGCAAACGCGGTCATCAGGCCGAGCGCGGCGCGGCGGCGCCAGGCATCGGGCATCTCCGGCTTGGCGCGCGTTGCCGCGCTCACGGGCGGACCTGCGGCGCGACGCCGCCAGCGGCATCGACGATGCGGTAGTCGAGCGGGTCGATCATGCCGAACTGCGAGCGCGCCAGCGCGTCCACGCGGCCATGCTGCGCGAGGGTGGCTTCCTCCAGCTGCAACTGCGCCCATTCGAGTTCGAGACGATCGTGTTCGCCGCGCGCGGTTTCCAGCTGCGTGGTCAGTGTGCGGTGTCGGTGTTTGATCTGCACGACGGCGAGCGCGGACAGCATCACGAACAGCGCCAGCGTCAGCGGCAGCAGGGTGCCGCCGCCGGGAATGCTGGTCTGATTGGTCTGGGCGCTCATGAAATTCGTTCCGCCACGCGCAGCACCGCCGACCGTGCCCTCGGGTTTTCGTCGGCTTCGGCATCGCTGGTGAAATGACGGCTGACGGCTTTCAGCACCGGGCCGCTCACGGCCGCAGGTTGCATGCCGTAGCCCGGGTCGGCGACCTTGGCCGAATCTCGAATGAAGCGCTTGACGATGCGGTCTTCGAGCGAATGGAAGCTGATGACCGCGAGCCGTCCGCCCGGCGCCAGCAGCGTTGGCGCTGCAGCCAGCGCGGTTTCGAGCGCGCTGATTTCGCTGTTGATGTGAATGCGGATCGCCTGGAAGCTGCGCGTCGCCGGATGAATCTTGAAGCTGCGCGGACCGGGCACGGAGGCGATCAGCGCAGCAAGCTGTGCCGTGGTCGTGAGTGGCGCTTCCGCGCGCGTCTCGACGATCTTGCGCGCGAGGCGACGGCTGTTGCGCTCCTCGCCGAAGTGGAACAGCACGTCGGCAATCTCGGTCTCTTTAGCACGCGCCAGCCACTCGGCGGCGGACTCGCCACTGCGATTGTCCATGCGCATGTCGAGCGGGCCGTCGTTGGCGAAGCTGAAGCCGCGCGCAGCCTCGTCGAACTGCGGGCTCGAAACACCCAGATCGAGCAGCAGGCCGTCGATCCGGCCCTGGATGCCAAGCTCGGCCACGAATGCCGCGACTTCGGCAAAATTGCGCGCATGGAAATGGAAGTTCGGGATCTTCGCGAACTCGCGCCAGGCGTGCGCGCCGGCTTCAGGGTCGCGATCGAGCGCATGCAGCGCGCCAGTGCCGTTCAGGGCTGACAGGATCGCGCGGCTGTGACCGCCGCGACCGTAGGTGCCGTCGACATAGATGCCGCCGGACCTGACGCCGAGGCCGGCCAGGGCTTCTGCGAGCAGGACTGGCCGATGCGAAGACATCCGGCTAGTGGCCCCTGTCGAGTATCGAGCGGGCGTTGCGACGTTCACGACGCGGCCTCATGACACGGCGAGCGCCGCGAAGGCGTCGGCGTAGGAGGTCTGCAAGTCCGCGGTCGAGGCAGCCCACTGCACTTCCGGCCAGAGTTCGAAGTGATCGATCTGGCCGATCAGCACGACATCGGTGCCGAGCGTTTTCAGCTCGCGCAGCATCGACGGCACGAGGATACGGCCCTGCCCGTCGATCTCGGATTCGACGGCGTGGCCGACGAACAACCGCAGCATGAGCATGCGTTTTGCCCGCTCCGGAATCTTCGGAATGGCCTCCGCGATGCGGCGGAACACCGCCGCCGGATAGATCTCGATGCATTCCGGACCCACCGTCACGGCGATCTGCTTGCCGTACTCGTCGCCCAACTGCACGCGCTGACGCGCGGGGATCGCGAGACGCCCCTTGTCGTCAATCGTCAGTCGATTCGAGCCTGCAAACATGTCGATGTCCCACAATGACGCCACAGAGCCCACGACCATCACTTGGACTCCCTCTCAAACCACTATATTCCACTCTATTCCACTCTGCAAGTACAATTTAGCCCAAAATCCCTGCATGGACAAAGGCTTACCGATTGACGCCAGGAAGCGGTAATCGAAGCAAAACAATGCATTACCGAGACTAGTTAAAGTCGATGGCTGCGTAGGGGATCCTGCGAGGGGAAAATTGCCGAATTGCGGCTGACGCCCGGCATCGGGTTCGTGGCCAGCGGTCAACGCTGTTCGCACGCGGGGCCAATGGAAGCGCCCGGAGTCCGGGCGGGTGTCGAGGAAAAAAGGGGAGTCGGCCGATAAGCCGGGTTCTGTCGTAACCGCCGGACTTGCATCCGTCGGCCGGGACAACCATTCCTCTACGACGACGATCGCTCGCCGTCTTCAGCAGCCTACCCGGAGAGCGCGCGGGCCGCGCGTCGTGCCATGGCATTGCTGCCAGACACCTCCCTCCCTATTTGGCCTTGCTCCGTGTGGGGTTTGCCGTGCCGGTCCATTGCTGGACTCGCGGTGCGCTCTTACCGCACCATTTCACCCTTGCCTGTGCCGCATGCAAGCACGCGGCCATCGGCGGTATCTTTCTGTTGCGCTGTCCGTCGGCTCGCGCCGCCCAGCCGTTAGCTGGCACACTGCCCTGCGGAGCCCGGACTTTCCTCCCCCGCCCAACACCTTGCGGCGAGTGCGGCAGCGGTTGTCTGGCCGACTCCCACAGGCATTGTACGCTGCCCCTGAATATCGACATGCGCGTCTTTTCCCACACCTGCTCGAACACCGAGATTGTCTGCGCGCTGGGTGCCGCAGAACTGCTGATCGGCATCGACGACGATTCGGATTTTCCGGCCGCCGTGGTCGCGCCCTTGCCGAAACTCGGTCGCGATCTCGATCTCGATGTGTCCGGCGTGGCCGCACTGAAGCCGGACCTGGTGCTGACCTCGCTGACCGTGCCGGGCCATGAACGCATCGTCTCTGAGCTGGAAGCACTGGGCCTGCGTACGCTGCTCTGCGATCCGCAGAGCCTGGACGACATTTACCGCGACATCGCGCGCATCGCCGCTGCGCTGGGCATCCCCGCGCGCGGAGACGCGCTGACGCGCCGCATGCGCGCCGATATGCCGCGCGTCGAGACGACGCAACGCCCGCGCGTCCTGATCGAGTGGTGGCCGAAGCCGGTCATCGCGCCGACGCGCAGATCCTGGGCGACGGACCTGATCGAACTCGCTGGAGGCAGCAACCCCTGGTCGGGCATCGACGCCAAGAGTTCGCCGCTGACCGATGCACAGATTTTCGAGACGCCGCCCGATGCAATCGTCATGAGCTGGTGTGGCGTGAAAGAAGAAAATTACCGGGCCGAGATCGTGCGCCGACGCCCCGGCTGGGAAAACCTGCCGGCAGTCCGCCATGACTGCATCGTGGCGATCACCGAAGCCTTTCTCGGTCGGCCCGGTCCGCGCGTGGTCGAAGGCTACCGCGCACTGAAAAACGTGATCGAGCGTTGTCGCTGACATTTCAAGCCTCAGGCCCGTATCAGCGTGCCGATGCCCTCGTCGGTGAACAGCTCGAGCAGTACCGCATGGTCGAGACGGCCATCGATAATCACCGAATTCCTGACGCCGCTCAGCACGGCGTCGAGCGCGCAGCGCACTTTCGGCAGCATGCCGCCATGCACCGTGCCATCGGCGATCAAGGCCTCGACCTGGCGGACGCTCAGGCCGGTCAGCACCTGGCCCTCCTTGTCCATGAGGCCGGGGACGTTGGTCAGCAGGATCAGCTTCTCGGCCTTGAGCACCGACGCCAGCTTGCCGGCGACGAGATCGGCATTGATGTTGTATGCCTCGCCATGGATGCCGACGCCGACCGGCGCGATTACCGGAATGAAGCCGCCAGCTTCCAGGTGATCGACCACGCGCGGGTCGATCGCCTCGACTTCGCCGACCTGCCCGAGATCGCGCCCCTCAGTGACCAGCTTCTTCGCGCGGATCAGCCCGCCGTCCTTGCCGGTCAGACCGACCGCGCGACCGCCCTGCCGGTTGATGGCGTTGACCACGGCCTTGTTGACCAGACCGCCGAGCATCATCTCGACAACGTCCATGGTTTCCGCATCGGTCACGCGCATGCCGTCGACGAACTCGCTTTTCTTGCCGAGCTTTTCGAGGTGCTTGCCGATCTGCGGCCCGCCGCCGTGGACCACGACCGGGTCCATGCCGACCGTCTTCATCAACACGATATCGCGCGCGAAGCTGTCGATCATGGCGTCGTCGCCCATTGCGTTGCCGCCATATTTGACGACGATGGTCTTGCCCGAGAAACGGCGGATGTACGGCAGCGCCTCAGTGACGATGCGGGCGATCAGGGTGGCGCGTTTCGAGTCCATCGGCGTCTGGATGCGGATGTTGGAATGGAGAATGGCGGTGGCGTCCAGCACTACCCTAATGACGTCCGGTATGTCCGAAGCCGCCAGCGCCGCGATCGCTGGCGTGGAACTCGGCAACCAGTTCGAACTCCGCACGCACTACCGGCACAATCACGAGTTGCGCGACGCGCTCGCCGGGTTCGATCACGAAATTGTTCTGGCCGCGATTCCAGCAACTGACCATCAGCTCGCCCTGGTAGTCCGAGTCGATCAGGCCCACCAGATTGCCGAGCACGATGCCGTGCTTGTGGCCGAGCCCCGAGCGCGGAAGGACCACTGCGGCCAGGCCCGGATCATTGAGGTAGATCGCCAGCCCGGTGTGCAGGAGCGTGGTCGCGCCCGGGGCGAGGGTCAGCGGGCCGTCGAGCAGCGCGCGCAGGTCGAGCCCGGCCGAGCCGTCGGTTGCGTAAGCCGGCAGCGGCAGGTCGCGGCCGAGGCGCGCGTCGAGAATCTTCAGCTGGATGGTGGTCATGATTTCTTCCTGGACCTGGTTTTGACCAGACTCACCGACGCGGCGAAACGCTCCGCGATCAGGGCCGCGAGCCGACGCGCGATCTCGCCCTTGTCGGCGGGGCCAATCGCCAGTTCGCCGCCGTTCCAGTAGACGTTCAGCGCGTTGTCGTCGCAGTCGAAGGCGCGTCCCTCGCCGACCCAGTTGGCCGCGATCAGATCGAGCTTCTTGCGTTCGAGCTTGCCCTTGGCATGCTCGGCGAGTTTCTCGGTTTCAGCCGCGAAGCCGACGATGAAAAGATCCGGCTGGCGCGCGCGGATTTCGGTCAGGATGTCGGGGTTCTTGACCAGCGCGAGATCGAGCGTGTCGGTCTTTTTCTTGATCTTATGACTGGCCATGGCAACCGGCCGGTAGTCGGCGACGGCGGCAGTGCCGACCAGAATCCGCGCCTCGCGACAGGCCGCAATCGTGGCATCGAGCATTTCCTGCGCGGTCTCAACCATGATGCGCCGGACGTTATCCGGCGTCGGCAGAATGACCGGCCCGCTGATCAACGTGACTTCCGCGCCGAGCCGCGCGAGTGCCGCGGCGACGGCATAGCCTTGCTTGCCGGAAGAACGGTTGGTGATGAAGCGAACCGGGTCGATCGGCTCGCGCGTCGGGCCAGCCGTGACGACGGCTTTGACGCCGGTCAAAGGACCCGCGCCCGGTGTCAGTGCGGCAAGCACGGCAGTGGCGATCTCCTCGGGTTCCGACACACGGCCCTCGCCGACTTCGCCGCAGGCCTGCGCACCGCTCGCCGGACCGATGACCTGCACGCCGCGAGCGCGCAGCGTCTTCATGTTCGCCTGCGTCGCCGCGTTCGCCCACATCAGGCGGTTCATCGCGGGTGCGACGAAGATCGGCTTGTCGGTCGCAAGACAAAGTGTGGTCAGAAGATCGTCGGCAAAGCCCTGCGCGAGCTTGGCCAGTGTATTTGCCGACGCAGGCGCGATCACGATCGCGTTGGGCCAGCGCGCGAGCTCGATATGACCCATCGCCGCCTCGGCCTGTTCGTCCCACAGCGAGGAGCGAACCGGCTTGCCTGTCAGCGCCTGAAAAGTCTGTGCGCCGACGAAGCGCAGCGCGGATTCGGTCATCACGACCTGCACCTCGCAGCCACTCCTGGCGAAGCATCGCGCCAGTTCGGCAGACTTGTAGGCGGCGATGCCGCCGGTCACCCCGAGCAGGATGCGGCGCGCGCTCGAATCGACCTGGGACATTGGCGGGGACGTGGGAAAAGAGGACAGGGACGTGATCTGCACCTTGGAATTGTAGCCGTTACCCGCGTTATGCTGACCGCGACAAGGAGGTCACGATGCCGATTACCGATTGGCCCGAGGACGAACGGCCGCGCGAGAAGCTGCTGCTGCGCGGCGCCGAGGCGCTGTCCGACGCCGAGCTTCTAGCCATTTTTCTGCGTACCGGAATCGCCGGCCGCAGTGCCGTGGATCTCGCACGCGATCTGCTCGCCCGCTTCGGCGGCCTGCGCTCGCTGCTCAAGGCGCCACGACAGGAGTTCTGCGCGGCGAAAGGGCTCGGCGACGCGAAATTCGCACAGCTTCAGGCCGTACTGGAAATCGCGCGGCGTCATCTGGCCGAGGCCATGGCCGAACGCGATGCCCTGAAAGACCCACAGGCGGCGCGCAATTTCCTGGTCGCGCAGTTACGCGATCTCGATCACGAAGTTTTCGCAGCACTGTTCCTGGACACCCAGCATCGCGTGCTCGCCTTCGAAATCCTCGCGCGCGGAACGCTGAACGCAGCCAGCGTGTTTCCGCGCGAAGTCGTGAAAAGCGCGCTGCGGCAGCAGGCGGCGGCGCTGATCTTCGCGCACAATCATCCGTCGGGAATCGCCGAGCCGAGCGACGCCGACCGCGCCCTGACCCGCCGCCTGCGTGACGCGCTGGCACTGGTCGATGTCCGCGTTCTCGACCACTTCGTCATCGGCGAAGGCGCACCGGTGTCGTTCGCCGAGCGCGGCTGGCTGTAATGCTTGCCCGAGGCCGGCCGGGCTGGTATCTTTCACGCCCTTTTGCATGCCCCGCTGTCCGCTTCCGGGGGCCTCACCGTTCGTTCAGGGGTTTTGCGTCATGTCCAGAGTCTGCCAAGTCACCGGCAAGAAGCCGATCGTCGGTAATACCGTCAGCCACGCCAACAACAAGCGTCGCCGTCGCTTCCTGCCCAACCTGCACACCCATCGCTTCTGGTTTGAAACCGAGAAGCGCTTCGTGTCCCTGCGTGTTTCCTGCAACGGCATGCGGATCATCGACAAGAAGGGCGTCGAGGCGATCGTCGCCGAAATCCGCGCCCGCGGCGAGAAGGTGTAAGCATGGCCAAAGGCAAGAAGGACCGCGAGAAGATCAAGCTGGTGTCGACCGCCGGCACCGGTTTCTACTACACGACAACCAAGAACAAGAAGAACACGCCGGACAAGTTCGAGTTCTCGAAGTACGATCCGGTTGTGCGCAAGCACGTGATGTTCAAGGAAGCGAAAATCAAGTAGTCGCTGCTTCGCGCGCTCAGAACGGCACCCGGAACGGTAGTTTCAGCGCGCGTTGCAGTAGCCACGCAAGGCCCGCGAGCGCGACGAACGCCGAACCGGGCACCAGCACCCAGCGGCGGAAAGCCGCTACTTTCCGGTAGTGATAGGTGAGCGGCACAACGACGGCAATCAGCGCGAGCTGCGCGGTCTCGACGCCAAGATTGAACGCGAGCAGCGCCCACACTCGGCCGCTCGCCGGCAGGCCGAGTTCGATCAGTGCCCCAGCAATTGCCGCGCCGTGGACGAGCCCGAAACCGCCGGCAAGCAGATAAAGCCGGCGATGCACCATCGGTACCAGGTTGTTGAGCCCGGCGAACAGCACCGTCGCCGCGACCAGCGATTCCACCAGCCGCGACGGCGGACTGAACGCGCCGGTGGCGGCAAGGCTGAGTGTCGTCGCGTGCGCGAGCGTGAACGCGGTGACGATGCCGGCGGTTTCGCGCACGGCGGTGCCGAGCCGGTCGACTGCAATCCACTTTCCACCACGCCGGAACAGTACGGCCGGCAGAAACAGGCCTGCGAGAAACAGCATGTGATCGGCGCCGGTCCAGACATGCCAGATGCCTTCGCTCAAATACTGCTTGAACACGGCGAGGCTGCCGCCATCGCCGGACTCGAAGACAAGTTCGCGCCGGTCGGGGGCGAAGATGCCGGTGCGCGCACCGCCGCCGAATTCGAGATTGAGCAGGCCGCGGTGCAGCGCATCTAGATCGAACAGCAGCTGGTAATCCAGGCTCAACCGCGCCGGGGCGGCGGGGCAGCTTCCGGCCAGGGTCAGTGAGGCGTAGTTGCCGTCACTGTGTTCGGCAATCTTGAGATCACTGACTTGCACGGCGCACTCCCGGCCATCGCCGCGAACGTGCAGGCGACTGAGCGCGAACGCGGCGATCGGCTCATGCGCGCGTTTGACTTCACCCCAGGTGATCGCAGCATCGCCGTCGGCATCGATGCCGATGGCGTAATCGAGGTCGCGCAGTGCAATGTCCCAGCGGCCGCCGATCGCCGCGCCGTCGACTTTCAGCCAGACGTAGCTGTCGCTCGCCTTGTGCGCGTCGGCCATTCCGGCCCACGCAAACAGGGCGACGGCCGCTGCGATGCTCGGCAGACGCTTCATCGTGCCGCTCCTGTCGGCAACTGCGCAGCCAAGGCCTGCAGCGCCGGGTCTTCGATGTGGGTCCGCGTCATCCAGTCGAGCACCGGCTGCGCGGCGTCGGGCTTTTTGGCGGCGATGGCGGCTTGCAGCAGCAGCCTCGCGTCCGCCGGCTCGCGCTGGCTCTGCCAGTTCTGCAAGCCAAGTTCGACCGCGCGCGCAGCGTCGTGTCGCAGCCGCAACTCGAACAGGGTTTCTTCGCGCAAATGGACCGTATCGCCGCGCTGCCGCGTTTCGTCGAAGCGAGCCTGCAACAAGCGCACGTGCCCCGCCGCCGCAGGATTGGCGAGCGCGTCTTCGGCCAGCGTGAGTCGCAACAGCGCGTTGTCGACACGCGTGAAGTCGGCGAGCAAGGGCAGCACTTCGGCGGCGCGATCGTGCTCAAGCAGGAAGTCGGCCCAGGCGGTCAGCAGATAGGGGTCGCGTGCATCCGCTCGTTCGAGTGTCGCGAGCGCAGCGCGGAAATTCGCTTCTGCGGGTGCGGCATCGCCGCGTCGTTGCGCCATTTCGGCGGCGGCGGTCAGCGCCCAGATTTTTTCCTCGGCGCCGGCATCGGTGGCGTTGACGAGTGCGGCGTCGAGCGTGGCGCGCGCCGCTTCGGCGTGACCATCGAGACTGCGCGCCCCGGCGATGCAGGTCGCCGCACTCAGCACACTCGTGCGGCCGAACAGGGCGGCGCAATCGCGCAATGCCTCCTCGGGCCGGCCCTGCACCATCAATACGGTGGCGCGCGTCAATCGCGCCTGGGCATTGGAGGGCCCGGCAGCGATCAGTGCATCGAGGTCGCCGAGCGCGCCAGCGAAATCGTGGCGCTGCTGGCGCAGGGTCGCGCGCAGAAGACGTGCGACCGGCGGCGGCATTGCGGGCGCGATCCAGGGTCTCAGCGCCGATTCGGCGTAGCCGAAATAGCGCGGGTCGGCCTCGGCGCGGCCGAGCGTGATCGCGGCGCGCGCGAACGCGGCGGCCTGCTCCAGATCGTCGGGATTCTGCGCGAGCCGTCGCTGCTGTTCGCGCAGCGCGCGCAGCCCGGCAATGGTCTGCTTTGGCGCCGCCTGGCGTTCAAGCACAACGCTGTCGTCGGCAGGCGTGAACGGCTCGGAGGCCGCATGCGCTGCGCCGATCACGCAGCACCAAAGAACCGACAGGATCGAGCGCATGCCGGCTGTTACGTGCCGGTTCCGGCTTCGGACGCGGCATGCGCGACCAGCACCTCGCAGTCCTCGGCGATCGCGAGCAGTCGTTCGCGCAGCTTTCGGCGCTGCGCGCTGTCGAGCGCGCCGACGATCTCGAGCGTCAGCTCACGCCCGCGCTGGCGTTCGGCGGCATCGAAGCGGCTCGGGGCGCCGGTGTTTTCTTCGGCGTCCTCGTCGCCGAACTGCCGTAGTCGCTCGGCGAATCCGGGAGCTGTGCGTGTTGCCAGCAAGGCCCCGAAACGATCGACGTTGGTGAGCCGGTCGTGGCGCCGCTGCCCGGCGCTGCGCAGCATCGGCAGCGCCTCGGTCCAGCTCCGGTTGGCGAGCGTCTTCTGCCGGTCGTTGAGCCGGCCGATCCACGAATCGAGAGATTCTTCAGTGCGACGCAGGAAACGCTGCCGGCGCTGGTCGGACGTCTCGTCGGCGTGCTGGCGCTCTTCTTTTTCGATGTCGTGCCGCTGTTTGGCGAGCAACTGCGCGGCCTGGGCGTCACTCAACAGCGGCAGCAGCCGCGCGAGCACCGGCTCCAACCGCAGCCACAACGTCTCGCCATGCCGGTCGATGCGGGCGAGAAATTCCTCGCTTGCCGCGCGCGTCGGCGCTTGCTGTTCGAGCGCGCCGGCCATCAGCCGCAGGTCGGCCGCGTAGGCCGGAACCTGAGTCCGGCGATGCCAGTCCCAGAGCGTGGTGAATTCCGCTTCGAACGCCGCCTTCTGCGCGGGATCGAGGTCCACATAGCGGCCAAGTTCCGAGCGCGCAAGCATGTCGAGATGGTTGTAGGCGATACGCACGCCGCTGCTGCACCCGCCGAGCAGCAGGCAGACAATCAGGCAACAACAGTTGAACCCGCGCAGTGCGCCGTCCATACGTGGGGTTTCCGGGTCAGGCGAGGTATACGACTGCGTACGCGAGCGCGATGAGCAGCCAGCCGAAGATCGACCAGAGCGCCGTCATCGGAGTTCCGCCGCGCGTCGTGTCGGGCATGCGTTCGGGAAACAGGACTAGCAGCGTGCCGGCAGCGGCGATGCCCATCATGCCGAGCGCCGGATAATGCGCGCCCTCGCCGCCTGGAGAGCGTTGCGCGAAGACCGCGATCGCGCCGATCAAGGCCGCGAGAGCGACGAGCGCGGCGAGTTGCGGAATGCCCAGCAGGTCGTCGAGTTCAACCGTGCCGCCGGCCAGCACGCGCGCCAGCAGGACCACGAGCACCGCGCCGATCAGCAGTTCTGCCATGGCGCGGGTCGTTTTGGAAAAGCCGGAGCCTGCGGTCTGTTGACATTGACCTGGTCGTTGCGTTGCAGGTCAAAATCGTGCCCGGCGAGGCGCGAGCCGCAGAGAATAGTGGTTCTATTCTCAAGGCTCGCAACGGTCGGAAGCATGCTTCCGACGGGCACGATTTTGGCCGCAACCCTTCGGAGCGGAGCCGTTTTTGCACATTGCCGCCTCGCTCGTCGCGCCGATGGAACAACCATCGCCGCTCCTCGTCTCATTGCACTGCGCAAAAACGACCTCCGCCGCAGCGAGCAGGTCATTGTCAGCAGACCCTAGTCGACCTCGACCATCTGGAAATCGGCCTTGCCGGCGCCGCAGTCCGGGCAGGTCCAGCTTGCCGGCACATCATCCCAGTTCGTTCCGGGCGCGATGCCTTCCTCGGGCAGACCCTTCGCTTCGTCGTAGACGAAATCACAGACCAGACAGCGCCACTTCTTCATCGCAAACCTCGGACATGGAACAAAACGATGGCGGCGCATCCGGGAGATGCGCCGCCATCACCGCCTTGGATTATGCCGTGGCGCGGTGGTACTGCGCCAATACCCGCTCGCGCAGCGAGGGCTTGATATTGGCGCGCGTCATGTCGCCGCCGAAGTGCTGGACGACTCGCTGGTCCATGACCCGGAACCACAGCGGCGGGACGTAGGCGAGCAGGATCATGCCGGCGTAGCCGTTTGGCAGACGCGGCACGTCGTCGAAATTGCGCAACGTCTGGAACGAGCGCGTCGGATAAGCGTGATGATCCGAGTGCCGCTGCAGGTGATACAGGAAGATATTGGTCGCGAGGTGGTTCGAGTTCCAGGAATGATGGGGCTGGCAGCGTTCGTAGCTGCCGTCGGCCTTTGCCTGCCGCTTCAGTCCGTAGTGCTCGAGATAATTCACGACTTCAAGCAGGCTGCCGCCGTAAATACCTTGCAGGACCATGAACGGCAGCGCCCACCAGCCGAGCCAGGCGGTCATCGCGGCGAGCAGCACGACGGTGATCGCCCAGGCCTGAAAGTTATCGTTCCCGAGCGACCAGACGCTCTTGCCGCTCTTTTCGAGACGACGCCTTTCAATGTCCCAGGCCGAACGGATCGAGCCATAGACGCAGCGCGGCAGGAATTCGTAGAAGGTTTCGCCGAAACGCGAAGATGCCGGGTCTTCGGGTGTGGCAACCCGCACGTGATGACCGCGGTTATGTTCGACGTAGAAATGTCCATACAGGACCGGCGCCAGAGCGATCTTCGCCAACCAGCGTTCCAGTGGCGAAGTCTGGTGGCCGAGTTCGTGACCGACGTTGATCGCGAGTCCCGAGGTCATACCCACGGACAGGAACAGGCCGAGCAGCGAATACCACGGCAAGTCGGCCGTGACCGCCGTCCAGGTACCCCAGATGAAGGTCGCGTATTGCAGCGGAATCGCGGCGATGACGACCCAGCGGTAATAGCGGTCCTGGCTGAGACGGTTCATCGCCGCGTCCGGCGGATTCGCATCGTCTTCGCCGATCCAGATATCGAACAGCGGGATAAGGGCATAAACCACGATCGGCGTGAACCACCAGAACAGCGACAAACCGCTCCAGAAATAAAATGCATAACCCGCCATCGGCAAGCCCATCACGACGATGCCGAGCAACCAGAGATAGCGTTTCTTGTCGCGCCAGTCCTGCGCGGGGATCGTTGCGGTCGACATGCTTCAGGCTCCCCGTCAGCATTGAAATACTAATCGTTTAATTAACTTATTGGAGAGGCGCGCGGCTTGTCAAGCGGCCGCAGGAAGGAAGCCACCGGCATCACGTTCGTCGTGGAATGGATGTGAGTTGCGGCGGGTGAGCCGGCGCAGTTGCCTCGCGCAAGCGTCTGGCGATTCTGCTTGACGCGCTACAGCAGGCCCTGCGCTCTCGCATGACGAAGCTGCTCCAGTGCCTCGCGCGCCGAAGCAGTCGGATTGATCGGCTCCGAATGGCCTTGCACCAGATCGTCCGCGAGTCGCGTCGCGCGCAGGCTCAGCTTGGTCGACTCGTCAAAGCCGGTGAAGGTGACGCTATCCTGGTTGGCATAGAACGAGGCGAGCTTGAGCCAGCGGGTCTGGTTCTGCGCAGCGTCGAAGACCCGGAACCAGCTTTCCGGAGTCAGCACGCGGCTCAGCAGTTCGAGCACGGTGACGCTGGGCAGGTGCGTCTCGCCGGTCGCCGCTTTTGCAGGCTCGGACGATGGCTTGGGGAGGGCGAAATCGGAAAGCAGGTGCGCTTTTTCGATGTCGTTCAGCGGCGTCTCGCCGGCCGTTTCGACCGGTGGCTCGTCGAGCGCGCCGTAGGTTTTCCGAAGACCGTCCAGAAGCGTCGCCATTTTCTCCTCGGCCATGCCGATTTCCCTGAAAGCGGCGGTGGCATCGTCGATCAACCGCTCGCGCTTTTGCAGCTCGGGCTCCGGCGGTGGTGGTGTCGATTCCAGACTGGCGAGCACGCGGTCGAGCAACCCCTCGGCGTCGCGGAACTGCCCGCTGCTGCGGCCGTTCTTGAGCAGGCGCACCGCCATCAGCGGACCGATGCCGGAGCGCAGCAGGGTCTGGATCGCCTTCGGCACCTCGCGACCGACGGTCCGTAGTTCAAGTTCCTGCGCGACCAGGCGGCGCACGTGCAGAAGCAGCGCGGCGCGGCGCGAACGCGTCTGCTCGCGCAACTCTTCCAGAAAG
>JAYWBB010000100.1:0-12926 GCA_043781855.1 Nevskia sp. | reverse complement strand
GCGACGGCGCGGCGGTTGTTCGCGGCGGCGGCTCGGCTCGGCACGCCGCTACGCATCGTCCATCTGAGTTCGATGACGGTGTACGGAACAGCGACCGGGCGGATCGCCGAAGACGGCGCGCTGCTGGGCGATCTTGGCGAGTATTCGGCGGCACAGGTCGCGTCCGAAAAGCTGGCCGCTGCTTATCCGCGCGCGGTGATTCTGCGGCCCGGCTGCGAGTATGGCCCCGACTGCGCGCAGTGGAGCCGGCGCGTGGCGCGCTGGCTGCTCGCGCGTCGACTCGGCGATCTTGGCGAAGCGGGCGTGGCCCGCTGCAATCTGATCCATATCGACGATCTCGTTGCGGCCGTGCTCGCGGCGCTGACGCGGCCTGGCGTCGAGGGCGAGGCGTTCAATCTCGCCGATGCCGCGTCGCCGAGCTGGAACCGGTATTTCGCCGCGTACGCCCAGGCGCTCGGCGCGCTGCCTCTGCGCCAGGTCTCGGCCGCGCGGTTGCGGCTCGAGACGCGGCTTTTCGCGCCGCCGTTGAAGGTCGCCGAGATCGTTGCGCGCCGTTTCGGGCTGGACCCCGACCGGCTGCCACCGGCCATTCCGCCATCGCTGCTGCAGCTGTGCCGGCAAGACATCCGACTCGACGTGAGCAAGGCCGAAACGCTGCTCGGCCTGCGCTGGACACCGCTTGCCGAGGGCTTGCGCGCGGCCGCGTCTGAATTTCATCCCGGGAACTGATCCATGCGCGTCGCCATCGTCGGCTGCGGTTTCGTTGCCGATTTCTACATGCAGTCGCTGCCGCTGTATCCGGTGCTGGAACTCGCCGGCATCCACGACCGCGACGCGGCGCGTGCGGCGAGCTTTGCCGCCTATCATGGCATCCGGCGAATCTACGGCAGCCTCGACGAACTGCTGTCCGATGCCAGCGTCGAACTCGTGCTCAACCTGAGCAATCCCGACAGTCATTACGCCGTGTCGAAAGCCGCACTCGAAGCCGGCAAGCACGTCTACTCCGAAAAGCCGTTCGCGATGGCGATGCCCGAGGCCAGCGAACTCGTTGCGCTTGCGGCGGCGAAAGGGCTGCGCATCGCGTCCGCACCCTGCAACCTGCTCGGCGAAACGGCGCAGGCGCTGTGGCGCGCGCTGCGCGAGAACCGTGTGGGGCAGGTCAAGCTGGTCTATGCCGAGATGGACGACGGCCTGGTTCACAAGATGCCGTATCGCCGGTGGCGTAGCGATTCCGGCCGGCCCTGGCCGTGGAAGGACGAGTTCGAAGTCGGCTGCACGCTCGAACACGCCGGTTATTACGTCGGCTGGTTCACGGCGTTTTTCGGGCCGGCAGTGTCCGTCACGGCGTTTTCGTCCTGCCTGTATCCAGACAAGGAGACCGACGCGCCGCTGGATCGTCTGGCGCCGGATTTCTCCAGCGCCTGCATCCGCTTTGCTTCGGGTGTCGTCGCGCGGCTGACGTGCAGCATCGTCGCGCCGCACGATCAGCGCCTGCGCATCTTCGGCGATACCGGCATCCTCTGTACCGACCACGCCTGGAACTACCGGCAGCCGGTCTACATCCGCCGCCTGCTCAATATTCGCCGCAAGATGATCCTCAATCCGTTCCGGGAGCGCGTTGCGTTGCCGAGTATTCCCGACGCGCCCGCGCGACCGCGCAAGACCAATCCGATGGAATTCTGCCGGGGCCCGGCGGAACTGGCGACGGCGATCGGCGAGCAGCGCGAGTCGCCCATGCCGGCCGATTGGTGCCTGCACAACAACGAGATCGTGCTGGCGATCCAGAATGCGCTCGACGACGGCGCCAGCCACCGGATGACCACGAGCTTCAAACCACTGCGCGCAATGCCCTGGGCTGCTTGAGCCAGGCACTAAACCGCGGCGTCGCATTCACGCCCGGCGCTTCGATCAGCCGGTAGCTCAGCGCGCAGAGCAGGACCAGCACCGGCGTGCAGAGCAGAGTCGTCAGCCCGTGCTGCGCCGGGGTGAACGCGCGCGCCGTGTCGACGCCGATCAGGTAATGAACGACCGTGAAAAGGAACGCACCGTGCAGCAGATAAAGGCTGTAGGACATCTGCCCGAGTCTGCGCGCGGCAGCCGAGACCAGGAGCCCGAACAGCGTATTGCCGCAGGCGACGATGACGAACGCGATGGTCAGCAGCGGCAGGGTCGGACGGCTGTAGGCCGATGGAAACAGCAGGACGGCGGTCGCCATACAAATGCAAGCCACGATCCCGCCCGCGTTTCCCGACAGACGCGTGCGGAGCACCGGCGAGCGCACCGCAATGGCCGCCACGATGCCGCCGAGAAACGACAGGTACGCGATCCGGTTGCTCAGGCCGAGCGCAATCACGATCGCGACGGCGAGACCGGCGGTGACCCAGCGCACCGGCGCCCGCTCGCCCGCGAGCAGCGCCAGCAACGGCAGCAGCAGGTAGAAGAACCATTCGTAGGGTAGCGACCAGGTCACGCCGGCCAGCAGCCGAGTCGTGTCGGCAACACCGTTCAGATCGGGTTCGCCGAAGATGGAGAAGCCGAGCCAGATGGCGGTATCGCGCAGCAGATCGTGCAGCGGTTGGCGCAGCGTGGCGTGCGATTCGATCGCGACGAGCGCGAACAGCAGCAGCATCGCGAACAGATACAGCGGCGTCAGGCGCATCACGCGCCCGACATAAAGCCGCTGCCAGTCGATCGGTCGTTCCCGGCTGTCGAGGACTTTCGTCCCGAACAGAAACGCCGTGATCATGAAGAACAGCGCCACGGCACTGCCACCAAAATGCGTGTAGAGATGCGATGGCAGGTCGCCCCACTTGCCGGTGCGCAGAAAAAAATACCAGCAGGCCGAGTGGAACAGGAACACCGAGAACGCGAGAAAGCCGCGCAGACCGTCGATCGAGCCGTAGCGGCCAGCGGCCGGCGCTTCGCCGAACAGGCGCACCAGCAGCCCGGCGCTCGCGAGCGCGATCGCGAACGCCGCGACGGCCAGCACAGGGCCAAGAGGATCCATGCCGTTGACGGCGGCACGCGCGAGAGCATCGGCGATCATCGGCTACTGGCTCACTAGAGTTTCAGCCGGCGAAACACCAACTCGGGGATCGACTTGATGATCGCCATGATCGGCCACCAGAACCACGGCGTGTAGAGCACCGGCCGCGCCTTGGTCATCGCCCTCACGATGTGCTTCGCGACATCGGCCGGCGTGGCCCAGAGCGGACCCTTGCTGAACGCTGCGGTCATCGGTGTGTCGACGAAACCGGGCTTGATCGTCAGGACCTGGACGCCTTTCGGATACAGCCGCTGGCGCAGGCCACTGGTGAACGCGGTGACCGCCGCCTTCGCCGAGCCGTAGACGTAGTTCGACTGCCGGCCGCGATCGCCGGCCACTGACGAGATCACCGCGATCATGCCCCGGCCCTGCGGCTCGAAACGGTTCGCAAGTTCGGTGCAGAGCGCCATCGTGCTCAAGCCGTTGATCAGGAATTCTTCGAGCATCGCCTCGACCGAAACCTGGCAGGCCGCCTGGTCGGACAACGTGCCGTGCGCGATCAGCGCGGTGTCGAGGCCGCCGAGGCGGCGGCTGGCGTCGTCGAGCATGCGCGGATAAGCCGCGATCTCGCGCGCATCGAGCACGAAGGTCTCGACGGTCGGTGCGCCGCGCAGGCGCAGATCGTCGGCCATCGCGTTCAGCCGCGCGGAATTGCGCCCGACGAGGAACATGGCGTCGCCACGCTGCGCGAATTCGCGGGCGGTGGCTTCGGCAATCGCCGAGGTCGCGCCCATGATCAGGATTCTTTTCATTGCTTCAAACCTCGGTGACGCGCCGCCAGAACGACGAGGAAAACTGCGGATCGACATAGCGGCCGAACGCCTGCCACGCAGGAAAATAATGCTGAAAGGACGCGGCCGACATGCGCGCATCCTTCGCCGGATAGACGGCGCCGCCGACGCTGCGTGTGATCTCATCGAGCGCTTCGAGCAGGGCCAGGGTCTTCTCGCCGCGATTCGGAAAATCCAGCGCAAGTGTCGCGCCCGGCCGCGGGAACGACATCATGCCGAGCGAGGGAATGCGGCCGAAAGTCTTGAGCACGACGAGGAACGAGCCGAGCCCGGAGCGACCGATCCGCCGCAGCATCTCGTTCAGCGCGTCGATCGCGCCGGCTTCCGGCACTGCGCACTGATACTGATAGAAGCCGCGCGGCCCGTACAGGCGGTTCCATTCGAGAATGCCGTCGAGGGGGTAGAAGAACGGCCGGTAATGCCAGAGCGCGCCGTCCGCCCGCGCCGCCGCGCGATTGAAGTACAGCGTGTTGAACGCGCTCAAGCTGGGGCGATTGACCAGCGACAGCGGCGGCGTCAGCAGCATGCGCAACGCGCGTCCGCCGCGCGCCACCGCGCGCGCCGGCGCGTGATTGCCGCGGGTGAAGATGCCGCGGCCGAGTTTTGCGCCGCTGGCCGTGCAATCGATCCACGCCACCGTGTACTCGTAGTCGCCATCGGATTCGCGCGTGATGGCGTAGAACTCGTCGAGATTGCCGAAGCGCTGGCTGTCGCCGCGAATCCACGGCCCCGGCACGCGTTTGCATTGCAGGCGCACGCGGCGGATCAGGCCGGTGAGGCCGAGACCGCCGATGGTCGCGACGAACCAGTCGCGGTTCTCGGTCGGGGAACAACGCAGCACCTGGCCGTCCGAGCGCAGCAGTTCGAATTCGATGACGTGATTGCCGAAACTCGCGGCGCGATGATGATTCTTGCCGTGCACGTCGTTGGCGATCGCACCGCCCACGGTCACGAAGCGGGTGCCCGGCGTGACCGTCGGGAACCAGCCGCGGGGCAATACCAGGTCGATGATCTCGGAAAGCAGTACACCCGCTTCGCAGTCGAGTACGCCGGTCGCCGGATCGAAGGCGATGAAGCGGTCGAGCCCGCGCGTCAGCAGCAACGTACCGCCGTCGTTCTGGCAGACATCGCCATAGCTGCGGCCGTTGCCATACGGCAGCATCGGCGCCAGGTTCGGCAAGGCATCGAAGCGGTTCGCGAGCGGCAGCAACCGGTGCGCGTGGCGCGGCCAGCGGCCCCAGGATGTTCCAGGCTGCGTCATTTCAGATCGCCATCTCAGATCGATAGCGCGACGACAACGCCGACCATGCCGATGACCACCAGGCTGATGCGATCGCGCAGCGCGAAGATGATCGGGTCGTCGTGCATCTGGCCGCGCGTGGCCAACAGCCAGATGCGGCTGATCCAGAACAGCATCAGAGGGCAGATCAGCCACAGTCCCTTCGAGTGCTGGTATAGCGCCTGCGAGTCCGGGCTGTTGACGTACAGCGCCATGACCACGATCGCGCAGTAGCCCGACGACGTGCCGAGGCTTTGCAGCAGTTGCAGGTCGGCCGCGCTGTAACCGCGTCCGGCGACCTTGCCCGACGGCTCGGCATCGTCGAGCTCGGTGTAGCGCTTGACGATGCCGAGACTCAGAAACAGAAAGACAGAAAATGCCAGCAGCCAGAACGACAGCGGGATCGACGTTGCGGCGGCCCCCGCGATGATGCGGATCGTGTAAAGCCCGGCCAGCGTCATGACATCGACCAGCGCCTTGCGCTTGAGCGACAGCGAATAGGCCCAGGTAACGACGTAGTACGCCGCAAGCACCGCGCAGAAGCGCCAGTTCACGAGGGCCGCGATGACGATCGCGCTCGACAGCAGGAGTGCCGCGACGAGCACGCCATGTTTCGCCGAGAGCGCACCGGACGCGAACGGTCGGAAACGCTTGCGCTTGTGGCGGCGATCGGCGGCGAGGTCGAACAGGTCGTTGACCAGATAGACGCTCGACGCGCAGAGGCCGAACGCGAGGAAGGCGAGTGCCGCGTTGAGCATCACCAATGGTTGCGTGAAGCCATGCGCGAGCAGGACCGGCACGAACACCAGCAGGTTCTTGACCCACTGATAAAGCCGCACGGCCTTGACCCAGACCTGCAGCGATGCCGGTGCCGGCGCGAATACCGGCCCGGCGTCGGCAACCCTGCGGGCGCGTTCGGCGAGGCTCCGGGTACCGACGACGACCGCTTGCCGCGCCGATTTCCAGACGTGCAGGTCCACCGCATCGTTGCCGATGTAGTCGAAACCCTTTTCGCCGTAGCGCTCGACCAGCGCGCTGCGCTTGCCCTCACCGGAAAGGTTCGCGCGGTCGTCGGTCGCGATGACTTCATCGAACAGCCCGAGGTGTTGCGCGATGGCCTCCGCAGTTGCACGGTTCGATGCCGTCGCGAGCACCAGCTTGCGGCCCGACGCGCGTTCGGCGCGCAGCCACTCGATGAGGTCGTCGCGGTAAGGCAGCGTGGCGGCGTCGATGGTCGCGCGCGCGGCAACCTGCCGCTTCAGTTCGACCTTGCCGCGGGCGATCCAGCCGGGCAGGGACAGCAGTGCGCGCGGCGATTGCTTGGCCAGCGCGAGCAGGGACTCGTGCAGGGTGTCGACGGGCGTCAGCGTGCCGTCGAGATCGACGCAAAGCGGAATGGCGGTGGCGTTCATGGCAGGGAGCGGGCCGGCTGGCTGCGGGCCTGGGTTTCGAGGATGGCGGCGGCGACGAGGCCGATCAGCACGGCGAACCAGAGTGTCGCGAGGCGGCAGAGCAGGGTGGCGATGACCGCCGTCGGCAGCGGCGCGCCGCGCGCGACGAGCAGGGTCGTCATCACTACTTCCATGCCGCCGATGCCGCCCGGCATGAAGAACGCCGCACCGCCGGCGAGTGCTGCGATGGCATAGATACCGGTCGCTGCGGCGGGGCCGAGGTCGATTTGCAGGCCCTCGCAGATCAGGTGGAAGCCGATGCCCTCGGCGCCCCAGGCCATCACGCCGAGCGCGAGGCCGGCGATCAGGAGCTTGGGTTGCAACATTCGCTGCGAGGACCTGAGCAGGCTGGCGATGCCGGCCAGCGCGCGAGCAATGCGGCCCGCGCGGCGCTCGGCGAGACCGGCGATCCACTGCGGCACGGTCGGCTGGCCGACGACGATCAGCAGGCCGACCGTCACCGTCACCGCGCCGACCAGCAAAGGCCACCAGGTTCGTTGATCGAGCACGATCAGGCTGGCGAGCAGGGCCATCGCGAGCAGATCGAGCAGACGTTCGACGAACAGTGCGGCAATGCTCTCGGGATACGTCACGCCGTGTTCACGCAGATACACCGAGCGCACGGCCTCGCCGGCCTTGGCCGGACTTACCGTGAACGCGAAGCCGCAGAGGTAATAGAGCAGATGGCGCGCCGTCGGCACGGCGTGGCCGAGCTTGGCGATGTAAAGCGTCCAGCGATGGAAGCGCAACAGGTAATTGACCAGCGACAGCAGCAGCACCAGACCGCCGCCGAGCCAGCCCAGCTGTTGCAGCGCCCCGACCAGCTTGCCTGCGTCGGTCGCCAGCGCGGCGCCCATGTAGGCGAACACACCGAGCCCGGCGAGCAGGATCAGCGCCCGACGTTTGCCGGCGGCGGGACGCACGACGATGTCTTCAGTCAAAAAATTCCCCGGGTGGCTGGTTCGTGATCACGGGTCAGCGCCGTTCGGCGACATCGCCGGGCATCCGCCCGGTCCAGGCGATTCCCGGGTCGGCGCGAGGGGTCGCGCTCGGCTCCGGTTGCTGTTCGCCCGGCCGGCCGAAATAGCTGCGCAGGCGGAACTCGAGCAAAGAGCGCCCCAGCGCGACCGTCGAGATCATCATGATCACCCACTCGAAACTGGTCGCCTGAAACCAGTTGGCCTCGGACAGGTTTGCGATCGCCTGCAAAAAAAACAAACCGAGGAACAGCGCCCCCTGCGCTCGATCGAGCCGGAACAACTGCAGTGCCTGGCGCACATAGAAGAACAGGAAGCCGAGCAGGAACGAGAGCCCGACGTAGCCAAGATCGTTGATCGTCTCGAGATAACCGTTGTGCGCCTGCGTCGGATAAAAATACATTTTGGTCAGGAACACGAACGATGGCGAGGTCGGGTAAGGGCCGGTCCAGTAGGCCCCGTAGCCGCTGCCAAGAATCGGCGCGAGCTTGATGTGCTCGTTGATGATTTCCCAGATCACGCTGCGGTTAGAGAACGTCTGGTCCTTGCCGGTCAGCGCGGTGATCGGTGTCAACAGCGCATCCATCCCCGGCACGACCTTGAGCACGGCCAGTGCGTAGGTCAGCACCAGGATGGCGAAGGCGCCGATGATGAACGGCATGTAGCGGCGCAGGTTCTGCGGCGAACGCAGCAGCAGGAAGAGGAAGATGCAGGCGAACACACCCGACAGCAACGAGGTCGAGCTGCGCGAGCCGATCAGCGCGGTCACGGAAATGGCCAGCCCGGCCAGAACGGGCAGGAGCTTCGCGTCGCGCGCGAGCCAGGCATGGAGCCAGAACACGAGGCCGAAACTCGCGAGATGGCCGAGCGCATTCTTCTGGAAGGTCACGCCGCGCCAGGATCCCGCCAGCGTGAACGTCGTGCCCTGTTCGATACCGAGATCGGGACTGACCAGCGCAACCAGGATCGACGCCAGCAGGAGTGCCGTCACCGCCGGACGCACGGCGTCCTGGAAACGTGTGCGCCGCCAGCTCACGAGGCCGAAGGCGATGCAGACGAGGAGGGTCGAGACGACGCCGATCATGCGCTGGACCGTGACCCCGGGTTCGATCGACCACGCGGTGCTGGCGCCGGCGAGCAGCACAAAGCCGAGCAGGAACGGATTGATCGTGCGGAGCAGGAGCCAGGCCAGTCCGGCGCGCCACGCGATCAGCAGCGCGGCGAGTCCGAGCAGGCCCAGTTTGATCAGGCGGTAGAGGCCCGTGGAGGCGCCGTAGGGGGTGCCGATGGCCCCGAAGCTTTCCGGCACGATCATGTAGTACAGCTGCGCCCAGATCATCACCACCATGACCAGCGCATAGCGATAATCGGGCACCCAGTGCGGCTGGCGAGGCGAAACATCGTGCACGTTGGGCGATCGCAGCATGGTCTATTCCGGAGTCGGGGTCGGTACGAACGTGATGCCGTGCCGGTCGGTCAGCGGAGCGCAGTTCGTCCCAGATAAAGCAGGACCCGTGCCGCGTGCCGTAATCGTCATCCCCCCGTTCGAGCAGGATGGCATGCGGATGATACACGCGAGCCCCTGAAGTTCAGTGTCGAACTGTGCGCTGGCTCACGCTTTGTCGGCGTTCGGGCGGGGCTGCGGGTGCGCAGCCGGAACAGTCTCCGTATGATGACAACGTGGGTTTTTCCCTCCTGCGCCGCGCCTTTCAATCGGGGTCCGATGCTCTCCGCTCCAGCCACCGAAGCGCGCCTTGCCGCGCTTCTGTCCGTCTCTTCGATCGCACTGTGGTTTTTCCTCGGGTTTCCCTGGGAGCATCACAACGAGTCGCTGGTCTGGGCGATCGAACTCGATAAAATTTCGTTCTGGGACGCGCTGCGCTCCAATCCGATCACTCCCGTTCAAACCTGGCGGCCGCTGGGTGTTGCACTGGCCTGGCTGGGTTTCCATCTCACGCAGGGCGGCATCTGGCCGCAGCAACTGCTCAACTTCGCGCTGACCGCCGCAGCCTGGCTGCTGGCGCTCCGCGCAACGCCGAACCGTCTCGGTTTCGCCTGGCTGAGTTTCATCTGTGGCGCCGGTTTTTTTTCCGGCTATATCTACCTGTTCCATCTGCACGGCGTGTTCTACGGGCCGCTGTTCATGTTTCTCGCGTATTTGCTGGTGCGCGAGCGTCGCGAGCCGGTACTGACCTGGCCGGTCGCGCTCGGACTGCTGGCAGTGGCCACTGTCGTGGCGCTGTTCCACACTTTTGCGTTGCTCTTCGTCGCCGCGTACATCGGCGGATGCTGGCTGGAGAACCGCCGACGAGGCCGGCCTGCGAGCTTGCCAGCCGCCGTCGTCGCCATCCTGCTCGCGGCGGTCGCGACCAAGCTGCTGGTATCCCGGTCCACCGATCTCGGGCAGGGCAGCGCTATGCTCGGCCTGCTCAGTTCGTATCGAGCACTGGAATTGAAACCCCTGCTATCGCTGCTGTCGCTGCTGCTGGCCGTGCTTGCGGCCGTCGCCGCGCCGGGTTCGTCGCGGCAGCGTCTGGTTCGCGGCGGCGGCGCGCTGATGCTGGCCGCGCTGCTGAGCGCCCTGGAGGTTCCGGTAATCCTCGCGTGGATTGCCGTCTGCGCCTTGCGCAGCCTGTTCTCGGGGCGCCTGGCGCTGGCCGCGTTGATCGCCGTGACGGCACTCCTGCCGGTGGCTACCGGTACCGGCTCGCCGACTTATGCGCTGTTCGTACTTATGCCCTGCATCCTTGCGACGATCGGCGGCGTCGAGCTGTCTGCGTTCGCCACGACCGGCTTGCGCCGGGGCGCGTTCATCGCGATTGCCGCGACCTTCGCGATGCTTCTTGCGTTGAAGCTCGACGTATCGGTACCGATCGTCGACCCCTTGGTGCAGCCGCTGCGTGCGGAAGGCGAGAAGACGCGGCAGCTTCAGCAGATGATCGCCTGGCTGGACCAGCATCCGGAGGTGACCGGCGGGCTGAGCCTCGGCATGCCGGGTGATTTTCCGGTGAACTCGAACAACGCGATCGAACGGAATTTTCGCGCGCCGACTCACGCCTGGCCGTTCGGGCAATACCTGAAGGCGCGCTACGGCGAGCGCCTGTCACAGGCTGAACCGCAGTTGCGGCTCTGTTTCGGCGGCGAGACCGTGCAGGGCAGTGAGGCGCTCCACGCGATTCCCGGAATCTGGGCCGGCACGGCGACGCTCGAACGCCTCGGCACGCCGTGACCAGCCATCGTCAGTCGGTGAGGCTGCTCAGCAGCTTCAGATAGGCCGACTGGAAATAGATGCCCGGTTCCGTCACCGTCCAGGCGGCGTCGGCGTTGGCATTCCAGTCGCGGTAAGACTTCTGCGGCGGCTGGCGCGCCGGCGGCGAAACGCGATCCGGTACGCCATTGCTCGCCGCGCTGGCATTCGGCCCGCCCGGTACATAGCCCGGTGCCGGACCGCAGGACGATGTTCTTGCATCGCCCCACTTCGTGCCTTCCCAGTACCACTTGTGAAAGATCGCGTTGGCGGAAGAGCTCGCCCCGAGCTTCGACATATTGGTCAGGTAGACCATGCCGAGCGGATTCACGCCGTGGAAATAATGCAGCGTGTCCTCGGCGCGCAGCTCGTAGCTTCGGGAATCCGGTACGAGCTGATAGCTGACCACGTCCTTGTTGGAAGTGCCGTACGAGGCGCGCGGACCATTGCTGCCCCAATGGTACTGGGCGGGGTGCAGGAAATTTCGATAGAGATCGTCGTTCGGCGTAAACCCATAGACCTGGTTGCCGGCCTTCACGTCCGCCAGCTTGTCGGCGAGGATTTTTTTCTTCAGCGCCGCGTCGGCATTCGCCAGTGTCGTGTAGAACAGCAGCGCCTCGCCCTGATCCGGCTTGTAACGCGACCAGCCGATGTCGTTGTACGGCTTCATTTCCTGATGATGCGCCTTGAGATAATCCTGGTATTGCGCATCGCCGGTCACTGCGAAAAGGTAGATCGCCGCCTCGGCCGCGACACCGGCCTGATCGGCCGCGCTGAGATCGGCATCGCCCGCGTGCACGGCGCCGGTATCGCAATCGGTCTGCTTTTTCGCAATGCCTTGATAGTTATTCCAGGCTTTGATCGCGCGCGCTTTCAGGTCGGCGGCGTCATTGGATAACGCCGGAAATTTGCCGTAGACCAGCGACGCATGCGCGAACATGCCGGCGACGGCGATCGTTGCCGAGGTGCAGGCCGGCACGTAGAAACGCGGCGACCGATCCGTGCTCGGCGGGCTGGCGTCGGCGAGCACGGTATTGCCGACTTTCAGCGCGGCGCTGCCGTCGGCGTACTGCATTTTCTTCAGCCAGTCGGTTTCCCATTTCACTTCGTCGACGAGATCAGGAATGCCATTGTCGGATTCGGGGATGCCGAAGTCGTCGCCGAACACGGCCGGCTTCTCCTGATACGCCATGAGCAGCTGGTGCACGGGCTGCACGGCGAAGGTCACGTACTTGTTGGTGTCGCCGGCGTCGAACCAGCCGCCGCTCAGGTCGCGGACCTTCTCGGGATTCTTCGGGTCGGTAACGTCGTGCGCCTCGGCATCCTGATTGGCGCCGAGATAGGCGGCGCGGTCGGTCCAGCAGGCCTCGGCGAACGGCGCCTGCTTGGCGAAGCCGCTGCGCTGGTAGTAGTACATCCGCATCGCGGCCTTGAGGACCTTGCGGTAAACCTGAGGGTCGATCGCGAACATCGCCGAGCGCAGCTTCCGCTCTGCGTCATAGACGAAATAGCTGCCGGGCGCGGTCACCGAGGAGAAGTCAAACCACCAGCCTTTATCGCCGGAAGATTCCTGAAGTGCACCGTCGTTCCAGGGACTCGGCTCACCGGAATAGACGACCTCGCCACTGCCCTGGCGGCGAACCTCGTAGTGTTTGCCGGCTACGAATTTTTTGTCGGCGTCGTAGCCAACCTGCGGATTGCGGATCACGGCAGTTTTCGTATCGTTCGGCCGATAACCGAACTGGTCGACGAGGATGTGCAGGTCGAGCGGGTACTCGTCGCGGCTGCGGTCCTCGTTGTGCATCGGCGACGCTGCCGCAGCCGTGCTCTTGCCGTCGCAACCGGCGGAGACCATGAGCCCGAACAGCAGTGTCGTCGAAACAGCGAGGCCGGGTTTCATTTTCGATATCCCTTGTCGGTCGGAGCGTCGTGGGCGATTATCGATGGCGAACCGGTATTGCGCCTGTGGTCAATCGACATGAAAAACCCCCAGCACCGTTTCGGTGCCGGGGGTCGGGTCACACCAAAAAGTTTGCGCTCAGCCGAGGAAGCCGAGCGTCCGGTTACTGCCGAAGTTGGCGAGATTCGGGAAGACCGAGGTGAGGTCGGCATCGGCGACACCAAACCAGCGCGCC